>CALKCC010000222.1 GCA_938082855.1 uncultured Pirellulaceae bacterium | reverse complement strand
AGCACGGAAACATCGAAGGTCCCGCCACCGAGGTCAAATACAACAATTCGCTCGTCCGACTTCTTATCAAGCCCATAGGCTAATGCCGCTGCGGTTGGCTCGTTGATGATTCGAGCAACCTCAAGTCCGGCAATTTGACCGGCATCCTTCGTAGCCTGCCGTTGGGCATCATTGAAATATGCTGGTACCGTAATCACGGCCTTATTGACTTTATGTCCCAAGTAAGACTCGGCTGCCTCTTTCAGTTTTCGAAGAGTCTTGGCTGAGACCTCCTGAGGAGTGTAATCCTTGTCGTCGATACGGATTTGTGTATACCCGTTATCGCCCTTACTTACTTCGTAGGGAACCATCTTGTCCGCGTCGGTCGTTTCCGCGAAACGTCTTCCCATAAATCGCTTAACAGAATAGACGGTTCGTTGAGGATTGGTCACCGCCTGACGTCGCGCAGGTTCACCCACGTGAGTCTCTCCTCCGTCCGTATAGGCCACCACACTTGGGGTAAGCCGACTACCTTCCGGATTCGGGATCACTTTAGGGTCCGAACCTTCAACCACGGCAACCACCGAGTTAGTTGTTCCCAGGTCGATTCCAATTATCTTTTCACCTTCAGCCATATTCTCTGATTAGCTCCTAGCAAGGTTTCCTATTCTCCGATTCATCGCGCATGTGCCTAATTGGCATCAATTATCGCGATGAAGATTCCTAAAAGACTATAAGCAAGCGCCGTGCCAAAACGGGGATGAATATGCTTTACCAACACATTGAGCATCTAATTCCCGTGCATTTACTCGGAAATGGGTACTCAAACCGTCCAGACACCAATTTTGACGATACAAGGCGATCTTTGTCCCCACTGCCATAATGACAGTGTGATTTATCTGTCTTGGCGTAAAAAGGCGACCGTGTTATGGTTCAGAAATACCCCAAATTAAGTCTCGGCATGGAACCGTCTCATGTGCGCCAAGAAAGTAGAGTCCAAAAAATTGTCCCCGGCAGCAAGCCAACGCGCGCTCGGTAAAGAGACGACTGAATTGATCCGTAGTTTAGTACGCCATTATCAGGCATTCGAAACGGCGGCCCAAAACGATGTGACATTGGAAACACTCGTACAGACGGTTCACGACACGGCTAGTAAATCGCTTAGTGCTAAAAAATACGCGGCCATTCGCGAGCATCTGTTACCACTCGTTCGTGAACTCACTCAACTCGAGTACAACCAGCAACATCCGTCATCCGTTGCATTCCTCGGTCCCTTATATAGCTACAGCCATTTAGCGACCTCCCAATACTTCGGGAGCAATATTACGCCTCATCCCGTACCGACGATTTCAAATGTGTTCGAAGCCGTACTAAAGCAAGAGGCTGATTTCGGTGTCGTTCCCATTGAAAATTCAACCGACGGAAGAATTGTCGATACATTAAATGTTCTCGCAAGATCGCCTGTTTCAATTTGTGGTGAAATCAACCTTCCAATTCACCATACGCTCTTGAGCTTGAATACTCTGGATGAGATTCGCGAGATTTACAGTAAGCCTCAGGCGTTGTCCCAGTGCCGTGAATGGATTGCTAAGCATTTACCAAATGCCACTCTAGTGGACACTCCCAGCACCACGGTGGCTGCGGAATTGGCATCCCAGACAACGGGTGCCGCTGCTATCGCCAGCGTCCTAGCCGGCCAACACTACGGCTTAAATACGCTGGCCAGCAAAATCGAGGATCGGCAGGGTAATGTCACGCGCTTTGCCATTATAGGAGACGATCGTCCCGCTCCATCCGGATCTGATAAAACCACTCTCATTGTTGAATTAGCACATGCTCCCGGAGCATTAGCGGATGCGATGTTAGCTTTTAAAAAGCAATCGCTGAATCTTACATGGATCGAGTCTTTCCCGAAGCCAAATCACCCCTCGGAATATGTCTTTTTCATTGAGCTCGAGGGGCATCGCGAGGACACTGCGGTGCAAACTGCGATCTCGAATCTTGAACGCAAAACTCAGCGAATATCGGTCCTAGGATCTTTTCCAATTCACCAGCCAAAGTCCCGGTAGGCTAGCCGAGATTTTCGTGGCCGATATGGTATATACGCACCTCGCATTCCTGTGGTAAACTTCGTACTTCGCTATTGATGCGCGTCACAGTTTGGAAGAACCAAATCTATTTCGCGTATCCATCTCACCAACATTCCTCAGGAAATCACCGTGATTATCATCCTTAAATCGGATACCACCGAAGAACAGATCGGTGCACTCACCGATCATATTGCTTCATTAGAAATGCAGGCCCATGTTAGCCGCGGGACTTTTCGTACTATCATAGGAGTCATCGGTGACGAAGCCTCTATCGACTCAGACCAAATCAAATCCTTTACAGGTGTCAGCGACGTCGTGCGTGTATTACCGCCCTATAAATTAGCCAGTCTTGAAGCTCATCCTCAACCTAGCGTTGTAGAAGTTGGCAAGACTAAGATCGGCGGTGGCCATTTAGCAATGGTTGCCGGGCCCTGTTCCATTGAATCTGAAGAACGAATGGATAGCATTGCTGCTGCCGTCAAAGCGAGTGGAGCAAACATTCTTCGCGGCGGCGCGTATAAGCCCAGGACCAGTCCTTATTCATTCCAGGGCATGGGCGTTGAGGGCCTGAAAATCCTCCGAGCTGTCGGTGACAAATACGACATCCCGGTTGTAACCGAGATCACGGACGCTCGTAATCTTGACGTCATCTGTGAGTATGCCGACATGCTTCAGGTTGGTGCCCGAAACATGCAGAATTTCGTCCTCCTAACGGAAGTAGGAAAGGCCAACAAACCTGTCATTCTAAAACGCGGCATGAGTGCGACAGTGCAGGACCTTCTCATGAGCGCCGAGTATATTCTGGCTCACGGGAATCAAAACGTTGTGTTGTGCGAGCGAGGTATTAAAGGCTTTGATTCGGTTACACGTAACCTGTACGACGTAGCGGCAGTCGCTGCCTTAAAGACACTCACGCACTTGCCAGTCATCGTGGACCCAAGTCATGCAACAGGTCGCCCCGACCTAATACCGGCCTGTGCCTACGCTGGTGTCGCTGCCGGAGCAGACGGCGTGCATATCGAAGTCCACGACTGCCCGGAAAAGGCGTTATCCGATGGACCGCAAGCACTGCTGCCTGAGCAATTCGATGAAACCTTCAAACAACTCGTCAAGGTTGCCGACGTGTTTGGCAAGACCTTCGGTTAAATCAACTATCTGAAAGATCAAAACATGCGTAAGACATATATCGCCGGAAATTGGAAAATGAACCTGTCCAAAGCGGACGCAGTGGCTCTAGCCTCGGCGCTAGCTGAAGCTATAGGGGATTCAACGGACGTTGACGTAGCAATCTGCCCGTCCTTCGGTTACCTCGACGCTGTGAGTTCGGCCGTTTCCGGTTCCAACGTTAAGCTGGGTGCCCAAAATGTTCACGCTGCCGAAAGCGGAGCGTACACCGGTGAGATGAGCAGCAGCATGCTAACCGACTTGGGCTGTAACCTCGTGATCGTTGGGCACAGTGAACGCCGCGAGCTGTTTCGCGAATGTGATCAACTCGTAAATGAAAAGATTAAAACCGCGTTGGGTCACGGATTGGAAATCATTCTCTGCGTTGGAGAGACGCTCGAAGAACGCGAAGCTGGTGAAACTAACAGTATTGTAGGCACCGAAGTTATCGGCTCGTTGGCGGATATCAGCGCCGAGCAGATGGCACACATCACTGTCGCCTATGAACCCATTTGGGCTATTGGTACAGGTAAAGTCGCCACGCCTGAACAAGCAGAAGAAGTTCATGCACATATCCGCGGCATCCTTACCGAACAGTTTGGCGATGAAGTGGCCCAGGCTACTCGTATCCAATACGGCGGAAGTGTGAAGCCCACCAATGCAGAAGAATTGCTAGCCCAACCTAATATTGATGGAGCTTTGGTTGGTGGCGCGTCCCTAGATGCAGAGTCATTTTTGGGAATCATCAAGCACGGCTAACCCCTCCACGCGTGTCACCCAGTGACGTTTTCGCAGAAATTGGGCATTTACAACAGCCGTTTTCCGTGCCAAATTTAATGATTACAGTTTTTTTCAAACCTAGATTTATTTGATTGCCCCTCCATGGACAGTTTATTTCTAATCGGCGCCGGCGGATTTTGGCTCGGAGCCCTTGCTGTTATCCTATTTTGCCTTTCTTTATTCCTCGTTTTCATCATCATGATTCAACGTGGAAAAGGCGGCGGAATCGCCGGTTCGCTGACAGGAACAGCACAAAGTGCGTTCGGAGCTCGTGGGGGCGATACCCTCATGTGGATTACGATTGCATTCACAGGTGTTTGGATCTTCCTTTCCTGTGTAACGATCTACTCCTACAGCAGCCCGAAAGACGCAGACCAGACACAGCAGGATGAAGGTGGCGCGAGTGAATCAGACACAGCTTCCTCTGATGATTCGTCATCGGAGGACACACCGAGTGACCTAGGCAATGGCACAGACTCATTGCCCATTGCTCCAGCCACTGGTGAAGAAGAAACTGCAGAAGACGCCATTTCCGATTCCGCAACGGAAGAAGAGCCAACTAGCGACGCAACTGAGGCGAACACGGTAACTCCACCGGAGACGCCTGAAGAAGAAACCGACGAACCGGCGACGCCTGCGACAGAGGAAGAGTCGACGGAAGCGGAATCACCGGATTCTGAATAACTTTCGGTTTGACCATCTCGTGGTCAGTACGCCGTGAATCAAATAACGAAGTTCATTTTTCCAAAACGAGCTCCTGCATGCTATTAAGTATGACCGGTCAAGGTGTCGCCACCGTCTCCGATGAGAACGCCACTCTTACCATTGAGATTCGCGCCGTAAACAACCGGCACCTGAAGATCAACTTACGGGCCCCGGACTCCCTTATTGCCCACGAATCTTCAATCGAAAAACAAATTCGGTCTGCGGTCGGCCGCGGGACGATTAACGTGAACATCAAGGTGATAAAGCATTCACGGCAGGATGACTTCGCAATCGATACCGAGTTATTGCAAGCCTATCAGGCTCAGTTGCAGTCACTTAGTCAAAACTCCCCTTCTTTAGAATCCTTGCTCGGCTTACCAGGCGTGGTCATTAATAACGTCACCAGTGAGTCATCGGTGGCAAGCGCCCTATCACTGTCCAACGACGCGTTGCAACAGGCTCTTGGACAATTCAATGCGATGCGCGAAGCCGAAGGCAATGCGATCGAAGCGGTATTTAACCAGCAGCTCGATTCGCTGAAAACGATCGTAGAACAAATCAATGACCGCGCTCCCATCGTCATTACCAATTACCAGGAACGATTGACCGATAAGATCAACAAGCTTTTAGAGAAGCACGATGTCACACTTAATGAGGGTGACCTTGCCAGAGAGATTGGCTTGTTTGCCGATCGCTGTGACATTACCGAAGAAGTAGTACGCCTCAACAGTCATCTGGAACAATTCCGGAACGTGATGCAATCAACTACTAGTCAGGGTAGAAAATTGGACTTTATCACGCAGGAACTCTTTCGTGAGATCAACACAATCGGGTCCAAGGCCAACGACACCCAGATTGCAAACTCGGTGGTCGAGGCAAAGACCATTATTGAACGTATCCGGGAACAGGTTCAAAATATCGAATAACCTTTGTGCGGAAGGCAATTGAATCGGAATTATGTCAGGGAAAGTGGTGATCATCTCAGGTCCTTCCGGTGCGGGTAAATCCACACTCGTAAAGCGGCTGTTTGAAATCTGCCCTTTGCCTCTAGCGCTGAGCGTTTCGGCCACGACTCGAACTCCTCGCCCAGACGAAGTCGACGGAGTTTCGTATCACTTCCTATCGCACGAAGAGTTTGAACGCAGACGACTCAACGACGACTTCCTCGAATACAAAGAAGTGTTCGGGCAAGGAAATTGGTATGGCACGCTTGAGCAATCCGTCTCCGACGGTCAAGCTAGCGGCCAGTGGGTTATTTTAGAAATAGATGTCGCTGGTGCCCTGTCAGTCATAGACCGTATCCCAGATGCGATTACAATATTTATTAACCCCGGCTCGATGGAAGAACTTGAACGGCGGTTAAGAAACCGACAGACTGATAGTGAAGAGGCTATCCTGCGGCGCTTACAAGTAGCGAAGCATGAGATGTCCAATCGACACCACTACCAGCACCAGATAACAAATGACGAGGTTGATCGCGCTGCCCGTCAAGTGAGCCAACTTTTACAAGCTTTGGAGACTAAGTAATGCTTGAAGAACTGAAAGAAGAAGAAATCATCAACAAAGTTGGTGGACGTTTTAAACTTTCAACGTTGATCCAGAAACGTATCGTTCAACTAAAACAGGGATCTCGCGTTTTAGTCGATGCTTCCGGTAATGAAGACCAAATGCGACTTGTGCTTCAGGAAATCCTTCAGGACAAGATTTTCCTGGATGAAAACGACGAAGTCCAAGTGTCACCTGATGCCGAACCTGTCACGGATGTGCCAGACATTAACCCACTAGATCTCTAATGGACGCCGGGGCACAGCCAAAATCGATTTGCCTTTGTGTGACCGGTGGCATTGCGTCTTACAAAGCGGCTCACCTGACTTCTCGCCTAACACAAGCCGGCATTCAGGTTCATGTTGCGATGACTCCAGCAGCAACGGATTTTGTTGGTGCAACTACGTTTTTAGCGCTCAGTGGTAATCCAGTCCGTACCTCTGTAGGAGCAACCACTGAGGCGCCCTATGGAGCCCATATCCACCTCGCAACGCATTGTGACGTACTGGCGGTCGTACCCGCGACAGCCAACTTCCTTGCCAAAGCAGCAAATGGACACGCGGACTGTATCGCGTCAGCGACTTATTCTGCCTTCGACGGTGACGTATTCCTCGCCCCCGCAATGAATTCGTCCATGTGGTCGAACCCTGCGACTCAGCGAAATCTACAGCAATTGGTCGACGACGGTTGCCAGATACTCGCTCCCGAGGACGGTTGGCTCAGTTGTCGGCAACAAGGAACGGGTAGATTGCAGAATATCGCAGACATCTTGTCCACACTTCTTCACTGTTGCAACTCCTGACAACTATGGCACACATCCTCATTACCTCAGGCCCAACCAGACAGTACATCGACCCGGTTCGCTACCTAACGAATGCCTCCAGTGGAAAAATGGGTGCCTGCCTCGCCGATTCCTGTTTAAAACTTGGGCACCAAGTGACCATCATCAGCGGGCCTGTGAATGTTAGCTATCCGACAGACGCCAATGTGATTAACGTTTCGACGACCGATGAAATGTTGGATGCAGCATGCCGTCACTTTAAAGACGCCGACGGGGTCATAGGGGCCGCAGCCCCATGCGACTATAGTCCGCGAATTGTTCAGGACCAGAAAATCAAAAAGACCGGAGATGGGCTAACGTTGCATCTGGAAGAAACTCCAGACATTATTGCTACCTTAGGCGGAATCAAACGATCAAACCAATGGGTGGTCGGCTTTGCATTAGAAACGGATGATCAACGATTCCGAGCCTTAGTAAAGCTGGAAGCCAAGTGCTGTGATTTGATTGTGCTCAATGGCCCATCCGCCATGGATTCACCCAATAACGCCATCGAAATATTAGACCCAGTCGGTACAATCGTATTGGCCACCCAAGGAAGCAAACCCGAGGTTGCCGATGCGATTCTTCAAACCATAGAGAACAAGCTAATTTCGAGTTAAACAATATGGACTACAGAACCCTTGAATTGCCGGACGGAATTGAATCCGTCACCAGTGCATCCTTTCTCGTTTTCACCGAAGGACCGGCGGTGGCAGCAGACGGAACTCTCTATTATTCCGACATTCCGAACAATCGCATTCTGGCATTGTCCACTGACGGAACAACAACCACCTGGCGTGATACAAGCAACCGCACCAACGGGCAGACTTTTGATCCGGAAGGCCGATTATTGCACTGTGAAGGTGCTGAGTTTGGCCATGAATTGGGAGCCCGTCGCATTACCCGTACCAATATGGAAACGGGAGAAAATGAAGTGCTAACCGACTCGTATGACGGATTGAAGTACAACTCACCCAATGACATCTGTGTCGACGGAAACGGACGAATCTATTTCACTGATCCATGCTACGATGACCGCTCTATCATGGAAATGGACTGCGACGCGGTCTACCGCATTGATCCGGACGGGCAAGTATCGCGAGTGATTACGCAACCCGAAATCCAACGTCCTAATGGGATTGCAGTGACGCAAGATTCCAAACACCTTTACCTAGTCGATAGCTGCCCAGTTATCGGTGGGAATCGCAAAATCTGGCACTTCGATCTGGATTGCGAAGGAAACCCATCCAACCAATCCGTCGTCTGGGATTTTAAGGGAGGACGCGGCGGCGATGGCATGCGGCTGGATACAGAGGGCAACCTCTATATTGCCGCGGGCATTAACACTCCTCGTGGCCCTCATGAAGACAGCACCGTCCCACCAGGAATCTATATCATCACTCCTGAAGGAGAAATGAAAGGACGTATTCCCATCCCAGAAGACACGTTGACCAACCTCGCGTTCGGTGGCTCTGATGGCAAAACAATTTACGTCACCGCAGGAAAGACGATTTATACGACCCGAGTCACGGTCCCTGGGCAGGTAAGTTATCCACAGTGGTCCTAACATGAAGAAACTCGTCATACACCCACCGTTAGATGCTCGACGTCTCGCCTTGGTACAGGCGATACCTGGAAGCTTGCAGGTCATCAATTGCGAAACCTCACAACAGGCTATTGACGAGATCTCTGATGCTCAGGGATTCTACGGCAAAATCACTCCGTCACTTTTGGCCGCAGCTCGCCAATTAGAGTGGGTACAGAGTCCGACCGCTAGCCTAGAACACTATCTGTTTCCTGAGTTGATTGCCCACCCTTGCCAGCTAACGAATATGCAAGGGCTCTTTTACGATGTGATTGCCGATCAGGTCTTTGCCTACATATTAATGTTCGCCCGACGCATGCACATCTATATGAATCAACAAGCACACCGAACTTGGGCACCGGTTGGTGGTGAAGATGCCAGAGCAGACTACGCCGTTGGGCCTGGCAACGAAACCTCCATGGACCGTAGTCATCAACAGCTGGCCGATTCAACATTAGGAGTCATTGGACTGGGAAGTATCGGTAGCGAAATCGTTAGCTATGGCAAACGACTCGGGATGCGAACACTAGCGGTCGACCCATACGCCGCCGCGACGGATGATACCGATGAATTTGGCGATATGGATTTTCTTCCCAAGCTGCTCCAAGAGAGTGATTTTGTTGTAGTCGCAGCTCCCCACACTCCGGAAACAGAAGGCTTTTTCAACTCATCCTGCTTTGCACAGATGAAAAACTCAGCCTACTTCATCAATATTGGCCGAGGAGTCATCGTGCCACTTGATGATCTGGTTTTAGCACTAGAATCGGAACAAATTGCCGGTGCCGCACTGGACGTCTATGAAATTGAGCCATTGCCGGCCGAACATCCTTTATGGGGATTTCCAAATGTAATTCTCACGCCACATATTGCGGCGTGTACACCTCGCGTTCCTGAACGACATCTCGAAGTTTTACTAGAAAATATCGAACGTTTTGCAAACGGCAGTTCATTATTAAACGTAGTAAACAAAACTCTTTGGTTTTAGGGCAGTAATTTTTCGATGGCAGACTTGGATATCAAATCGGAACAGCAACCTAAGGACGTAAAAGGTAATTATGCTTTCGTAAGCCTCGGATGTGCTAAAAACACCGTGGACAGCGAACGCATGCTCGGCCTACTGCAGCTTGATGGGTATCAGCTTGTTGGTGATCCACAGCAAGCTGATTTTGTCGTCGTCAACACCTGTGGTTTCATAGAAGAGGCACGCAAGGAGTCCTACGGTGCCATCGATGAGATGATCTCTCTAAAGAATCAGGGAATTATTAAGGGCGTAGTCGTCTCCGGTTGTCTGGCCGAAAGGCAAAAGGAACAGTTACTCGACGAACGACCGGAAATCGATTCTCTCGTAGGCGTTTTCGGGCGCGAGGAAGTCACCAAAATCGCCGATCGACTGCTAGGTGACCTGGAAGAACAACGATCTGTGTTTAAGCCAGCTCCCATTCGCGCGTTACCAGATACGGACCGATTACGCATCACGCCAAATCACTTTGCCTATCTGAAAATCTCTGAAGGTTGCGACCGGCTTTGTACATTCTGTGATATACCACGAATGCGTGGTAAGCATGCGACTAAACCAATGGAGCAGGTGCTTGTCGAGGCGAATCAACTTGCCAATGATGGAGTGCGCGAACTCAACATTGTCGCCCAGGACACAACCTATTACGGAATGGATCTCTATGGCGAAGCCCGCCTTGCCGATCTCATTACCGAATTAGATTCGCTTGTTGGGATCGACTGGATACGACTACTGTACTTTTATCCGATGTACATCACCGACGAATTGATTTCCGCCATCGCTAATTCGCGGAAAGTCATCCCCTATATCGATATGCCGCTTCAACATATCAACGATCACATGCTCAAGCGTATGTCACGGCGCGTCACCCGAGCCAAAACCGAAGACATGATCAATCGACTCCGAGAGGGTATTCCTGGACTCGCATTGAGAACCACCTTTATCACCGGCTTCCCTGGCGAAACCGATGAGCAGTTTGAAGAATTGCTAGATTTCGTTAAGGCGACTAAATTCGAGCGTGTTGGTGTCTTTACATACAGTTACGAAGAACATACGCCGTCGTCGCAATTCGACAATCATCTTCCCGAAGAGGTCAAGTTAGAACGCAAAGAGCGGTTGATGGAAGCCCAGCAGGAAATTGTATTCGAACGAAACCAGCAACTGGTCGGCACGACCCTGCCAGTCATTATCGATCGTGCTTTGCCAGACGAAGAAAACGTTTGGGTCGCACGGTCTCAGGCCGATGCGCCGGACATCGACTGCCTGGTCTTTGTCACATCACCTGAGAAGCAATTGAGACCCGGGGACATTCTCCCAGTGGAAGTTGCCGCCTCTGCCGGCTATGACCTATCGGCCATCCCCTCGTAGTTCTCTATACTCTCGATATGCTATCCCCAGCCAAACTGTGTACACTGTATCTACGAACAGCATACCCACATATAGGACCTTCGGATGTCAGATACAAATAAGAACAAGGTGCTAAATGCTCCGAACATTATCACCGCGGCTCGGTTCCTGCTGTCGATTGTGATTTTCATCCTACTGCCACTACAGCAATACACACTCTCACTCATTCTATTTATCATTGCTGCCGGAACAGACTGGGTGGATGGCTACCTAGCCAGGAAATATGATCAAGTCACTCAACTTGGTCGAATTCTTGATCCCTTTTGTGACAAGATTATCATTTGCGGCACTTTCACCTTACTCGCAGTCGAAATGGCGAAGTTACAAACAGCGGGCACTGTCATTACAGAAGGTGCATTCTACGTCATCCAAGGTTGGATGGCGGTCGTCGTGGTCGGTCGCGAAATCCTGGTAACGGCGTTACGCGGATTCATCGAGCAACATGGTGGTGATTTCTCTGCCAACATGCCGGGGAAACTAAAGATGGTTTTTCAGTGTGGTGCGGTCATCGGAGCCTTATTGATCATTGGGAAAGCTGAAGATCCTGAAAACGCTACAGAGGTCAGCTCAGCACTCAGCTACTCTACGGCTGCGTTTGTCTGGTTGGCCGTCATCAGTACCGTTTATTCGGGACTAATCTACATCAAGGCGTCGATCGAGCTAATCCCCAAGCTCACGAAGGGCCAGGACGTGGAGGCTAACTAGTCAACTCCATGTCGCCGCAGCTAATCGCGTTACAAGTCCTCTTCATTGTCGGACTACTTACTATTTTCATCGGTCTCCCGTGGCACCGTCTGTACCAACGGCGTATTAAGCTTGGCAAGCCACTACTGGATCAATGGTCCAGGGAAGAGAGCACGCTGGACCTTCTCGATGTAGTATTGACTTTTTTTTGTTATTTCGGTGTTCAGGTTGCCGGTGTCCTCTTCATCGTCTCTAATCCGGACCCGAGCGATCTCACCCATCATTTTCTTCAGATGTCCCCATTTAATTCTGCAGCGGGTCTGACGACGTTATTGACGGTGTTCCTCTTAGTTCCCATTCTCTATTATCGTCGACGAGACTTACGTGCGTTCCGATTGAGACACGACCGTCTAAAGGAACTTCTTAAGATAGGATTGCTGGCAGCCATCCTACTAATCCCTCTGACGATGGCTATCAATGTAATTGT
Source organism: uncultured Pirellulaceae bacterium (assembly GCA_938082855.1). Taxonomy (GTDB): domain Bacteria; phylum Planctomycetota; class Planctomycetia; order Pirellulales; family Pirellulaceae; genus UBA721. The sequence continues at coordinate 5,592 of CALKCC010000222.1, read as the reverse complement.
TGGATTACTCGTTACGCCTTACAGCCATCCGGTTATTGACACTCTACTAGCCGAAGCGTCGGTTGAGACACTAATCTACACCGCAATCACGGTGGTTGTCGCGGCCCCGATAGTCGAGGAGTTTGTTTTTAGAGGTGTGGTTTTAACCTATTTGCAACGGGCCTTCAGCGGCAATTGGTCAACGAGTACGTTGATCCTTTGCAAACAGTCCGAAAAGCCTGACAATCAATTCGCAGCGTCTGACACATTTCAGAGACACGGCGCAAATTTATTAACCAGTCTGATATTTGCAGCACTTCACCTAGGGCAAGGCGCCGCTCCGATTCCGCTCTTTCTCTTATCGTTCGGCATCGGTTATGTGGCCAATAAAACAGGTTCAATAATTCCATGCATTCTGATTCACATGTTGCTCAATGGAATTAGTACAATACCTCTGATTTACATCGTGTTGTCTCAAGCTTAGTTACCTTTTTTACTACGGGAGTAATTTATGGCCATTGGTTTCGGAATTGTAGGTTGCGGAATGATCGCAAATTTCCACGCGCGAGCAATCGCAGATATCCGTGGAGCTAAGCTCGTCGGGGCCTATAGCCGTCGAATTGAAAGTGCCAATGAGTTCGTAACGGAACATGGCGGAACTGCTTACGATTCCTTGCAGGCTATGCTTGAGAACCCTGAAATTGATGTCATCACGATTTGCACACCGAGCGGGGCCCATATGGAGCCGGCCGTCGCAGCAGCCAATGCGAAGAAACATGTGATCGTCGAGAAACCGCTTGAGATCACGCTTAAGCGATGTGACGCTATCATCGCCGCCTGTAAGAAAAATCGTGTGAAGCTATTTACAATCTTCCCGTCACGATTCCACAAGTCGTCCCAACTATTAAAGAAGGCGATCGATCAAGGTAAATTTGGGCGATTAACCGTCGGGGATGCATATGTCAAATGGTATCGCACTCAAGAGTATTATGACAGCGGCGCCTGGCGGGGCACCTGGGGCTTAGACGGCGGCGGCGCGTTGATGAACCAAGCAATTCATAATGTAGATCTCCTCACTTGGCTCATGGGCCCTGTTGTTGAAATCACAGCCCAAGCAGATATGCTCGCTCATAAACGAATCGATGTCGAAGATGTCGTGGTTGCGACTCTTAGGTTTGCCAATGGAGCGTTAGGCGTAATCGAAGCAACGACCGCTGCATTCCCCGGAGCACTTAAGAAGATAGAAATTCACGGTTCCGCCGGTTCTGCTGCCATTGAAGAAGAGGACATTATCACCTGGGAATTCGCCAAGATGACAAAGGCAGATCGTGACTTGGTGGAAAAGATGTCCGGTACGACCCAAACCGGTGGTGGAGCTGCTGATCCCGCCGCCATTGGACACCATGCACACGCCGCTCTGTTCCGCGACGCAATTCGTACAATTCAGGGCAAGGCTTCGAATTCCATTGACGGTAAAGAAGGCCGCCGCAGCGTTGAAATAATCCTCGCGATATACAAGGCAGCAGCCTCTGGTAAAGCCGTTCAATTGCCTTTGCCCAAGGACCCGGTGCTTTCGTTTCGGAAACAGGGCGTAAAGCGTAAGAAACGCTAATTGTCAGGCACGTTTGTTTACGTTTGGTATTGGTCTAATCCACGACTTTTGGCAAAATCCCCGAGTTGATCAACTCACTCTTTCGCCATGCCTTTGTCGTGAACCTATTTGGTTACCTACTATTACGATCATTCTTTTGTGTCCTTCAGGCGACACCGGAAACTGCCTTGCATAGCGCAGGACGCGGTTTAGCCTGGCTAATGACACACGTGGTGCGTATAAGACGCAAAGTGTGCATGGAGAATTTACGCCATGTATACCCCAAGGCCAGCGACCAACAACTGCAACAGGTGATCTACCAAATGTGGTTAAGCTTGTTCCTAATGCTTTTTGAAGTTGCACAAGCCCCCAGAAGAATCAATCGCTATAACTGGAGAAATCACATCCAGGTGGATAACGTAGAGGACTTGCTACGCGGCCTCCTTTCTCCCAATCCCACCATGTTACTCTCCGGCCATTACGGTAATTTCGAGCTTGCTGGATTTGTTGCAGGCCTGTTTGGTTTTCCAAGCTTCACAATCGCCAGACCGCTCGACAACCCATTGATGAATGATTACATCAACAGCTTTAGAAGCCGTTATGGCCAATTCATCCTGCCTAAGAAGGGAGTGGCGGAGACAGTTGAACGCTTGCTCAGACAAGGGGAGACCCTTACAGTTCTTGCCGATCAGTCTGCAGGAAAAAAAGGGGTATGGATGAACTTCATGGGACGACCTGCTTCTTGTCACAAAGCCCTTGCGCTTTATGCACTAACAACCAAGGCTGAAGTAGTTGTCATAGTAGCCAGACATCACTGGAAGATGTTTTCACTCACACTGGACTGCCGAGGATTATTGAATTGCGATTCTCTAGCTAGTGAGTAGGCAACCATCAAAGGAATTACATCGTGGTATAATCAACAACTAGAAGATGCGATCGCAATCGCGCCGGCACAATACTGGTGGCTACACCGGCGATGGAAAGATCCCCGCAAACGGAAAAACCTTCATGGCTGACAACTGGATTCATGCACTTGCAGTATCCGAGTTCCCGGAAAACGGAGTCAGTGAGTGTGTAATCGACGGAAAAATCATCGCTATCTTCCGCACAGACGACGGATTCCATGCCATGGATGGAATTTGCCCGCACCAAGGCGGTTCCCTCGGTAAAGGCAGTCTTCATGGCTGCGTCGCACGTTGCCCCTGGCACGGTTGGGAGTACGACGTACGTGACGGCCAACATCAGTCTATTCCGGCAGTTCAAGTACCTATTTATCAAGTACGCGTATCAGGCGACTCACTCGAGGTAAATCTCTCATGATTCAGGTGAGGCCTTTTCTAAACCACGATCCACCAGCAATCGCAAAGATAATTAATGATTGCTGCAACCTCGAGGCATCTATTTCCCCCAATTTACTCGAGTACACCGTATTTGCGAAAACCTACTTTTCACGAGACCGATTCTTTGTCGCCACCATCGCCGGTGAAGTCGTCGGATTTGCCCACCTCGGTTCTGTCGCGACCGACTGTCCCGAAACACGCACCCTGACAATCTCGAATTTCCTTGTCCGCAATTGCGATTCGGAAATCGCCTCAGCATTACTGGAAAGTGTCAGGCTATTCGCTCAGGAACATAGGTTTACCACGCTTCGTATCGGCAGCCATCCCAATCAGGCGGAATACTATAACGGGGTTTCCTCGCATTTTCTCAATGTGGGCATTCCCTCGACACAGCCCATCCTACCAGTACTGCACGATCTTGGTTTTTCTACGGTTGAACAATGGCACTGTTTACAATTTGCTCCACAGGCAACTCAGATTCCCTTCACGCGTCAACAAATGTCACTCCGACGGTCTCATCAAATAGGGCAGGATCACGACCCGGATTTTGATTCCTTTGATTTAAATGCAATCTATTCGCATTTGGCTACCAGTCGCCTTACCCTCACCGACCGACTCACCCAAAAGGAACACTTTCAATTAACCTATGCATGTCTGGCACAAAGTTTTCCAAACTGGCCAACGGGCGGTGTGGACGTTGTTACATATCAGGGTGGGGATACCTTTGTAGCAGAGCACTATGAATTTCTACTTTGTGAACTCCTGCGGCAGTTGGCACAGACCAATTTATCACCGCTGAGGATTCATCTGGGGCATCAACAGGAACAAGCTAGAGCAACCGCCGAGGAGATTGGTTTTGAACACACCATCACTTCCGTGCATGTTGAACTAAAATTAGACCATTAGTCGTTATGTGCAACGATTCGGTAGGCATCGAATTCGAGACGGGCGCTATACCCAAACCCAGAGGCATTTACTGATTCAAGCTGCAGTTGTCCCGCCTCAACTTTCACACTCGGTATCCCTCCCACTTCCTGATATAGATCCGAATGCTCAGACAACACACTGTCATAAGATGACTCCGGTAAGTACGCCAGTCCCGGATGATAATGATGCCCGTTTCGCTCGACGTGCTCCAGTCCCATAGCTGAAACCAATGCAAGATCTGCTTGAAGCGAAACAATTCCAACACAGCACAAGTCTTCGCCGGTCATGAGGTAAGGCCGCTCGCCAATGCGATTTCTGTCTGCAATCAGCTGTCGGTTTATTAATGCCTTGGTCACGCCTTTACATGCTTTGGAAGAAGTACCAGAATAACCCAAATCCAATGCCTCTAAGCAGGACGAAAACTCACTATCGGACTCATCAATAATCACCGGGGTTGTACGGACCAATGTATCGATCCCGTCGAGGGCACTCCGCTCCAACGCCTTACTTCGAACAATTGGTTGCTCAATGGCCAGCACTGAACTCATGAATCTGGTAAGACTGCGATCGGAATTCAACTCATCCATGAGAGCAATAAATGCGCCCATGGTTTCATACTGCTCATTCCCATCGATCGTAATGCCATAGTCCGGGATACCGCTAAGGGTTAGCAAACGATCAATCTCTTTGATACGACTAACGTCGTCGGCTCCCCGATTTCCCACTTTAATTTTCAGAAACCTTACACCGTCCTGTTTGAGATAGTCTTCTAACGCTTGAGGTCTACCGTCGTTAATTAACTCAGATTCTGGGATGCTCGCTGTCGTTAACGGATCGCCCATACCTACCGTATGTCGTACATAAATCTGGTTGCGACTTAGATCCCTTTGCCAGGGAGTAAGACGTCTTCGCTCGCCTGTTGAGGCCATAACTTCCAGCGACTGGTCGCCATACAACCCACCGGATGACAACAGTTTACGGAACGGAATCGCATGATAGCGGCACAGGGCATCAATGATGCATCTTTCGACCATACTGATACCGAAACTGTGTAACAGCCGAGGACGTGACAAATCGAACGAGCTCGTTCCCAAACATTCAAGCGCATCGAACAAATTCTGAAATTCACCATGACCCAGAAGCTGCTGTGATGCCAAAGCGATCACAGCCTGCATATCTTCAATTTGCTGTTCGAAGGTTCGTGAGCTATCTTTATCGAACCATAACGGCGGCAAGCAATCGGCAGCATATCCAGCAACGGTTCGGCCGTCGATAAGAAACTCCGTGCACAGCAATGCCTGCGGGCAATCTGTCAAACAGGCCTCCCCGTATTTAAACGGTAACCGAGTGTGTGACGGACGCAGTCCAAGGTTCCAGGACAACACTCGCATTTTCAGCTCTGCTGTTTTTCTGCAATCACGGTATCCAATTCCAACTTAAGCTGATCCAAGATCACGTCGTAACCATAGCGGCCCAATTCAACCGGCCCCTTTTTCAAGTTCACGTAATTTGGACCACACCATAGTCCCAAGTCGGCATCGTCTGTTTCACCGGGCCCATTCACTCGACAACCCATTACAGCGATCGTAACAGCGTGTTCCTGCGCGTAACTAGTCATGGCCTTCACGTCTTCAGCCAACTGCACAAACGCTTCATTTTCAACACGTGAGCAACTCGGACATGAGATGATATTGAGGCCGTCGGTATTAAAATTGACGACGCTTCGAACGCGACCATTGGCGATGTCATCTAAAA
>CALKCC010000221.1 GCA_938082855.1 uncultured Pirellulaceae bacterium | reverse complement strand
GAGATAAGACGCAGGAATTTCTACTGACTCACGGAGCGGACTACATTGTCGCCCATGACTTAAAAACCGGTGATGAATTATGGCGATGTGGTGGGTTGCATCCACCAGCCGGCTACGACCCGACATTGCGATTTGTGTCTTCACCGGCTGTTGCCGATGGCATTATTGTTGTCCCGTCAGCCAAACGTGGTATCACATTGGCATTGAAGCCTGGCGGAGAAGGTGATCTCACCAAACAAACAGACTTCCATCATTGGAACTTCTCGATCACGCCCGACGTGCCAAGCCCCCTGATATTGGATGGGATTGTGTATCTTTGTCGAGAAAATGGAAATTTGATCGCCTTGGATCAAAAATCGGGCGAACAATTCTATGAAGCACGCACCAATCGCGACCGCCATCGAGCGTCTCCGGTTTTTGCCGATGGTAAAATCTTCCTCTCCGGCCGTAATGGAGTGGTAAGTGTCTGTCAGCCAGGCAAAGAGTTTAAGCTGATCGCCACAAACAGTCTGGAAGAACCACTCTCAGCTTCTCCGGCCATCGCTGGTAACCGCATCTATCTAAGAACGTTTAATGCGTTGTATGCGATAGGAAAATAGGTTTTCCATTTAGCCAGTTAACCATTTAGCCATTTAGCCATTTAGACAGTTGGACAGTTGGACAATTAGACAGTTAAACAATTAAACAGTTAGACAATTAGACAATTGGTCATTTGGACAGTTGTTCGTTTTTGCAAATCGGCAAGCTCGAAGACAGTTAGGCATTTAGCCAATTGTCCAAATGTTGAATTGCCGATATGGTTAAGGACTTAATTGTTTCCCTTTCCCATCGGCTTCCTGGATTAATTGTTGCTTCATGCGTTCTGATATTAGAAACATTGTGATCATCGCTCATGTAGATCACGGTAAAACAACTCTGGTTGACTGCATGCTGCGACAAAGTGGCCAGTTTCGTGATACTCAGCTCCAGGGTGAACGGATTCTGGATAGCAACGACCTTGAACGTGAACGTGGCATCACAATCCTATCCAAAAACATTGCGCTTCCCTATCGAGGCGTAAAGATTAATATCATCGACACTCCCGGTCACGCAGATTTTGGAGGAGAAGTAGAACGGGTCGTAGGGATGGCTGACGGAGCACTCTTGCTTCTCGATGCAGCAGAGGGAGTGATGCCTCAAACTCGTTTCGTACTCTCCAAAGCTCTCCATGCCGGTCTGAAACCCATCGTCGTGATCAACAAGATCGACCGTCCCGATGCCCGCTGCAATGAAGTGGTGGATGAAGCTTTGGAATTATTGACGACGCTCGGAGGTGATCATTATCTGGACCAGTTTTCCTATGTGTTTGCCAGTGCGAAAGAGGGGTACGCAACTCTGGATCCCGACACACGCACTGATGACATGACTTGCCTGCTCGACAAAGTCGTGGATGAAATCCCCGCCCCCGACGTAGATGAAGACGGCCCGTTACAAATGTTAGTGACAACTTTGGACTGGTCTGAATATGTAGGGCGTATCGCCGTTGGTCGGATTCAATCCGGAGAAGTCAAAGTAGGGCAGTCGATCGTGCTTTGTCAGGAAGGCGATCAGAGGACTCAATCTAAAATTGGTGGGTTACATGTCTTCGAGAATCTGGGAAAGCAGGAAGTGGAGTCTGCAAGCGCCGGTGAAGTGGTTGCCATTACCGGTCTGGAAAATGTGGAAATTGGCGATACGGTATGTTCTCTGGAGTCCCCTACTCCTCTCACTCGAGTTAACGTGGACGAACCAACTCTGGAAATGCTGTTTACGATTAACTCCTCGCCATTGGTCGGGCGTGAAGGTAAGTATGTCACTTCTCGCCAGTTAAAGGAGAGATTAGAGAAAGAGCTGGAACGTAATGTGGCCCTGCGTGTTCATCCCAGTGAAGCAGGAGATGGGTTCGTGGTTGCCGGACGCGGAGTTTTACACCTGTCTGTCCTGATCGAAAACATGCGACGAGAAGGTTTTGAATTGTCTGTGGGTAAGCCTCGCGTTATCAAGCGCCAGACGGAACAGGGACAGTGGGAAGAACCCTTTGAAACATTGACCGTTGAAGTGCCGGCCGATCGGTTTGGAGCTGTGATGGAATTGGTGGGCGAACGTAGAGCGATGTTGGATGTGATGGAAAATCGAGGCGATTATACCTTGGCAACGTTTCGCATTCCTTCAAGAGGATTGATTGGCCTGCGAACCAGAATGCTCAATGCAACGCAGGGAACTGCCATTATGAATCATCGTTTCTTGGATTATGGAGTGGTAGACGGAGAGATTCCGAGGCGTCCACAAGGCGTACTCGTCTCGAAAATCAGCGGGAAAGCTCTGGCTTTCGCCCTGGATGGTCTGCAGCAGAGAAGTGATTTGTTTGTTAGCCCTGGCGATGAAGTTTATGAAGGCATGGTCGTCGGAGAAAATGCTCGCGATAACGACATGGACGTGAATCCCACGAAGGCTAAAAAACTGACAAATATTCGAGCCGCCGGAAGTGATGATAATATCCTGCTAAAACCTGCTCGGAAACTGTCCTTGGAAGCGGCACTAGAGTACATCGAGGATGATGAACTGGTGGAGATTACTCCTGAGACGATCCGACTCCGCAAAATTCTGTTGAAAGAATCTGATCGTCGTCGAGAAGCTCGAAAGTTAAAAAGCTAGCTGGAAGCAAGACGCCAATTAGCCGGTTAATTGCAGATTAAATACGGACGCAATTTCTCTAGGGTTTTATCCCCTATTCCCTTCACCTGTAACAACTCGTCGGGGGTGTTGAAGCGTTGGTTAGGCAAAGTTTTTCGCGTTTCAATAATTCGAGAGGCCAAGGCTGGTCCGATGTTTTCCAGTAGTTCAAAGTCAATTGCTGTCGCAATATTAATATCGATGTGAAATGTCCAGGGTTCTGGTTGTGCGGAGTGCGACGGGCGAGCATTATTTGAAGTGTTCTCCCATCGTGAATGTGGGGATTGTAGTTTATGCCATTGGCAAAAAATCAGTGGGCTGGTAATTGCGAGTATGACCCATAAGAACCGTTGGTAATGATGATCCGGTATGGGGGAGATTGACATAATGCTCGTCTTTCCAGACAGATGGAATAGTCATTGAGACATTGTTCGTCTCGTGGCAAAATACGTTTGCCAACAATTGTTGGTAATTTTCAGCATTGTACAACCGTGGAAAGACAGTCGACTGACAAATGGTAAATACGTTTACTCAATTAACTTGGGATGGTGACACGCTGGATGATGCTCGGCATCTCATTCGGCTCGCTGTTCGGGAAGATTTATCCAATCAACAGGACTGGACAACGATGGCGACGGTGGCTGGAGATCACACCGGAACAGTTCGAATCGTCAGTCGCGAGGCCGGTGTCGTAGCGGGGATAGGTATTGTTCAGGCTGTGCTTGATGAGATGAATATTTCCTGTGAATGCGATGTGGCGATCGTAGATGGTGATCGGATGGAATCGGGACGGGTGCTTTGTACACTGACCGGCTTAACCCGTGACTTGTTAACGGCCGAACGTATTATATTAAACTTCCTAGGGAGGTTGTGTGGAGTTGCAACCCAGGCGGCTCGCTATGTCGAGTTGTTAGAAGGTACGTCCACCAAGGTTTATGACACTCGAAAAACGACTCCCGGTTGGCGGCGTTTGGAAAAATACGCAGTGCGTTGCGGTGGTGCAATGAACCATCGAACTGGATTGTTTGACGCGGTCTTGATTAAAGACAATCATCTAGCAGCCAACGCTCAGAAAGACGGCCTTGAGGATGAGGATTTGTCAGTCGCAGGTGCCATTCAGAACGCTCGTGATTTCCTGAGAGGATTAGGTGATGAGCGAGTTGCCAATACGCCGGTTGAAATTGAAGTGGATACTCTGGAGCAGTTAGAGCGAGCGTTGCCCTGCTCTCCGGATATTGTTCTGCTGGACAATATGACACTTGAGGAGCTTCGTCAGGCTGTGGCTATGAGAAATGATCTCTGTCCGGATGCTCAGCTTGAGGCCTCTGGAGGTGTGACATTTGATACTTTGCGTTCGATCGCAGAAACCGGAGTGGATCGAATTAGTGTTGGTGCCCTAACACACTCGGTGATCAATCTGGACCTTGGATTCGACTCGTAACCCAATTTTCCCAATTGTAAAAACTGACAATTGTCTAACTGTCTAACTGGCCAACTGGCTAAATGGTTAATTGTCTACCCGTTTTCTTTGTTACGCCACGACTCGATTAGATTCTCTATATCGCCGTTAAGTTGATCCAGGTCTTCCAGTACAGAGTCTTGGCGTTGATCGAGTTCTTTTAATAGGACAGCGGCAGCGCTTTCACGCTGATTAGCGGAAGCAACAGGGTCGTGAACGGATGGCTCATCAAGCAAGTGAGAGTCTTGTGGGCTTTGTGGAGTGATTGTTTTTGACATGCTATAGATGTCGGCGTTGTCAGGATTGACAGGTGTGTCTTGTGCCGAAATTGCCAGTTGTTCTGTTTAGATAAACTTTGAGGATTACATTCGCGGATTCTCAGGACTCAAAGCGGGTTTGTTACAATGACGGATTGGTAAGTAGTGTTAAGGCCAAGATAGAGAGGGTCTGCATTCGTGCAACAACGTGAATTTCAATTAGTAAGCCCGTTTGAACCGGCAGGCGACCAGCCTAAAGCGATTGATCAGTTGGTGCGGGGAATTCGCAATGGCCAGAATTTGCAAACTCTGATGGGTGTGACAGGTTCCGGTAAGACATTCACGATGGCCAACGTGATTCAGGAAATCCAAAAACCTACGCTGGTAATTTCTCACAATAAGACTCTGGCCGCTCAGCTCTATTCGGAATTCAAAGCCTTTTTCCCAGCTAATGCTGTCCATTACTTTGTCAGCTATTACGACTACTACCAACCAGAAGCCTATATTCCTCAGAGAGATATCTATATCGAAAAGGATGCGTCGATTAATGATGAGATTGATCGACTTCGACTCGCATCCACGAGTGCCTTGGTTAGTCGAAGTGATGTGATCATTATTGCCAGCGTGTCCAGTATTTATGGACTGGGTTCACCGGAAGACTACAAGACGATGATGGTTGGGCTAACCAAGGGGCAGGAAATTGATCGCGATCAAATGCTCATGAAACTCGTCGATATCCAATACGAACGCAATGACGTGGAATTCGCTCGATCTAAATTTCGAGTTCGTGGCGACTGCGTTGAAATCTGGCCGAGCTATGAGGAGTTTGCCTTCCGAGTGGAATTTTGGGGCGATGAGATTGACCAGTTGTCCATCATTAATCCTGTAAGTGGTGAAACGATTCAACGCTTAGATCAGGTGTTTGTCTATCCGGCCAAACACTTTGTGATGCCTGAACAACGAATTGAAGCGGCAGTGCGTGGTATAAGAAATGAACTGCGAGACCAGCTTGAACACTTCAAGAAAGAAGGGAAACTTCTCGAAGCCCAACGTCTGAATGCTCGCACCCGATATGACATAGAAATGTTGCAGGAAGTGGGATACTGCTCCGGCGTCGAAAACTACTCGCGTCATCTTTCGGGGCGTAAGCCCGGCCAGCCGCCAGATACACTGTACGATTTTTTCCCAGAAGATTTTATGTTGGTGATCGATGAATCGCATGTCACCGTCCCGCAAGTTAGAGCGATGTGGGCTGGTGACCGTAGTCGCAAAACGACTTTGGTTGAGCATGGATTTCGATTGCCGAGTGCTTTGGATAACCGGCCCATGACGTTTGACGAATGGGAGTCTAAGAATCGTACGGTTGTTTATGTGTCTGCCACCCCTGGAGACTATGAACTGGATAAGACCGGAGGTGAGGTGGTCGAGCAGATTATTCGACCAACAGGTTTGCTCGATCCAGAAATCGAAGTCGTGCCGGCGACAGGTCAGGTGCCTCACCTGCTCGAACAAATCAAAGAACGTGCGGAAGTTGGCGAACGAGTGCTAGTGACCACTCTGACTAAAAAAATGGCCGAGGATCTGTCTCAGTATTTGGTGGAGAAAGGTGTTCGGGCCAAATGGCTGCATTCGGAATTGGATGCCTTTGAACGAGTGGAGTTATTGAAGGAGTTGCGCGAAGGTAAGTTTGATGCGTTAATTGGTGTGAACTTGTTGCGTGAAGGTCTCGATTTACCTGAAGTGTCGATGGTCGCTATCTTGGATGCGGACAAGGAAGGATTTCTCCGTAGTGAAACTTCACTGATTCAGACAATTGGTCGCGCAGCTCGAAACGTAAACGCAAAAGTTATCCTCTATGCAGATAAAATGACCAACTCTCTTCAGGCTGCCATTGATGAAACATTACGTCGTCGTTCGATTCAGGAGGCCTTCAATAAAGAACATGGCATTACTCCAAGGTCGGTGGATAAGAAAATCAACGACGGGATCGAAGGAGAGGCTAGTGCTCATCGCGAAGCGAACGCTGCTGTTGGACGGACGGACGAGCGTGTCTATGTCACTCAGGAGTACATCAACGAATTAGAAAAAGAAATGATGGCCGCGGCAGAGCAAATGGAATTCGAACGAGCGGCGGCATTGCGGGATCGAATCATTCAGTTGCAGGACTCCATCGGTAAAGCGTTAGATGAAGTCGATGTAAAGTCCTACGATAAAAAGTCCAGACGCCGCAAGCGAGAGAAATAGGTTTCCATTTAGACAATTAGACAATTGGACAGTTGGACAGTTGGACAGTTAAACAGTTAAACAATTGTCAGTTTTTACAATTGGGTAGGCCGAAGCATTTAGCCGTAAAATGCTCAACAGTTTCCTGCTTTTGGGGAATAATGGACCCTGCGAACGCATCATTTCTAATGTATTCACAACGATTCGTGGATTTATTGTGGACCGGTCAATGACACCTGTAACTTCCGTTGATAATCCAGCAAATGCTCAGCGTTTGCCGGAGACGACTGTAGCTTCGCACCAAGCTGAAGCCGAGGGAGTGCAGCTAACCGATCAGCAGCGTCAAGAACTGATTGCCGAGTTTGTTGATCGGTTTCATCTCGATCTGTATCGGTTTACGTATCGACTGACGGCCGATAGTAATTGGTCTGAAGATATTGTTCAGAATACATATTTGCGAGCATTTGAACGCCTGGAACAATTGAAAGACCACGGAAAAGCTCGGTCCTGGCTTATGGCAATTGCCCGAACGACGTTTTTGGGAGAATTGCGGAAACGCAAATCCTGGGTGTTTACCGATGCCGACATGAATGAAGCCGAAGTCGCGAATGTGCCCTCGGCTTCAGCACTGGATAGTACAGATTTGCAGCAGGCCTTAATGGAAATGTCCGAGCAATTTCGCATTGTTCTGGTGATGCATTATTTGGAAGAACAGAGTTATCGCGAAATCGCAGAACAACTGAAGATTCCGATGGGCACTGTGATGAGTCGATTGTCACGCGCCAAGCGGATACTTAAATCAAAGATGATTGCACTGGAAAAACAAAGCAGTCAGTGAGACGGATAGAAATGGAACAGTTTAACAAAGAAGACTTATTGCAACTGCAGATGTCGATGTCGCCTGAACACAAGTCAGGTGGTTCGGGTTCCGTGGACGTGGAGTCTTGGCCAGAGGAGTTACAGGCAATTTATCAGGCGTTGTTGCTTGATGGTGTGGATGCAAACGAATTGGCAGAACAGATCATTGAACAGCAAGACGCAGATGTTGTGATTCGTGATGCAATGCTAGACGTTGACGTGCCGGATGGGTTGACTCAACGCATTCGACAGGCACTCGAGGAACAATTTCCAAGCCAGAGTGAAAGTCAGCGAGAGCGGCCGGAAGAATTCGTGAGGCCTCGGATGGGGGAAGTCGTTCAGCCAGGTATGGAAGCTAGTCCCCGCCGCCGGTCCTTGCAGTTGGTGGGCCTGATGTCGGTCGTTGTATTTGGTCTTGCACTATGGCCGTTGCTTGTACCGAATCGGCCAGCGGATGTAGATATTACTCAAATCCATAAATCGATTACTCCTTGGTTCAGTGAAATTGAAAAGATCGACACATGGCAATCGGAGGCTCTTGCTGCCGAGCCTGCAAATGTCCTGCGGTTACTTCAACAACATATGAATCTGGGGACAAAGTCAAAGTACGGTCAATTGTCTGATGGTCGTGAAGTGTTTGATTTTTCTTCGCCTCGAAACGGCAAAGTGGTCATATTTATACTCGCTTCAAATGCTCCTCAAGTCGCTAGTCCATCCTTTGAAGTGCTACAAGTGTCAGGGCCGTACGGAGCCGCGATAGGGAAAATTGGCTCGCTGCAAATTCTCTTAGTCACCGACGAATCGATGAAACGCGTACAACGGTTTTTACATTTAACCAGTTAACCATTTAGCCAGTTGGACAATTAGACAATTAGACAATTAGACAATTAGACAATTGGACAATTGGACAATTGGACAGTTAAACAGTTAATCAGTTAAACAATTAGACAGTTGGGCCCGACTACGTCCTGCGGACTACGACGGGCAAGCTCGGTGGTCAGATCGAGTGGCTAACTGTCACAATGCTTACAATCAGAACTCTTTTGATTGCATCTGCGTAATGCTCACAGGGTAACATGTCCTGTCTCTTAGGCGCATGCCGATTTCAGAGGTAGTAAAGTGCCTGTTTTATGGACATTGACGGAGTGCAACTCGAGTGACAGCGATCCTCGGACTTTCAGCTTTTTATCACGATTCGGCCGCAGCCTTGATGGTGGATGGTCAAGTGATTGCCGCTGCGCAGGAAGAACGGTTTACTCGAAAAAAACACGACCCGGACTTCCCTGCCAATGCCATTCAATACTGTTTACAAGAATCAGGACTGACCGAAGCTGATATCGACTATGTGGGCTTCTACGATAAGCCGTTCATGAAGTTCGAAAGACTGCTCGAGACCTACCTGTCTTATGTTCCCGTCGGTTTTCGTTCATTTACTAAAGCTATGCCTTTGTGGTTGAAGCAAAAGTTACACCTGCCTCGCGAGATTCGCCGTGGTCTTAAGGGCGAGTATAAGAAGCGGATCGTATTTACAGAGCATCATGAATCTCATGCGGCCAGTGCCTTCTTCCCTTCTCCATTTGAAGAGGCCGCGATTGTGACACTCGATGGAGTGGGCGAATGGGCGACAGCTTCCATTGGAGTAGGAACCGGTAACCAGATCCGCCTGACGCATGAGTTACACTTTCCCCACTCGATAGGTCTGCTGTATTCAGCCTTCACCTATTACTGCGGTTTTCGAGTCAACTCCGGTGAATACAAATTAATGGGACTCGCTCCTTATGGTGAACCGAGGTATGCCGATTTGATACGCGAGCATCTGATTGACATCAAGCCGGATGGTTCTTTTCGATTGGATATGTCCTATTTCAATTATTGCCAGGGACTCACAATGACTAGTGAAAAGTTTCACCGGTTATTCGGCTTGCCCCCGCGCACCGCTGAAGGCGCAATGGACCAGAAGTACATGGATCTGGCCGCTTCAATTCAACAGGTTACCGAAGAAGTCATGCTAAAGGTCGTTGCCTACGCGCAGCATGTGACCGGTATGTCAAACCTATGTTTAGCCGGTGGGGTTGCCCTGAACTGTGTTGGAAACGGAAGAATACTCCGTGAAGGACCATTTGAAGATGTTTGGATTCAACCTGCTTCAGGTGATGCCGGCGGAGCACTCGGAGTCGCTCAATTCATTTGGTATCAATTACTTGAGAATGAAAGGTCAACTCAGATTCCGGATCAACAGGCAGGTAGCCTGCTGGGCCCAGACTATTCTCCGGAATATGTGAAAGAGTTTCTCCAACAGCAAGATGTCACTTTTACCGAATGTGCCAATGATCAGGCATTGAGCGAAGAGGTCGCCGGATTACTCGAAGATAACAATGTAGTCGGTTGGATGCAGGGGCGTATGGAATTTGGACCGCGTGCGTTGGGGGCTCGGAGCATATTGGGGGATGCTCGTAGTCGTGAAATGCAGGCCACCATTAATATGAAGATCAAATTTCGAGAGTCCTTCAGGCCATTTGCCCCCGCGGTACTGGAAGAGCACGCGAATGATTACTTTGATCTCGATGGCAAGGTCAGTCCCTATATGTTATTAGTCGCTCCGGTTAAGGATGAACATCGCTTACTGCTATCTCAGGAGGATGCAGATAAACGAGGGGTTGAACAACGCGAAGTAAATAGATCCACGCTCCCAGCCATTACCCATGTCGACTATTCCGCGCGAGTTCAATCGGTCGGAAAGGATGTGAATCCTCGATTTAGACAATTGCTCGAAGCATTTTATGAGTCCACTGGCTCCCCGATGGTTGTGAATACGAGTTTTAATATTCGTGGAGAGCCGATTGTGTGCACACCGGAAGATGCCTTTCGCTGTTTTATGGGTACGAATATGGACGTCTTAGTGATCGATCGATTTGTGATTAGGAAGTCAGAGCAGGATTCACAGGGCGACTCGGGTATTTCTGAGCTGGAAACGCAACAAGAGTATATTAGTCAATTCCCGCTAGACTAACTCGTCTGGGATTGAGAGGATTCATTCGATGGCATTCATAGAACTTAATAAAGACCCTTCCCGCGAGCAGCTTGCTTCGTTTGGCAGGTTGTGGACTCCGGTGTTTGCAATGATCCTGTCAACGATGTGTTGGAATGCAGCATTTTTCACCGGGTGTGTGATTGCTCTGACAGCAGGTGTTATTGTTTCAGCGATTGCCTGGATGAACCCGATGTGGTTAAAGGGGATTTTTGTCACTTCGACGCTGGTTACGTTTCCCATCGGTGTTGTTTTGGGGTTTGGTTTGATGGCCAGCGTTTATTATCTTTGCATCGTGCCCATTGGCTTTATGCTACGGTGGCTGAAGAAAGATCCACTAGTTAAGAGTTTAGATGTTGCGGCCGAATCTTATTGGATCGAGCGATCGGAGCCAATTTCGGTAGCTCGTTACTTCAAACAATTTTGAGAATGAAAGTTCAATGCCTGAATCTGAAAGTAAACAGGACGTGAAAGATCAGTTTGAATCACAAGCTACTCAGAGTGAGTTAGGAGTGGTCGCTGAATTTGTTGCCTTTTTGAAGTACAACAAAAAATGGTGGCTAACGCCGATCGTTGTGGCATTGCTGTTAATTGCGATTCTCGCCATCAGTGCCGGGACGGGAGCAGCACCATTTATTTACACGTTGTTCTAAACCGTGAATCGCCCCCTTTTGGATATTTGTAATTGTGAAAGTACTGGTCACCGGAGCCGCCGGTTTTATTGGTTATCATCTTAGCGAACGCTTGCTGGCTGAAGGGTTGCAGGTCGTTGGCGTGGATAGCTTAAATGCTTACTACGATGTCGAAATAAAACAGGCACGGTTGAGTCGATTACAGGTGCATTCCAAATTCAGCTTTGCTGAGATGAATTTGGTGTCACGAGAAGCCACGGAAGAATTGTTCGAAAGAGAATTTGATGTGGTAGTGCATTTAGCGGCTCAGGCCGGTGTGCGTCATTCTCTCGATCATCCACGTGATTATATCGACGCGAACATTATGGGGTTTATGAATGTTCTGGAAGGTTGCCGCCACGCGAACGTTGACCATCTGATTTATGCGTCTAGTAGCAGCGTTTATGGTGCAAGTACCGATTTGCCCTTCTCTGAGGACGGGGGCACGGATCATCCCATCAGCCTGTATGCGGCAACTAAAAAGGCTAATGAACTGATGGCGCATAGCTACAGCCATCTTTATCAGTTGCCCACGACAGGATTGCGGTTCTTTACCGTGTATGGCCCCTGGGGACGACCGGATATGGCGCTTTACATTTTTGCTCAGGCCATTATGGAAGGGCGTCCGATCAAACTATTTAATTCTGGCAATATGAGGCGTTCATTTACATTCGTTGACGATGTGGTGGAGCCGATTTTTCGCTTGTTGAATCGTCAGCCTGCGGGAGATTCAGCCTGGGATAGCAATGCACCCATGTCCTCATCCAGTACTGCTCCCTTTCAACTTTTAAACATAGGCGGTGGGGAAGTTGTAGAGCTCAAATATTTCGTGGAGCTGATTGAGCAGAATCTGGGGCAAGAAGCGGTCAAAGAGCTATTGCCCATGCAGCCCGGTGATATTCCCGCGACCAGTGTGGATACGACGAAACTGGAACAATCAACTTCGTTTAGCCCTCGCGTGAGCATCGAAGAGGGGATACGGCAGTTTTGTGACTGGTTTAAGGCTTATCACAACGCCTAAACCAAGTGTGTTTCCAGCACTATTCTATCCCTTGGAAAGTAATTCTGATTTCCGAAGGCGTCTCTGAATTGCTAGCCCCCAAAACCTTTTCTTAGCAATCTCCCTTCAATTCCTCTGGGGTAGTGTCGTGCCATACGACTCGCACAGATGATTTTTTCGTCAAAATCGTTAAATGTTACTACAGAGCACACCTCATTAATTCCGAACCATAAATATGGGTAGATGTAACATACCGTTGCGTTATGTCGTTAAGTAACGGCAGTGGTCATCAACCTGTTTGGTTAATCACTTTTTCGGAGTAGTAGGATGAAATCTGGGGGGATGAAATTCTGGTTGCAACGAGGTGTGGCGGCGTTGGCGATACCAGCGTTAATTGTCTTTGCTACTGCACTCAACCAGGGTAACGCGGATGAGTCAAAAGAACCCGTACGGTTTAAACTGTCCGACGGTGGCGGAGAATCCGGAAAAGTGATCGTTGTCGAACAATCCCCGGATAAGCGGGATGTAAATCGCGTCTTTGACAACGGGTTACGTTTTAAACGCGATGAGAACGGAAATGTTTACCGAACTGGCGAATTTAAAGAAGTCGCTCCGCGTACCATTGAAAAGCCCGAAGCGAAGCCCGTTCCTGCAGTCAAGCCGATGGCCGATCCTGTAGAGGCCACTGAAGATGTACCCGAAGTAAAACCGACTGAAAAACCGTCGGAGGCAAAGCAGGAAACAACGAATGTACTGCCAAGTTTGCCAAGTTTGGACACCCTGTTTCCGAAGATTGATTTTTCAGGATTTGACGAAGCATTTGATATCTTCGCTTCCGAGAACGCTGGCGGAACGAATAAGAAATCGCGAGCTCCAGGTCTGAAGATTAAAACAGCTCCAGTTTCACCAAATCCTGTTCCAGCGGTTCAGCCAACACCGAAAGCCCCACTCGTTCAGCAACAAGTGGAGCCGAAAGAACAAGAGAGCACGAAGCCTGCTGAGGCAGCCAAACCGATGCCGGAAGTGATTGTTGAGGCTAAGCCAAATCCAATGCCAGAGGTAGTTGAGCCACCTAAACAACCAAAACCTGAGGTTGTTGTGGAAACGCAGCCAATGCCAGTTCCGGAAGTCGTCCAGACACCAGAAACACCAAAGCCAGAGATTGTGCCCGACGAAGTTGTAGAAGCGAGTCCTTCGGATATAGCGACAGAAGAAGTAGAACAACCACAGCGAAATGTGGATAGTGTTACCGGTTTGCCGATGCTGGCAGATATCGTTGGTACCGACTTTTCTCTACCGGAATTGGCACTCCCAGAACTCGAATTGCCCGACCTCAATCTGTTCTTTGGTACAAGTTCCAAACCATTGATTGATGAACAAGGCGAAGTGCCTGCGGAAATCGAACAACAAGCGAAGGTCGAAGAGCCACTTGAGTCTTCTGTTGAAGATATGCTTCCAATGGAATTGCCGATGGAAGATGTTGTCGACCAGTCTGATGAATCAGCTCAGCAAGAGCAGATCGCGGAAAAGCCCGTACCTGAAAAAGCTTCGAATACCTCCCTGTTTGAATTACCGTCTATCGACTTGGGATTAGGAGAGCTGTTTGGGTTATCGACAACACAACCGTCTCTGGATTTAGAGGACGATGGTGAGCCAGTCGAGCAAGTTGCCGTTGAACCGATGGAACGTCCATCACTCTCTGGTGTCCATCGTGTTCCCGGAAGAAAAAACCTTGGTGCCAGTGCTAACAAAGCGAAGCGAAGTACGGGAGCATCGAATGGTACCTCCTATAGTTTGTTCTCAGAATTCAAAATCCCTGAGTTTAACAACCCATTTGCCACTGAGAATGAAGCCGTTGAAACTGAAGACTCTGGTGTAGAAGAGAATTCTGAAGAGCAGGAAGAAGCTACAGGTAGTAGTACTTTTAATTTGTTTTCAGAATTCAATATTCCTGAATTCAACAATCCATTTGATTTTGGAGCTAGTGGTGATGCCACACAAGAGTCGGTGGCGAAAGCGGTCAAAGTACCAGGTTTGAAAAAGCCCGTCGTGCCGTCTCCAGATTCTAGTTTGCTGGACTCGCTTCCAGAGCTTGATTCTCAACGTGCGAATGTACCCGGACTCAAACTTATGCGTACGAGGGCACCAAAAGCAGTTCCGATGACATCGGAAACTTCTAAGGAACAACCAAAACAAGACGATAAAGAACTAGGGACGGGAGTTCCAACAGCACCGGCGACAGGTGACAAGGAAGAACCACTTGTCGATCCGGACAAGATCCTTGACGAGTTTAAGGATACATAAGCGAACATAGCGAGGCGTCCCGGATGCTTCGCAGCGGGAATTGAGATCGTCTGGTAGGGGGGATTGGACGTGTCTCAGTGGCTCACGATCGATTATTCGGTCGTGAGCTTTTTTTATGCAATTGAGATTGTCTGCTGGAATTCGTCACCGGAAACGATGATAATTCCGTATAGCCCTGCAGAAGTATTACACTACCCTACCCCAGAGGGGATATAGATGAGCATTCGCCTGATGGTGATCGATGATCACGAAATTATACGCAGTGGAATTCGCAAGATGATTGCGGGTTCAGAGATCCAATTGAT
>CALKCC010000220.1 GCA_938082855.1 uncultured Pirellulaceae bacterium | reverse complement strand
GCTCAAGAACGGCGTACTCAGCTTTACCTGTATCGATGAGCTCCCAGAATAAGCGGCTATTGCTTTCATCTCCGAAGATCAAACCCAACAGGCGACTGGCGTATCGATTGTCATCTTCCGCAGCCGGTCCGTTACATATTTGAAGAATGTATTGCTGATGCGCTGATGATTTGGCAAATGAGTGAAATCCGCTATTGGGAGCAGCACGTGGTGTGTCTCGCTGCGTGTCGAAGTTTTCCCAGTGCCCAATCTGGTTTTCGAGTTGAGCGATCACCGCGTCAAAATCTACATTTCCAGCCATCGCTAACACAATGTTGCCTGCACTGTAGCGTCGGTTGAAGTACTCCATCATCTGATCGCGAGTCAGAGCCGCAACGGATTCTCGAGTTCCGAGAACAGATTTACCAAGCGGATGATCATGGAAATGAAGGGCTAATGCCTTCTCATGAGCACCGAACGGAGGTTGGTCATCATACTTCGCAATTTCTTCCAGGATGACCTGCTTTTCTGTGTCAAAGTCATCTTGCCTCAACAGGGGCCGCATGATGTCGCTTAGTAGTTCTAAAGCGTTGAGTTGGTATTCTGGCAGGACAGCACAGTAGTAAACGGTTTGTTCTTCTGACGTAAACGCATTACTTTGAGAGCCGATTGCATCGAGCTGCTGATTCACTTCTTCGGCCGTTCGAGTGGGCGTTCCCTTAAAGACCATGTGTTCCAGGAAATGGCTCACACCAGAGACAGCAGGAGTTTCATCACGTGATCCAGTTTTCACGAAGTAGGACAATCCTGTGCTGTAGGCATTTGGATTGCATTCGGCCACGACTTGTAAACCGTTGGGCATTGTATGAGTGCGAAACGTCACCTGGCTCATGCGACACCTCCATCGGCTAAAGATGTATCCAGAGCCTTTTGTCCCAGCGTCACAATCTTAAATTGATTTGGAGGATGACTGGCAAGATAGTCGTTGATCGAATCCGTGTTAATTTCGTCGAGCAGCGTGGATAATTCGTCCAGAGTGCGAACCCGTCCCAGCAGATGCCAATCCGAAGCCATGGAGATACTTCGAGAACTGCTGCTTTCCTGTTGCATGATGAGTCCCGTTTTAATTCGGGCTTTTAGGCGTTGTAGCTCATCGTCGTGGATTCCTTCGCCAAGGCGGCGGATTTCATGAAGCATGACATCTAGAGTTTCCTGAGCTCGCTCTGTCGTTGTTCCCGCATAGGCAAGCACACATCCGTAATCTTTGATCGTGTGACACATCGCGTAAACCGTATAACAGAGTCCTCGTTTTTCACGGACTTCTGTGAAGAGCCTGGAGCTCATGCCATCGCTTAAGACGCCGATGGCGCTGCGGGCAAGAAAGTAGTCAGGGTGGGAGTACGGAACACTCGGAAATACGATGCCAATCTGAGTTTGACTCGAGTCATGTTCAATATGATGATGTCCCTCAGCAGGTGGATGCTCGGTCAGCTCCTGCTGGACAGTTCCCTGCCAGTTTCCAAATAACTCATCCACCATGGTTTGAACTTCATGGAAATCGATTTTCCCAGCAATACTCAGGATGGCCTGATCCGGCACATAGAAATTCTTAACGTGATTTTGAATGTCCTTAAGCTGAATTGCTTGAACCGATTCCATGGTGCCAGTGGTACTTCGGCCATAGGGATCCGGGTACAGTCGTTTTCGAAGGACCTTGAGAAGTTTTTGGGCGAGATCATCTTCCAAAGCCAATAGCTCCTGCATCGCAACCATTCGGCTGTCTTCCAGTTGGGATGCAGGGAGGAGAGGGGCTAAAACCAGTTCGCGATAAAGTGCCAGGGTTTCGCGAAGACGGTCGGTTGGAACGGCTGCACTGAAACGAGTGTGGTAGTTTGTAACCGAGGCAGAACGAGCTGCGCCAAGGCGGTCCAGTTGTTCAACGAATTGGCGGCTGTTGTACTGTCCACATCCACGTTGCACCATTTCTGCAGTGAATCCCGCTAGGCCTGCAAGTCCCTCAGGGTCTCGCTGACTGCCGGCTGGTACGAGCAGGCTCATGGCAGCGGATTCCAACCAGGGCATTTGTTGCATGAGCAAGGTCAGCCCGTTGGGGAGTTGGATTGTTTGGATCGAGTCAGCCACGGAGTTACTCTATGGAGGATTAGTAAGTGGTAATGGGAGCAGGTTTGTATACAGTCTTCATGATGCGAAAGCCGAGCCGTTTATACAACCGGAGCGCGCCTACGTTTTGGGAAGTTACTTCAAGCATGACACGTTGAAGACCGCGTGCCTGAATAAAAGTCAGGCACTTATATAGAAGGGATGTTCCTAAGCCTCGGTCGCGGTGTTCAGGGTGAATGCCAATGTTTTGAATCGCTCCTCGTCCATGGACGTCGACCAAGGCTTGAATCGTGCCTACGACTTCAGGTTCAGGACCCTCAGTGCGATCGGTAACTAGCAGCCACGTAGCGTCCGGTAAGAAGTTACTGCGGGCGCTGATTTCTCGTAGTAGACGCTCGCAACCTTCCTGCTCTCGAAAACAGCTAAAGACGTTGGCATCTATTTCATTGCGAAAGCTGAGGTATTTAACTTCGGCGTGTTTACTCAAGTCTTGATCATCCCATGCCACAAAACGGTACCCCGACGGGATCTCTATGGAAGGGATCACGAATTGCTGGAGTTCAAGCTCCATTTGATATCGTTTGAAGTAGGTTAAAGACATTGAGAAACCCCTTGATGGGTGGGGGGTGGTTGTAAGGGTTTTGACGGTTAGTATCGGTTATGACGTAAGTTAGCCCTGCCGGTGTAGATAATGTTTCTAATCCCATGCAGAAAGGAACACAAAAGGTTTTGATTGGTCAAAAACATGACGAAGAAGTAAGTACATGTTTTTCTATTTTACCGCCAATTGTCATGTTGGCTATTGAAAGTTCTTAAAGGAGTAGGACTAGTGACTATCAATCCAATGAAAATGTTGGTGTGTTTGGCACTGTGCATTGGGACAATAGGCACAGTTTCAGCTCAGGATCTGAAAGACCGGGGAACGTTGTTCACCTGGAATGGTAGCGATGCGGTTGGCGGGCCGGCATCAATGGATGAACCGTTGATCGGGGATCGACCAGACTTCACCGAATCTTCCACGACTGTGGGAGTTGGTGTCAAGCAGGTTGAAATGGGATACACCTACACCTTTGATAACGATGGTTCCACTTCCACCAAAAGTCATTCTTATCCTGAGATGCTGTGGCGTGTTGGAATGCTTGCCGAATGGCTGGAATTACGAATCGCATATAACTATGGCGATGTATTCGCAAACACCGGTGGAAACCAAACCACTACATCAGGTGGCGAGGATCTCTATTTCGGGTTCAAGATCGCTTTAACACCTCAAGATGGAGTCCTTCCGGAAACTGCACTTGTACTGCAAACGACGCTTGCCTCTGGCGATGACGTATTTAGCAGCGGCGATGCAAACCCTGGCTTCAATTACATCTACTCATGGGCTCTTGATGATGAGTGGTCTTTGGCCGGTCAGACTCAGTGGCATCGTGCAGTCGATGGAGATACAGGGCGACCTTACTCAGAATTCTCACAGTCCGTCGCGATTGGTAAGAGTCTGAATGATAAACTCGGAGCCTATTATGAGTGGTATTGCTTGATTCCAGATGGTGCAGATTCAGCCCCGGTTGAACACTATATGGACGGTGGTTTTACTTACTCGTTAAACAATAATCTGCAACTGGACTTCCGAGCTGGATTCGGATTGAACGAAGAGTCAGATGATTACTTCGCCGGTACAGGTTTGATTTACCGATACTAATCGACTTGCGGAAATAGAGCAGACGCCAAGTTTTAGACGCTATTTTCATTGATTGAATAATAGCAAGTTGACACTTGGGAATCCGCCAGATTAGACTGAAAACAGCAGCTTTTTGGTTAATCAAAAAGTTGCTGTTTTTTAGTTTAGGTTCAATCAACGCCGACACTCTCCAGAAAGAACACAGAGACAATGATTCGACGAAATTTACTAATAGCAATCGCAGCGATGGCTATTGTCGTGCCAGCTGCATCAGGACAAGAAGACGGTGAGAAGAAATTCCGTGCCGTATGCAGTACCACACAGGTAGCAGATTTTACCCGAGAAATCGGTGGTGATCGCTGGCAGGTAGATTGTGTACTTGCTCCGGGACAGGACCCTCATATCTATGAAGTGAAGCCTGGTGATAGTCGTATGGTGGCTGAAGCCGATATCTGCGTCCAGAACGGCTGGCACCTAGAAGGTGATGACTGGATGCTCAACCTGGCTAAAGACGCCAACAAACCGCTGGTAACCTGTGTGACCGGTGTGAAGGCGTTGGATTTTGACGAAGATGGCACCATTGTCGAAGACCCACATGCTTGGTTAAGTCCCATCAATGCAGCAATTTATGTTCGTAATATTACCGAAGGCCTGAAAAAGATTGACCCGGATAATTCCGCTGAATATGATGCTCGCGCTGATTACTATGTGACTCAGTTACGAAGTCTTCATGGTTGGATTCAAAAGGAAGTAAACTCGATTCCTCGAGCCAAGCGAATCTTGATCAGTCACCATGACGCCTTTCATTACTTTGCGTCAACTTACGGATTTGAAAGTGCCGCACCTGCTGGGTGGAGCACTGGAGATGAGGTTGGGGCAGGAATTACCCCACAACGTCGTGCTCAGGTGGTAGAGTCTATTCGTAGCTACAAAGTGAAGGCAATCTTTGTGGAAACGACTATCAACCCAGAAGTAGTTCGCCAGATCGCAAAGGATGCTGGTGTTAGAGTTGCCGGTGCGCTATATGCCGATTCGATGGGACCAGAAGGTTCGGTTGCAGAAACCTACTTTGGCATGATGCGTGAAAATGTCATCAAAATTGTAGGTGGGTTGAAATAGCCGAAGATTAAACCACGACCAATATGGTAAAGAATCACTCACATACGTCCGGCTTACCGGTACGTCCCCTGATAGCCCTTGGGATAAGCTTAGTTATTTGTAGCTTAGTCGGGGGCTATCAGGCGTTTATTAACTCACTGCCCAATCGTGAGGTGACCGAAATAATCACTGAAGCGGCGAAAGGTGATTATACGGTTGAAATCACTCTTTCCTTCGACGCTCAGGGCGATGCCTTCGATCCTACTTCATTGCTCGTCCGGCTCGACGGGGAATCCGTCCTTGAAAAGTCTGAGGTTGTGAGGGCCGGTACCCCTGTGAAAATTCATCCGGTCGCGAATCTCAAAGTTGGGATCAATGAGTTCTTTATTCAAGTCGGAACGGCTGAGACGCCGTCAGTACCCCAGAACGATGGTGACGTGGATGATCCCTTTGCCGCAGCGGGATTTGGGGACGCTGCTGAAGATGCTAGTGATTTTGGTGATGACTTTGATAGTACCGATCAGGAAGACAGTCCACCGCAAACGGACGCAGTCGCAGTAGCCAAGGCTGTGCGAGTCCGAATCTTTGACGGTGACGAAGTTCTGGTGGAAAAAACCGTCTGGTCAGAACCGGGGGAGACCATTAGCAGCACAGTGGTTGTTGATGTACCTGAGAACGATCCATCGCCCGATACGTCGACTCACGATCATAGTGGTCACAATCATTGATTACGAGCGTTGAATGACGCCAGAGAACAGAATGAGTAACGCGTTACCTGCCATTGAAGTAAAGAATCTGACCATCAGCTATGGTCCGGTGCCTGCCTTGCTAGACGTGACTCTGAAAATTGACTCCGGCCAGCTCGTCGGTATTATCGGCCCCAACGGTTCGGGGAAATCGACACTGATAAAATCACTGTTAGGATTTGTCAAAGCCGATTTTGGCGAAGTGTTGTTGTTCGGGGAAGATGCAGAGAAAGCGAAGGGGCGAGTGGCCTATGTGCCTCAACGTGGGAGTGTCGATTGGGACTTCCCGATCACCGTTCGCGAAGTGACGTTGATGGGGCGCTTTGGCAAACAACCTTGGTGGAAAGAACTATCTAAAGAAGACTACGAAAAAGCAGATCATGCACTGGAACAGGTGCGAATGGCTGACTTTCGTGATCGACAAATCGGGCAACTGTCCGGTGGGCAGCAACAGCGAGTGTTTATGGCTCGGGCGATTGCACAGGGTGGAGACATCCTTCTACTCGACGAACCGTTTGCTGGTGTCGATGCGGCAACCGAAAAGGCAATTCTCGATGTCCTTGAGTCAACTCGGGAGATGGGCCGGACGCTGGTTGTTGTTCATCATGACCTTGCCACGGCCGCGGAATATTTTGACTCACTTGTGCTTCTTAAGCAGCGGTTGTTCGCTTATGGTACGCCGGAACAGGTGCTTCATCCGGAACTGTTGAGCGAAGTGTACGAAGGCAAATTGCGGATTTTTGCAAACCTCCAGAGCGGTAAAACGCAGGGAGGAGAGTCCTGATGTACGAATGGATTGTGGAAGTACATACGTCCAGTCCTCACTTGATCAAAGCACTTTTGACGGGGCTTTTAGTCACTACCGTTTGTAGTGTCATTGGTTGCTTTATCGTACTGAAAAAGACGTCATTTCTAGCCGATGCGCTGGCACACTCCATGTTGGCAGGCGTGGTGGTTGGATACTTGCTGATGAAGATCACCTACGGGCAAGATGCTCATGCAGGTGCCATGTTGATCGGATCGATCATCTCCGGGCTGATCACGGTTGCCATGATCGGATTTGTCTCCAGAATGTCACGTGTCAAAGAGGACGCGGTGATTGGGATTATGTACTCAGGGATATTTGCCTTTGGTGGTGTCCTTGTATCCCTCTTTAGCGAGTATGTCCATATTGACCTACTACATTTTATTGTGGGGCAGTTGTTGGGCGTCAGTGACGAGAAGCTTTGGATGATGGCCATTGTCGCTGTGGTCGTTTTAGCCTTCATCGTACTGATGTTCCGAAGTTTGCAGCTGGTTACCTTTGATCGTGTCATGGCAGCCTCGCTTGGCATGAATGTCATTTTGCTGGATTATATGCTCACCACTTGTACTGCGATGGTTGTGGTTACTGGCGTTCAGGTGGTAGGTGTCATTCAAGTCGTTGGCCTATTAATCGCGCCAGCTGCAACCGCTTATCTGTTGTGTGACCGCCTAAAGAATATGCTCTGGGTGTCAGCCGTATTCGGTTGGACAGGATTCCTGATCGGTTATTTTTTATCGGAGTCGCTGAATGTAGCGCCTGGAGCAATGATCGTTGTCGTCCTGACAGCACAATTCTTACTCGTCTTTTTGGTGGCCCCGCGTTATGGACTGCTCGCTGATTTTCAGCGAAAACTGCGAGCCGTGCCCCAGCAGGTGGTAGAAGATATTCTCGGAGTCATTCTGCGAGCAGAGAATGAACAATGTGGTATGGAAGAACTTGTTCGCCATACCGATTACAAAAATGACCGGATTCGCAAAGCACTCAATTCGATGGTGAAGCAGGAGTGGCTGGAATTCGAAGGTGGTGTCATTTCGTTTACTGAAGAAGGACGCATTCAGGCCAGACGACTGCTGCGAGCCCATCGGCTTTGGGAGACCTATTTGCAACATCTAGGAGTAGCAGAAGACGAATTGCATCAACGAGCACATGTACTCGAGCACTTACACGACGAAGAAGCCGTGGATTATCTGGACGATAAGCTCGGGCACCCACTGACGGATCCCCACGGGAAAGAAATCCCGGAAGACTTTGAACATCTCGTTCCTGGTGAAATTATGACGCTTGCGATCTTAAGAGAAGGTCACAGTGGACAAATCGTAAGCATTGGGGAACTGATTGTTGAACCGTTGTCGGTTGGAGACAAGGTGGCTGTCGGTGTCCGTGAGAACGATTCACGTACCTGGGTCGTAACGGTGACTGACGCAGATGGCAAATCAACAGACTATCGCTTCAATCACAACGAAGCGGATGCCATAAGCGTGAGATT
>CALKCC010000219.1 GCA_938082855.1 uncultured Pirellulaceae bacterium | reverse complement strand
CAATATTTCAAAAACTCACATTGCGATGTCATTTTCACCAAGATCATGCAGGGGTGGGATCACCTGGGGTTTGAAGGACCTAAACTTCAACTGGTGTCGATGTATGTCGAGCAAAAGACCGACAATGACATTTCGGTCGCCAAGAGCAAGGCCCATGGAGTCCCAATTTTCAACACTATTGACGATGCACTTACACTGGGATCACAACACTTACAATGCGACGCTGTACTAAGCATTGCCGAACATGGCAACTACGAAGTTGATGCAATAGCTAAGCAACGCAAGTACCCGCGTCGGCGATTCTTTGATGAAATTGCTGATGTCTTCGAGAGAACTGGCAGGACTGTCCCTATCTTTAATGACAAACATCTCAGTTGGAATTGGCAGGATGCCAAAGCAATGTACGATCGCGCGCGACAACTGAAGATCCCCATGCAAGCAGGCTCATCCCTGCCTTTTACCTGGCGATACCCTAATATCACCATTCCGGTTGGCTCGAAAATCAAAACGATCACCGGTGTAGCCTTTGGTGGACTCGAGTCATATGGTTTTCACGCACTGGAAACCATACAGTGTCTGATGGAACGGAGGAAGGGTGGAGAAACTGGTGTAAGAAATGTACAGGCCGTACCCTATGACCGGATTTGGGAGGCTGAAAAGGCCGGGCTTTGGAGTCGTAAGGCCGTGCAAAC
Source organism: uncultured Pirellulaceae bacterium (assembly GCA_938082855.1). Taxonomy (GTDB): domain Bacteria; phylum Planctomycetota; class Planctomycetia; order Pirellulales; family Pirellulaceae; genus UBA721. Next base: position 3,519 of record CALKCC010000219.1, on the reverse strand, counting down.
GGCCCTAAAGGCGGCAGGTAAATCTGCAGATGACCTGGATTCCAAATTACGACGAGAGGATAGCTCTATTTTTGTGATCGACTATCTCGATGGATCCAAAGCTGTGTGCTGCATGTTTAACGGAGTGACTGACCAGATGTCCGTCGCAGTTGAATTCGAAGACGACAGACCAATAATTGGTCAATGGTTTCGAATGGAAATGATTTATCCATTTAGACATTTTGAGCAACTGCTCCGTGGTTTGGACCATTTTTTTCATACAGGAAAAGAACATACTCCGTTGGAACGCACTCTATTGACAACCGGAATTTTGACACGTGCTATCCGTAGCCATTTCAATGGAGGAATGAAGTACACCACACCCGAGTTAGCCATCAAATACAAACCGAGCTCATGGCACTTTGCAAATCAATTTGAGGAAAATTTCCCTGAGCCTGTGATATAGTGATCGCCGCAAATTAGAAACATCATCTTCCAAACATTTCTAATACTCACAGTGCTCTGTCAAGCAATGTCGGTGACCGGATAGCAGTGGCCGTCTCCTGCACTCCAGCAATTCACGGCCAGCTACTGTATCGATTGCCACGGAGAAAAGAATAGCGAAGGCAACTTCTCGATCTCGACTCTTGATACAAACATTCGTGACGGTGATCATTATGAACAATGGCGTCTTGTGTTGGAACAGCTCCAGTTTGGTGACATGCCTCCAGACGGTGCCCGGCAGCCTGCAATAGCTGAGCGAAAGATAGTGGTAGAACAATTGCGTCATGCCCCCACCTTTGCGACAAAACAAATTGAGTCCTAGGCTGGAGTTGCTAACAAACTGCTTATTAATTCGATAGGGTGTCCCCGGGAGAATCAGTAACCCCCGTAAATCGTCCGCTGAAAGCACTCCGGGCTAATATCATGCCAATTCCAGCCCTTGGACAGACGACGCTGCACTACTCCCAAACTTGTCAATCTCAAGCCCCATTCGCTGAGCTAACGCAACAAACAAATTTGCGAGGGGGGTGTTGTCATCAGCATCGTGAGCGATATGACGCCCATGTTTAAAACCCCCACCGGCCAACACAATGGGAAGATTACGCCAATTATGACTACTGGCATTCCCAAGATTAGAGCCGTATAGAACAGCCGTGTGATCCAAAAGGCTCCGGCCACCTTCCTCAACCTTCTTTAAACCTGACAGAAATTCGCTTAGTGCTTTAAACTCTGCTTCTTCAATGACTCGCAATTCGTCAATCTTCGCCTCATCTTTTCCATGATGAGACAGGTTGTGCCAGTCATTACGCACACCGGGTATCACGGGAACGGCATTCATTCCACTAAGTTGAAAAGTAATGGTACGAGTCGAATCTGTTTGTAAAGCAAGCGTCATCATGTCATACATGAGTCGCTGTTTCCCAATCGCATCAAGGCGGTCCGCTATGTCCTGTGGAACATCAAGATTCACTACCGGCTTAGGTTTAGTCGCCCAACCTTCTGACTGCTGCAAGCGAAATTCCAGATCCCGCACAGCCGTCAGATACTGTTCCAGCTTCTGTTTATCCTGGTAACTTAGTTCACGATTCAGATTCCGAGCCTGAGTCAACACAGAATCCAGAATGCTACGTCCACGTTGCAACTTGCGTAATTGATATTTAATTTCGGCTTCGCTACCGTCGACAAACATCGACTTGAATAATCGTGATGGCATTGTCTCGCCGGGAATCTCCACTCCGCTTCCGGTCCACGAGATGGAACGCCCGCTTGTTGATAAAACCAGGGAAGGGAACCGTGTCTGCATACCGATTTTCGAAGCAATGAGCTGATCAATGGAAATTGTGTTCTTGAATCCGGCAAGCCCGGGACGACGAGCACTTGTAAGCCACGTCAATTCCGATGCGTGACCGTTGTTCCCGTTAGAGTCCGGGTGAGACAAACCTGAATACAACGAAAAATCATCGCGGTGATCTGCCAGGCAACTAGTGTACGGTGTATCCGAATAGCCTTCACCTTCTTCTTCCGGGAAAAGAAATGGAGTGTGAAACCCGAGCGTCGCGCACACGGCAACAAATCTCTTTGGAACGTCAACTACCGAACGAGCCATCGCACGATCAGCAACCGTTCCGGTCATGGCTTCAAATAACGGCAACCCCAATGCAACTCCAGTACCCTGGAGCATCTTCCGACGATTCATCTTTTGGCGTGTTGTCACATACGGGTGGCTCATTTCGCCCCTACTTTTCGAGGAAAATATTACTTGTAATAACTGCAGACATGAGATCCCGCATTCCATACCGATTGTGGCTTGCACTTTCCACAATCCTCTCAATTTCAGCTCGGTCTGAAAACCCTAATTCCCGACCTGTGGCAAAAACCAAAAGCTTACTCACAAACGTTTTTGCCAATCGACTCGGCTCGCTTGCCAACTGATCCCGAAACTGCTGGAAGCCGTCAAATCTCAGGCCGTTTGGCAATTGACCGCTGGCATCCACATCACGTCCTGTGCGATATTGCGTTTTTCGACCTCGAACGTAGATCAACACTTTCTCACCTTCACCAACTGACCGATAGTATTCCCTGTAGCCCCCAATTGGATTGAAACTCTCCAAGGCAAACCCGGGTGGGTCGATGACTTTGTGGCAACTTTGACAGGCTTCCACATCACGATGCTTCGCCAGAATTTCTCGTAGAGTCTGTGCCCCGCGAATGTCAGGCTCAATGCCGTTCACATTAGGAGGAGGTGGGGACGAGTGGACACCAAGAAACCGTTCATTAACATAGACTCCTCGCACTACCGGCGAGGTATTTGTCCCATTCGCCGATACTTTGAGGACGGCGGCCTGGCTTAGGAAGCCTCCTCGAAGGCTATCTTCCGGCAAATCCACCTTTCGAAACTCCGTACCTTGTACTCCGGGAATACCATAGTGCTCGGCCAACCTTTCATTCAACATCGCAAAGTCCGATTTAATCACATTCGAAACTGGCCTGTTTTCGGTTAAACACACCTGTAGATAGTGATGCGTTTCCTGTTCCATCGACTCACGCAAGTTGCGATCAAACTCAGGAAACAGACGCCTGTCAGGTACGGTAAAGTCGAGCTCACGCAAGTTGAGCCAGGCGTCCGAAAAATCCTTGATAAATCGCTTCGATTTATCACTTTGTAATAAACGATTCATTTGCTGCAGTAAAACAGAGTCATTCAGAAGCTCGCCACTGGCTGCCAATCCAAGCAATTCTGAATCTGGGGCTGTACGCGTTAAAAAGTAGCTCAGACGATTCGCGATGGCATAGGCATTGAGCCTACCCGGTTCTTCATGGAAGAACAGAAAGTCAGGCGAACACATCATGGCGGTCACAGCTGCCGTGTATGCCGATTCGATGGATTCACCAGCGTCACGCTCAGAATGATACAATTCCAGAAATGACGTTAATTCCTGAGGCTCCACCGGACGCCGAAACAGCTTTTCAGCGATAATCAATAGAGCTTCTTTAACATCCAGCGCCTCATCCTGAACCTTGATCTCAAAAGTCGGT
>CALKCC010000218.1 GCA_938082855.1 uncultured Pirellulaceae bacterium | reverse complement strand
CCATTTAACTCCTGAAGCACTCCATTTCCCTTGTTCCCCTTTGGTTTTGAGAACATAGATCGGGACCACTACCGCTACGACGAAGTATGAAATTCCGACGCACAGTAACTGCATCCAGGAATTGTTGCTCATCCCTTCTTTGCCGTGGTGCAGCACAGGACCATAGGATCCCCAGCAGAGAACGGTCAGTAAAGCAAACGGAAGCGAAGCGATAATTCCACGCATGTTTTGGGTCTCGCAGGAAGGTGAATTTGCGTATGAAAGCCTAAAAGGATAAGTCTAACCGATTAGCAGGAAGATTGTTAGGCTTGGAAAATGAAGCCACTTAAGGCCTCCAATAATGGATCATCTTCAGGACCACAGAAGCCTAGGTGTAAGTGTTTTCTCCACCCTTCTGCGTAGTCCACCTTGTTGGAGGCCTGCCCCAATTGATGATCAAGGTCGGTCATTGTTTTCAGGTAAGAGTCTAAGCCCTGGCTTTCATCCAACCATTGCTTTTGACTAGCGTGCAGGGACAACATATCCTGTTTGCGCTTTTGCAGATTGCTGACATCGACAAAGTAATCGGGGTGTATGAAGTTTCCCAACGGATCATAGTGCGAGTATGGTTGGGCATGATACAGCGTTACGTTTTGTGTTGTGACAGGTACAGGAGGACGAGTCGGGTAATTGGGCATCCCGCGGCAGAAAGCGGCGGTCACAGCAAGCCGGCACGTGTTTGTATGATCTTCCATATAGTCGGTTGGACTATGCGTTAGGATTATTTCCGGAGCGACTGTACGGATGACTGCAGTTAGTTGTTCTAACGTTTCTTGCTGATAGAACACTTCCAGATCATTACAAAGTGGTTCGTGGAAAGTGGCTCCAATAAATTCAGCGGCCTGCCGACTTTCCTCCAGTCGGATGCGGGCTGTCTCTTCTGCTGAATGAGTCGTACTACCACAGCAACCATTGGCCACATTCATGTAATGCAACTGATACCCCGCATCGGCGAGTCGCATCATCGTCCCGGACATTAGGAATTCAATATCGTCCGGATGGGCACAAATGGCAAAGGCAGTTTTCATTTCATAAACTCGCAAAGGCGTTATTCACCACGAAGAGCCGGAATCAGCGGAGCTCGTAAGGTAGCTCGGACTGCAAAGAGCCCTGAGATCACGCCGACCACAAGAATTACCAACAACATAACAAATAGGTCGACACCCGGCGCTGACGCTTCAGCGAACAGGATGTGTGGAAGTACCGCAAATAATGCTGCAGTCACACCAGTCGTCAGTCCGGCACAAAGTAAGACAATGTTCTCACAGAGCACCATTTTCGCCAAGCGAACAGGACTAAATCCAGTTGCCTTCATCAGCGCCAATTCACCCCGTCGTTCGAGAATACTTCTCAACTGAACAGTTGCCAGGCCAAAGGTACCAAGCAATAGTCCTAAGGCACCTAAACTTTGAAAAGCACTGATATAGGTATTTTGAACGGCCAGTAATTCTTCCAGTAAGGCCTGCGTTGATTGCATGTCCAGGCCCTGATCGCGGAAGCGATTTTCCAGAATGACTCGCGTGCTTTCATTCGCTGCCTGATCGGTGGATAGGAAGTATCGGTAGCCACTGATGTGTGGAAACAGCACTTTAAAGTCCTGTTCACTGACAAGCAAACTTCCCTGAAGAATACTATTTGTGAGTAATCCAACGACTTTGAAGTGGACCGTGTGCCCATCTTCATACGTAATGTCGAAGACCTGCTCCATCCCACCATACAGCTTCAAGCTATACATGGCCGTGTTTTTATCGATCACGACAGGCACAGGATTATCCTCGGTTCCGGTATGTGTAGTGGTGGAGGAGGCCAGTAATTGCCAAGGGTTTTCAGCCTGCGAGTCGTCAGCGATGTTGGCCCCCCAGCTAAACTTTATCTCGGCCTGGTCATAGTGCTCCACGAAGGATTGGGGAACACCTAAAACTCGTGGGCGAGCCGCCTGATAGACGTTGCTACAGCTTGCATCATCGCCGGGTTTGTAACGTAAACAGAGAATACTCTCGGTCGCAAGTTGCTCGGCAATCTCTTTTTCAAAGACAGATGTATGTAGTTCCTTCTCAGCCAGATCTTCGTATACCGGCATAGAGCTAAGACCCCAGAAGTTGAAGCCGCCTCGCCCCTGGTCTGACGGCGTTAGCTTGAATGCTCCCATTGCGATAATCAGGAACGAAGCCATTGCCATTAATCCGATCGTCAGCGTACTTCTGCCAGGATTCCGTCCAGCATTTCGTGATGCCAGCCAGCTAAGTGGCATATTGATTTTCTGAATAGATTGCGAATTCCATCCACCCCGCAGATACGCTCTGATCTTCAATAACAACGAAGTCAGGACTAAGAAACCAGCACCTACAAAGGCACCAGCCTGACCTTCACTTCCTAGTGAAGTTCCGAAGTCTGGCAAAGCGGCCATCACGGCTAGCCCCAAGCCTGCGATAAATAAGCCAGTCCTGAGTTTGGAGAATTTTGTCTGAGTGCTGGCTGATACTGTCGAGGTGGCTTCTTCGGCATGACCGGATAGTAATCTTCTGGCAGTAACTCGACTGGTTTTCCGAATGGCCCAGGCGATTGTGAAAGCCGAAATGCAAACACCCAATAGATAGCCCACGACCAGACTTCGGGCTGTGATGTGAAAATCCAAAAAGGATGTCACGATAGCGTCGACCCACAACGTTGTCAGGCCTGTGAGCATGAGTTTGCCGTATCCGATTCCGATTAAGACGCCGATTGCGGCGCCGATGGCAGAGACTAAAACAGCCTCATAAATTAGCAACCGGCTAATCTGTTTTCGTTTGAGTCCTAAGGCAAGCAGGAGTCCCAATTGGGCCACACGCTGCTGAATTCCCAATCGGAAGAGGACTACGATCAGCATTAAGGCGCTCGCAATGACAAAGAGACTTAAGCCGAGAAAAAGTCCGTCGAAAGGAGTCGAGCCACCGGCTGCCTTTAGGCCATCGCGTTTTACAGGAATAAAATTCATTCCTAGTGTCGAGCCGGAGGAAGACACGGCGTCCTGTAGTTTTTGAGCGATGACCTGCTGATCGCTAAAAGGTACACGCATGGTGGTATGACTGCCAAACCGACTACCCCAGAGCTTACGTCCAAGATTGAGTGAGACGAATGCCTTGGGAGTCGTTCGATGATTATTCCAGTATTGGTCGTCCTGCCCACGAATTCGATTGACCGTGGCAAATGGAAGGTCCCAATCGTTAATTGAGTCCTGATCCGTGACTCCTGGTACTTCCGGGGTTAGATCGGGGTCGTTGAGTAAGGTTGGTGGTTGGTGAAACAGAGCTTTGCGACGTCGTGAATACGGGCGGCGTGGTTCGGTAAGCTTGAAGATTTCAACCACGCGCAAGTCCACCCACCGTTCTACGGTTTGACCGTGCGTCGTTTCAGGTTCGAAGTAGTCGATTCTGAGCCAGTCTCCCAATCCGATTTCGAGATCCTCAGCCAACCAACTATTAATCACGACTTCGTCGTCTTTGATTAAAACGGCTTTACCGTTAGCGTCGAGTAACGGGCCTAGACCATCTTTACTATCGATTGCGGTAATCATGGAATAGGGAACAATTTCACCATCCACTTCAGGATCACGTTTTTCGGTTACCACGCCCCCTTGAGTACCTGGCATCACGCCATCAGGGACTTTCATGAGTGCATTGGCCAAATAAGTCATGACGGGTTGAGCATCTTCTCCCAACGCATGTTCTGCCAAAGCAACGGTATCATCATCGAGCATCATTTTGACGCTCGACAGACTGTGATATTTCAAAACCGTATGATTTACTTCATCTGATTCAGACTCCCAATCCAACGAGACATCTGTTAACAGAAGGCCGAGGTCGTCAATGCTGGGTTTCAGAGAAGTTTGTAAAGTCTGAGAAGCGTTTTCATCCGGTGGCGAGTCGATCTGGCCTCCGGAAACCAAAATGGCGTTGGCTCGATTCTCCTGATCCAGTTCATCCTGGAGGAATGTCAGATTGACATAGGCGTTGAAGGATACCTGCTGAGAGGACGTCAAGGAAAACCGCCCCAGATCTTCAGCGGGTATGATTTCTGAAACTGTCAATCTTGGGATACTTCGAATTCGGTCATCTTGAGAACCAAGAGGACTATCCGCGTTCACTTGTTTATCTTCTGGCAGTCGCAGGGTAACCACATCACCGACGTTAACACCAAGTTCAGTCGCCAGCGGGGCGTTGAGAACGATCTCGTCGTTTTCGGGTTGGATGGATTGCTCCCGTTCAGTTTGGCCAAAACTCCAAAATTCGTCCTGTATGCCGAGCACTAAAATATTGGAGGCAACCTGTAGCGATTCGGAATCACCTTCTCCGCCAGTGGATTCGAGCGTACCTTGCGGAAAGAGAATCGCGGCTGTCGCTCGTTGATACAATTCTTGTTGGAAGGCTTCCGAGGTTTCCAACTCGTCGACTAATTCCTCACGGAAGAAGTGGGGAGTTACCAGGATTTCATCAATGAGTCCAAGTCGCCCGAGCGTGAGTGACTTGAGACTTCCTCGCATACTATCGCCGATTAGCAGTGCACCGGTGAGCACAGCGGTTGCTGCAGCAACTCCCAACGCGACGGTGAGGTTGATTCGCCAATGATGGGCGAGGCTTCGCAAAACGAATCGTTTGTTATTCATTCTTGTGCGTTCCTACACCGTTGCCGAGGGCGAGGATAATCGCCCGTCATTGATTTCCAATTTCTGCCCAAGCATGTCGGCCAAATCGCGACTATGGGTTACCACAATGAGTGCCATGGATTCGGCATCTTGGATTTCTAGTAGGAGTTCCCCGATTTGCTGTGCATTGCGTTGGTCAAGGTTTCCGGTTGGTTCATCGGCCAAAACGAGAGAAGGGCTACAGATCAAAGAACGGGCTACGGCCACTCGCTCTCTTTCCCCTCCGGATAATTCGGCAGGTCGATGATGAGAACGGTCTGCAAGTCCGACTCGTTGAATTAACTCTTCAGCTCGAGCAACATCCGCCGCTGCAGGCTTGCCATTGGCCATGGTGGGAATCAGAACATTTTCAAGAACACTGAGTTGAGGTAGCAGGTGATGTTCCTGAAAGATAAATCCGATGTTCGCGTTTCGGAATGCAGCGAGTTCATCTTCATCCAGAGAAAACGGATCTGTGTCATTCAGGGTATACGAGCCACTGGTGGGATGATCGAGCGTTCCTAAAACGTTTAAGAGCGTACTTTTGCCGGACCCACTGGGGCCAATAATCGCCAGGTTATCGCCGGGGCTGAGTTCGAGGTCGATACCCTTAAGGATCTCTAGCGGTTCGCCGCGAGTAGGGTATTCCTTCTTGAGGTCTTTGATGACAAGGTTTGCCATGTTGATTTCTGCCTTAGTTGTCCAAATCAGCGTGAATCAGCGCGAGGCATCCGATTCCGTAAAAGGTATATTCCACATCACAGACTTTATCCCACTCGGCTCCGTGAAAGCCGCCGTCGGATTGCTGGAGTCTCTTAGCATACCTCAATAATTGTGTTCGATCGATTTTCTTACCGCCACCTAAATCAATCAATGTGAGAAAGCCGGTAAAGGAGCTCAACAAATCCGCGATTGGAATTCGAGTATTGGCTCGTAGTCCTCCCTCGTCCGTCTGCATTTGCCCGAGAAAATCGATGGTGTCTTCACGTAACTCGTCATCAAGGGCATCTAGGATTTTGAGAATACCGATCGCGGCCGCTGTGGGATTCGTCCCAGCTCGTTTTTGTTGTTTCACTTCTCGGAATCCGCCCCCGGACTCGTTCTCCTGATCGAAAACGAACTGGATGAGTGGATTAGGGTTTTCCAGAGGGCGTTCGATCAGTTCACGGCAAAGCAGGACGAGAAAGGAGTTGTAGGTGCTGCCGACATTACTAGTTGCGCTCTTTGCATAACCACCATCGTCACGACGAAGTGTTTCGAAGAAGGCAGCAACGGAATCCTTCCACTGGCTGCCGGCAGCGTCAAAGACATCGACGCCCGCAGCATTTTCCAACATAGACGCGCCGTAAATTAGTGCTGCCAGGTCAACGACAGTTTCTTGTTTATCGAGGCGGGAACGCAGGAATGCAGCAGCTTGCTCAGCTCGCTCGCCGTAGAGTTCCCCGGTGATCGCCAGCGTCCGCAGAGCAAACGAAGTATAGTACGGGTCACTTGTGCCCTCTCGGCCACCCCAGCCACCATCGCCCTGCTGTTGACTCCAAACCCAATTCGCATGGATTTGCCGAATCTCTTCCGGGACATTGCCCATGGCGGCAGCCAGTCGAATGGTTAATTCCTGAAGATACGCTGACATCGAAAATAACTAACTGGGTGAGGCTGGCTTAATGACAGACTTAGGAAGGGTCGGCAAGCGAAGGATCGACGAAACCTTCTAGCTGAGTTCGGATATCGTCAGGAATTTCGCGAGAGGTTGGTTTTTGCCCATGCTCAATGCGGCAGCACACGGCCGTGATTTCACCGGTGGCAATGAGCTGGTCGCCAGACAGGAATGTGTGATGATAGGTGACGCTACGTGAGCCAAGGCTTTTAACGCGTACCTCAAGAGTTAGTACATCTTCGAATCGAACCGGAGCACGATATTCAGCGGTCGCGGAAACACGAGGCCAGCTGACCGTTTCGTCTCCGGCATTGAGCACGACGCTTGAACCGATGCTTCGCAATAGTTCATGCTCGGCCTCTTCCATGTAAGTGAAGTAGGTAGAGAAGTGCATGATGCCGGCAGCATCGGTATCTCGAAATTCAACGCGTTTGGTGGTGGTGAAAACTTGAGCCATAGTTTTATTATAAATGCCGAACGGAATTTATAACCGGTCCTTCCCGATAAAAGCAGGCGATAAAAAAACACACGCTCTGGAAAAGAACGTGTGTTTGATGTCTCTTGAGGTCGAAAAAGTCGTGTTCGACTTATTCTCCATCGTATGGCAACAAGGCCATGAATCGAGCTCGTTTGATGGCCTGAGTCACAGCATGCTGGCTAGCTGCAGAACAACCTGTCTTACGACGACCAACGATGCGGCCGTGACGGTTAACAAGTTTCTTCAGCATATCGACGTCCTTGTAGTCTACGAACATAGGACGTGGACGCTTGCCATCCACTAGCAATGGATCGCGTTTACGTGAACGAGAACGAGCTTTCGTACGTTTACGAGCTTTTGATGATGAACGAGGTGGCATTTCTAAATTACTCCTGAACGGGCCTGTTTGCAGGCCTATGGGATCAATACGTTCGTCACCTCCCCAAGACTCGGTTCCAGTCTTTTGGACTCACCCACACGTGTAGGTAATGGAGGAGGGAAACAGTCTATTCTAGGTCACCCAAGTAACCCCACAAGGCCTAATCAGATCGGACTTGTGGGATTTTTGGATACATTCCCCTAGCGTTTTTAGGCTAGTTAGCCTTCGGGAAAAACTTGTTAAGCGTTTCCTCTGACGGTGGTTTGGTCATCAATGAAACGATAACCATCGCCGCTGTGGCCAGAGTGATCATGGTGGCTACAGGCATAAGACCAAGGAAGTCGTAATGCGGATTCGCAGCAAAGTCAGAATCTGCAAACAGACATAACCAGGTTGCACCGGCGGCAATCACAGCAGCATACGCTCCTGCCTTGGTTAACCGTCGCCAGTAAAGGCTGGCGAAGATTAATGGAAATAGGCTAGAGAATCCACTAAAACACCAAACGCCAAGAGTGAACACACGACGAGGTTCAAACAAGCTGAACAAATAGGTCAGTGCAACGATGGCGACGATAAACGCTCGAGCAATGACAATCAGCTGCTTATCACTGAAACGATCTTTCTTACTGTAATGCGTCACAATGTCTGTCGTGAACATGGTTCCCACACAGAGGAACTGGCTGTCAAGCGAAGACATAATCGCCGCCAGAATTCCCGCAGTGAGCAAGCCACCAACAAATGGACTGGTGAGAGCTTTCACTGCTGCCGCTAAAACGGCATTCGGTGGAAAGTGCGGTGGAATCAGTGCAGTATTCGAACCTGGAAGAGTCGCACTCGTCATCCAAACACCTAACAGCACACATGGTACCCACACCAACATGATGAAGATCGGGTGTGCCACGACGGCCAATTTGAAACTATCCGCACTTTTGGCGGTTAGCCAATGTTGGAACAGGTGGGGAAACATTCCGACCGAAAGTGGTACGAAGAAATAGGTAAGAAACTTCCAGGGATTCATACCGCGAGGTTTGTCCGGAGCCCATTTAGATGCTCGGTAAACACCGCGGGCTTTCTTACGCGTCCAGTTTTTAGGATCACTGGGATTGCCGATTTTATCCTTGAACATTTCCATGCCGGCGACATCGGTACCTGGCCGTCGCGGGTAATGTTGTAGATGCTCGTGATCTAGTAGCTTTTCAAGCTCTTTCTCAGACTCAGGGGCAATTCGATCATCCTGCTCGAGTAAAGCACGGTTCTGTTCAACAACAGTTAGGTTATCGAGTAAGTTGTTCCTTTCCGCATAGGCTGCAGGAGCGCGATCTACTTTTAAGAACGGGGGCAATGGCGCTTTGAATTCGGCATGGGCCTGAGCCATTTGTTCTTCACTGAGTTTGAGCTTGCCATTTCTAACGGCGTAATTGTAAAACGCGACCGTTTCCCACTTGTCGTAAGCCGTCTCGTATTTTTCGGTGTCTGCTGGGTCGACTGTCCTCATCATCTTGGTTGGATTCTTCTCCAACACTTTGGCTGTCGCCTGTTCCAGGCCGCCAAGTTTATTGGAGATGATGAAGAATGTGATCAGGCCAAGGACCATGAACACCATCGTCTGAGCGGTGTTGGCCATCGCTGTTCCACGCATACCACCAAAGAACACATAGATTAGTACGACGATACAAATTACCAGTGATGCCAACCATGGTGGTACACCATAGTCGTAATTCGCAAATGCCGTTTCAAATGCTCCTTCGGTGATACTATTGATTACCGATCCGGAAGCCATCACGCCGATTAAGAGATACGGAATCACCAAACCGACAAGAATTGGAAACAGGATGACGCCGATTTTGTCACTTTCCAATCGATCGCGGAAGAATTGAATCTGAGTTGTGTATCCATACTTATGTCCTAGGCTCCAAAGCTTGACGCCCAGAACGAAGAAACAGAGTGAGTGAATAATTCCACTTGAAGAGGCCAGGAGTCCATAAACCCCGGCTCCTTCTTTGAAAGATTCTCCTGTCGAGCCAACCAAAGCGAAGGCCGTCATGGTCGTACCAAAGAGAGACATCAACAGCATAAACGGGCCAATCGAATGACTGGCCAGCATGTAGTCTTTACTGGTCCCGCGGAAGAGCTTGCTGGAGAACAAACCCAGGCCAAGTAACAGGCATAGATAGATTGAAATGATAACTAGCTGAGTCATTATTCACCTCCCTCCTGTGCTGCGGCGACTTCGGTGGCGGGAGCCTCATCTACTTCAAATTCAGGCCAGGCGATTTTTGTTGCTAAAAACCACGTGGCGCCAGCACCAAGTGAAATTCCTGCTTGCCACAATAATGCCATGGGCATGAAACCAAAGACGGGCTCTTTGTCATCCCAATTCCAAACGTCGTGGTGCAAAATAATCAGCAGGATAACCAAGCCGATAATGATCCACTTGCCAGTAGATTTATTCATAATTCGTTACTAAGTCCGAAGGTAATGAGAGTTGAGAGCGGTTCGCTCTCTGTGCGTTAAACTACTAGTGTAGTATCTCTAAGCTAGGTCTGCCACAGTTTTCAATTTGGGAAACGGATTCGAGTGTTGCTTCCGGAGTTACAGCTACTTTGACCCGAAAAGTTTACCAAACAGCCGGCCTAAAATTGATGGCTTTGACATGGAATCGTCGGATGTTTCTGGTTTGGGCATCTCCGCAGCGGCGTCCATCCCCGACATCTTGACGGCCTCGGCCATAGCCGGTTCCATTTCATCAAAGATATCTCCGGCGGTGTCATGAAAAATACGTCCGATAAGTAAGTCGGTAAGATGACCGATGTGCTGAGGGTGCATTTTCAGGAACTTGCCAAAGCTGAATTCATTGGTGTAATAGGCGTCCACTAGCTTATGAATCCACTGGGTACCACTGCTGTAGTCGGCGACCCACTTGCCAAGCTGGTCGGCTGAGACGTCTTCCATTTTCAGACCTTCGACGATTGCATCGGCTGCAAGCTCACCGGATTTCAGAGCAAAATAGACGCCGGAACTGTAGATCGGATCGATAAAACCAAAGGCATCTCCCACTAACACCCAACCGTCTCCGGCTTGTTTTGTCGTGGTATAAGAAAACTCTCTGGCGACACGATGTTTCTCGACTTGCGTGGCGTTGGCCAACCGTCGCTGCATGGCTTCGCACAATTCCAGTTCTTCAGCAAAGGTATTTTCAGGAGAGGTACGTCCATCGAGCATATAGTCGCGATTACCCACGACGCCAACACTGGTGATATTGTCGCGCAAGGGAATGAACCAAAACCAGGAATCCTTCATTTTGGTATGCAGGATGATCGTGGCTCCACCGTGGGGACCGGGGTCACGTTCGGCATCTTTGAAGTAACTCCAGACGGCAATCTTCTTGAGATGCTCGTATTCCTGTTTTAGCTTGAGGCGGTTTGCCAGCAGAGCACTCAGGCCTGTCGCATCCACCACGACCTTGGCTGCAACCTGTTTAGTGGTACCGTCTTCCAGTCCGAGTTCAACTCCAGTGGCTTTGTCTTCATCAAACAGGACGGATTGTACTCGTGTTTTGTCGCGGCATTGGGCCCCCTTTTCGGCTGCATTATCGAACAGCATCTGATCGAAGGCTCCGCGTTCCACCTGCCAGGTTTGAGAGTTCTCGCGAGGATCATGCTTTTCAAAAAAGAAAGGACTCGACTCTTTTCCGCTATGGCTTACAAATTGAACGCTGAGCTTCTTCACAAAATCGCTATCGCGCATTTTGTCGAGTACGCCGAGTCGCTCGAAGCTCCAGTAGGTTTCCGGCATGAGTGACTCGCCGACATGAAATCTTGGCACTGCTTCACGTTCGACTAACAGGACGCTGTAGCCTGCTTCTGCTACTAAGGCTGCCGTGGCACTTCCACCCGGGCCGCCACCCATCACGACGCAGTCATAGCTGTCCTGTATTGGAGCGTCATACATGTTCTGCAAGAATCCTCTGTTTTGTACTTAGGAAGCAGGGGCAACAACTTCGAGTAATTCAATTGCCGGTTCGCCATTGCAATGAATCCATCCGGTACGGCCCCAAACTTCTGAACCGGTTTCAATTCCAAAGAGCTCAGCCAAGTCTTGACCGGCAGCAATTTTCCAGAGCTCAGATAACTCCACCCGTCGAAGTACATTGCGGTCGATCAAAATGCGTCCGAGCGGTGTACCTTCACCTACGATTTCCTGCTGAACGTCGGCGCCCAGATATTCAAAATTCAACCTCACAATTCCAAACTGGACGACCGACCGATCGGACTGTTTGGTGAGCAGGATTTTACGGCTGTAATACTGTCCAACGTGCATCGACTCCAGCACCTGAACATCCACGAGTTCACCGTAATGCGACTCGACGGTAACCGTCATATGGTGTTCGTGAGCAAGCAGTTTCCGATAGACATCCGGCATGGAATCGGGGGCAACCTGAGCCACATCACCAAATTCACCGGCTTCCGGGTAAAACAGCCCGATCAGCGTGCTGAGATCTGGAGCGGGGGTTTCTGAACTCACGGGGACCAATTCCTTGGGCGTTAAAAACGAATGACTAGACTAGGCTGACTCAGAGTCCGGAGCTTCGATTATTGCCGGAATGAGTTGTTGTAGTTGTTCTTCTGGACGTTCCAAAATGGAATCGATCAGGAAGTACATAAGTCGCCGTAGGTCTTCGGGTTGAATTTCATCAGCGATGGCTTCGGCTCGAGCTTGATGTTTATCGACGAGCTTGAGGGCCATAGTGAATACATTTGCTTCTTCATACAGATGCTTGACGCGTTCAATGCGTGCTGCCGGTGTGGCAGGATGATCTTCGCGGCAGAGGTCGAGCAGTTCCGTTTGCTTCGTTTCCGGCAATGCTTCTAATGCTAATGCATGGAGAACGGTTGGACGGCCTCCAAGAACATCTCCTCCGGCTGCCATCTTATTGAAGTCGTCACCTTGCCAATCCAACAGGTCGTTGAGGATCTGAAAAGCGACGCCCAGGTTACGAGCAAACTGTTTGACCGGCTCGCGGTATTCACCAATGGGCTGAGCAAGTCGGATACCGGAAAGCATTGCGGCTTCGAAGGCAGGTGATGTTTTCAAGGCATAGACTTTGAGCGCATCGATGGGCTTTAGTTGCTTATCCAGTGCATCTCGCCAAAGCAACTCGGCTCCCTGACCTTCGGAAAGTTTTGTGTGAGCTTCAGCCAGGACATCCAGAATATCAGCGGTGACATCGGCACCTAAGGTGGCCGCTTCGGTGCTCACAAAACGATAGCCCATCCCGATCATGTAATCGCCAATGTTAATCGCGGTGGGAATTCCGTAGCGGTTATGGACGGTTTCTTCGCCGTAGCGAAACGGATCATCATCTTCAATGTCGTCGTGGACCAAAGAAGCCTTATGAAAGGTCTCAATGGACATCGCACAACGTTTTACAGAATCAGACCAATATTCGATGGTCTTGGCTCCGTCACGCAATGTTGCTTGGCCGCCAGTGAGAGCATCATACGTGGCTAGTGTGATAAACGGGCGGGAGTGTTTCCCCCCTTTGCTCAGGAAGTCATACGCCACAGCTTCCGTGAGTGCGATAGGATCGATTTCACCTAGTCCGTTCCCATCAACATCACTCAAGCGTTGTTCACCACGCATGCGAGGAATAATGCGTTCGAGCTCGTCTGGCTCAAACAAATCCATGGAGGCTCGCATCAGATGTAAATAAGTTCGAGTCTGCGGTGCCGAGTCGTCGTATTCGATCTGGATCATTTCATTGACCCAGTCCTCGTCTACTGCAGTATTCCGACAATCGTCAGAGAGCAGTGGTACGGCCATGCAGGGAATCCCGGCGAGAAGGATTTTGTCGATGGCTTTTTCCAGAACGTTTAAGCAGGCCACACCAACGAT
The DNA here is from genome assembly GCA_938082855.1 of uncultured Pirellulaceae bacterium. GTDB lineage: Bacteria > Planctomycetota > Planctomycetia > Pirellulales > Pirellulaceae > UBA721. Next base: position 2,099 of record CALKCC010000218.1, on the reverse strand, counting down.
GGCATCAACGTAACCGGAAACGATGATTTTATGAACGATCGGAGAGCCTTCGGCTACCAACACTCGGTAGCCCATATCTTCAGCCATCCCACGGAAGTCCGCGATGCTGCACGCTCCACAGGTTTTACAATCGAGTCCGAATTGATCGTAGTCGGCTGGGCAGCCTTCGGCATGCTTGAGGCAATGAGGCAGTAGGAATAGCCGTCGATTCGGTGGAACAGCTGCGACCTGTTCTCGCCAGAATTCAGACGCAAACATTACCATCGTCCAGCCGAGGTAGCCTTCAGGTAGCTCCAATTCCTCTAGAATCTTTCGGACTTCGACTTCCATTTCGTCCTTGGTCATCGGACGTGACTTGTCGACCTGGTCACAAATGGCCTGGCATTTGGCACGTACCGCTTCGCGCATGTCTTTAGACTCAGGAACGAGCTTCAGGTGAGAAGTCTTCCTGCGTTTTGACTTACGCTTCGGTTGCTCGCTGTCAGCTGAGGCATTTACAGATCCATCAGCAGAAGATGCAGTTGCCAAGTGAATGCAGTCCTTTATGAATGTCGGAGTTCAATCATGAGTGTGCGGCCGAATCGTCAAAGCGACTCAAGGCCTTACCCAAGGTAGAAACCGTAAAAATCAGTGGATATAACCTCTCATGATACCACAGCTTGGCGAAGTAGAAACCAATCGGGGAACAATCGAGATACCTGTCAGTTTCCACTCGATTTATTAACCATGCAAGTCCCTTCTCGACAGTCTCAGAGAACTGTTGGGATTCTAAATCACCGGAACATGTTATTAAGGTTTCTAATGCCAACGCTGTTTCCTCGACACTGCTTCCGAGTTGTCGATTTTTAAGTTTTCCGTCGCCGGTTCGTTGATGATCGACTCCGCTTCCCCATCCACCATCTGAGTTGACGGCTTCCTCTAGCCACCTGATTCCAGCCCGGGCTTCCGGGTCGGATTCCCTTTGCCACGCGCTGTACGCCAAAAGGACTTTAGATGTCCCATAAACAGGATTCTCCTCCTGCGGGTGATCCTGATTTCCAAACCACAGGGGGTACCAGCTCCCATCTGCTTGCTGCTGAGACTTGAGGTAGCTGAAGCCTTGTTCCACAATCTTTTCGAGTTGCTCAGGACGATTGGCAAACAGGCCATCTTTTCCGATGAGTTCGGATTCCCAGGCTTTGAGGGCACGTAGGACATGAGCTGTCAGGTCGGCGCCGCTACGGTCGAAGGGTAATTTCCCCCAGCCTCGGCAAAAAGTCGGCCACCCTTTGTCGCGGTTTTGCAGGCCCAACATCCATTCGATTCCTGCAAAGGCCGCTTGCTGAATTCTGGGAGCATCAGCCTGATTGAAGGAAGGGGATTTTCGAATACAATCCAACGCCAGAATGGCCCCCGGAGTATCATCACAATCTGGGACAGCACCGGAAAGGTCGCTCCAGCCCCAACCGCCAGGGTCAGCACCAGTAAAAGGATGGATTTCTGTATTTTGACAACTAAGTAACCAATCAGTGACCTCGATGGCTGAGGTGTCGTGTTGATTGTTATCTAATGCCTTAATTGCCAGTGATGTATTCCAAGTTGCCAGATTGGTATCAATTGGCCAGCTCCCGTCTTCCCGTACCGTATCCATCAAAAACCGTACAGCATTTTTTGCCACGGGATGTGAAGCTCGGCCTGTGGCGATCAGGCTCATGCCAACGAAGGCCGTTAGGGGGATCGCTTCCAGATAACCACCACTGGCAGGTTGCATTCTGTCGAGCACTTTCAGGCTTTTCTTGACAGTGAGTGTACGAATGATTCGTGTGATCGGATTCCACGGTTTACGGTGAAAGAACTTGGCCTGGCCGATGCCGACAAGAGCTGGAATCGCATAGCTGACAACCGGAAGCTGAAGGAACTTGTAAAACGACTGCGGGAAGCACGCCAGTTCAAACGGTAGTGAGGCCACCGTGGACCAGGGGACGAGTCCTGCGAGTGCCGCATTGGTCAGGATCGGAACTGCAAATGTCTTGTCTTTTCCATACCGTTTTTTTAGGCCGTCCACCCATCCCAACCGATCGACGTAAGCTCTGGCTTCAGCAAAGGCCGCGCCATGTTCC
>CALKCC010000217.1 GCA_938082855.1 uncultured Pirellulaceae bacterium | reverse complement strand
GGGAATCATCGCACCAGCGAATAAATTCCTGCTCGCAAAGCGGTGACGAATCGGAGTGACATTGAGCTTCAATAATATCCGCCCAAAAATAAACCCGATCTCCTGTCTCCACTTTGGCAAATACGCTTCCAACTAAAACGCTATGACACGTCTGCAGAATGGGTAGCCCGGAATCTGATTCGGCAAGTTGACAGGTCGCCAACTTATCCCGAGTTCGACCGGAATCTCTCGCGAAATTCCAGGCAAGTTCCTGTTGATCTTGAGTTAATAGATGAGCAGCCAATTTTCCGGATTCCTGCACCAGTCTGGTGGTGTGATGATTAGGGGCCAGCCCTGCAAGTAGGACAGGTTTTTCTGGGTCGAGTGATGCCTGAGAAACCCACGTTGCCAGCAGTCCTCCACGCGCCTCCGAGGTGGAACTCGTAACTACCCAGACTTCACGATTAAGACTTCGAAAAATGGATTCAGCCTGAACCACTAACTCGCTCATATCCTGCCTTACTATTCCTGTTGCTCGTCCTGTTGCTCGTCCTGCTGATCGTCCTGTTGATCGGTATAATTGCCTAGTCTAACACTCGGAATTATACTTAGCTACTTGAGATACTCTTGAGATACTCGTTGAGGCGATTGCACAAGTTCTTGCCGCTGGAAACAGATACGAAGTGTCACAAATCAGAACACAAACTGAGGCCTTGCAAATGCCCATCAGGTAATCAAATATCGTAAAGAGGACACCCAACCATGCATAGCAATCCAACTCGTCGAGCGTTTATCAAAACTGCTACTGCTGCAGCTGTTACCGCATCGGCCCTTCCAACTTTTGCCAACGAAAAGAAGAAGAAAAAGCCTTTGTTTCGTCTGTCACTAGCTCAATGGTCACTGCACCGAGCTATTCGCGGCGGCAAAATTAAGAATGAAGATTTTGCCAAAGTCACCAAACAGGAATTCGGCATCAGCGCTATCGAATATGTAAATCAGTTCTTTAAGGACAAAGCTGAAGATATGGCTTACCTGAAGGATCTCAAGAAACGAGCGGATGATCTGGGAGTAACGACCAATCTAATTATGTGTGACGGGGAAGGTCGTTTAGGCGACCCGGACAGCAATAAGCGAACACAGGCTGTCGAAAATCACTATAAATGGGTCTTGGCATCGAAGTTCCTCGGAGGGCATAGCATTCGAGTGAATGCAGCATCAGCTGGCGAGTATAACGAGCAACTCGAGTTGGCTGCCGATGGCCTGAGTCGGATTAGTGAATTCGCCGCTAAGCACGACATGAACGTGATTGTTGAAAATCACGGCGGACTTTCATCCAACGGCGAATGGCTAGCCTCAGTGATGAAAAAAGTCGGTATGGAAAATTGCGGTACCTTGCCGGACTTCGGAAATTTCCATGACTACGATCGCTACAAGGGCGTCGAAGAAACGATGCCATTTGCTAAAGCTGTTAGTGCCAAGAGCCACGACTTCGATGAAAACGGTAATGAAACTAAGACGGACTACGTCAAAATGATGAAAATCGTTCTTAGCCACGGTTACCACGGATTCGTAGGCATCGAGTATGAAGGCCGCGAGAAACCGGAAATGGAAGGGATCAAGCTAACAAAGCAGCTGCTTCTCAAGGTTCGACAAGAACTCAGCGAATCAGCCTAAAGGCTGAAATTCTTCTGAAAAATGACCGGGCCCGAAGAAGATCGGGCCCGGTTTTTTATTTGGAAGAAGGTGAAAGCAGATTCCATACATTAGGGACTCGCTGCTGTAGTCGCTCGAGTACGTCCTGAGAGGTTGAACGATGATCCAGAGGCACGGCTCGAAAGTCGTTCTCAACCACACCGTCTGTTCGACCGTACTTATATTCATAAGTAAAGCCACCGGCATCAGTGAGATCTTTGGCTGACGTCGTATCGCAGGGAATAGTGATGTAAAACTCACCCTGACTCGATCCATTACGCGACTTACGCATCCGGTTGTCTTCCACCAAGCTTTGGTAAAGCTCTCGGGCTGTATAAAATGCTGGATCGATCAGGTGAATCTCCTCGGCCATGACATCCCGATAGATATACTGTCCATTCTCCTGATAATCACGCAGCCTGCTCAATTCAGCTCGGAAGGTCGTTTCAAAAAATGGAAAGTGAGTACATCCCAAGATGACCGCTCGAAGTGGCTGAGCATTATCTGCTTGCCGAATCTGCTCCATTAAACTCACCAGATGGTAGCGAATGTAGTTCTCCGGGCTGTTCAATTGGACTTGTTCAGGATTCTTCGGATCCCCCTTGACCAGAAGACCGTTGTTCTGAGCATCGAAACCATAACGAGGAAGAATTTGAGCATGTACTTTCACGGTTTTGTGAGTCAGTGATGGCCCCTGATATTCATCCCGAACCGATGTAGCCTCCCGATTAACAAATTCTCCTGCACCATCGATCGATCCAGCCAAACCGAAGGCCCCTTGCTGAAACACAGGGATCTCTCTATCCAATCCCACTAAATCTGCATTTCGCTGAATCGCTTTAGGGTAAGCACCGGATAGAACAGTCCCCTGCGTGGGAACGACTGCGATCGAACCAGGTTTGCCATCTCGGAAAACTTCCACAGCTCCTTTGGCACCAGCATCAATGACACCTACAACCTTGATATCCAGTCCAGCATTTTCAATCACCTGTTCGATATCGAATTGACCGTAGGCGGTGGCCGTATTGCAGGCGATAACGATGGCTTTTACCGGAGCCTTTAATTGAAGCGGCTTTTGATGGTTGTCTACTGTGAAATGCTCACGCCCCATCAAAAAGGCAGCGTCCTTTACAATCAAGTCATCCAGGACGGCTCCCTTATCGACAACCGGATAATTACCATAGGGCATATTGGCTTGATCTGCCAGAAAGATGAAATCCTCCTTCGCAAAGTCACGGCGACCATCCCCTTTCTCCAGCAAAGCCTGACGTCGGTTATCAAACTGATCCAATTCTAGGATCTGCTCAAGCACGGTTAACCCTCCGGTGCCCGAATCAAAGACCCCAATCGGGTACTGTCTAATAGCCCGAGCCTTCTGGTAATCCGACGTCTGTTCTAATCGGCTAACGGCATCCTGTTTCACTTTTCCCAATCCCTCCTGAGCCGTGAGACTGAGTGGAGACTCGAGGAAAAACATAAAGCCCGTTAGTAGTAACACACATCGTGCACTCCAGCAGAAAGATTTACTGTCTAGTGATTTCGTCATGCTGTCATCCTTGGTTGATTTTCCGATGCCGTAGCTTTCATCCAACTACCGACCTTGCTAGCGAAGACCATTTGGTCCAGATGCACCACCGGTAGGTCCCTATACCTATTAAAAGGTACATATCACCAAATATACAGACGCCTCGAAATTGCAGTTTTCCCTGAAAAATGCTAGCAATTTACTCACCACCCACAAAAACAAGGACGATTTCCATACAACCAACACAAACTGGACACTTGGCATATGCGACAAAGTCACCTGCGCGCAAATTAGGCACGGCATGCCCACCTCAACACCACCCAAACCTGCCTGCAAAACAGACACTCGCGCCACAGAAGGTGCAACTCATTGTAAACAAAGGACTTACGACACATTCTGGACGGCCGAAAAATCATTTCATTGGGAGCAACCAGATTGTTTGGAATGACCGGACTGCACTTTAGTCCAAGGCTATGAAGTAACCCATAGGGCATTACCGCAGCAAGCTGGATATAAAATTCGTTACCAATGGGGGGAAACATGTCAAAAGCCGCATTCAAAGACAAACAGTTATCTAGGCAACCACTAAAACCCAGGCCACGTTATTACAACGAGCCGCATTTGTCGCCACCAACAACTTCGAGCGACACAACCGAATCCAGCCATAGCCCAAAGCCACAGGAATTGGTTGATTACTCCAACAATTGGTCTCCCAGCCAAAGCAATAATCCTCAAATCACACTCGACCAAAGACGTGAAGCTGTCACGCAGGCATTACGCCTCTCAAGAGCCGCGCGTGATTGGGAAGTTTTCTTTAAGCAGGTCATGGGAGTAGACGGTTTAATCTACAGCCTATTCCAAACGGCGGAACAACGACGTCAGTTTGAGACGACTTCGGAATATGTAGAAATCCAACACATCCTGGCAGAAATGCGTAGCCGTCCTCAAAAACGCAATCTCGTGGACCGCGAGAAGACCAAGATGATCACCGTACGTCTCCCCGAAAGCTTGCACACAGCTTTAATGCAGGAAGCCAACGACCTGAACACAAGCATGAACAAGCTTTGTATCTCGAAGCTACTGCAGATCATCGACAAAGATCTAGTACAGTAGCCGAGCAGACTTGTCATTCATCCGTTTAGCCCACACGCCTGCCGGAAGAACGTCCACCCAATGCGCAATCTATCGCTGCACGGGCAACTGATAACAAACAACTTCCTCAGAATTCCGTAAGATCAGCTTGTTGTCATAGAGAGTCAAGGTGGCCCAACAACGATCTTGTAATGCCTGAACCTGATACAACGTATCGAACCCTCGGTCAGTTGGTCTCAGGAAGTGTAATTCGCCTTCCTCCGACTGTACCAATATTAGTTCACCGACGACCAACAATTGCCCGTGGTTAAACCGACCTCGCTTCCAAATACGCTCACCGGTCTCCAGATCCGCACATTCCAAGATTCCATCCGATAAGCTGTAAATTCTGCCATCAACTAAGGCTGCATTCGTATATTTCGTTCGTGCAATTGACGGATTCTTCCAAATCTCTACGCCTTTATCGCCGACTACTCTGAATACGGTCGCACCTTGACCGTAACCCTTAGCAATAAAGATCAGATCTTCTCCAGCCAAAAACGGTTGCGAATTACTAGCACGACTCGTACTGGAACCAGCCCAGGGGTATTTCCAAATCTGTTCCCCCGTCTTAAAGTCATGCCCTGCCACCGAGCTTTCGTTAACAACGACCACCTGTTGCCTGTCATTGATCGTGTAAATCACGGGGGACGCAAAACTAACCTGTTCCGCACCACCTTTCCAAACCAATTCCCCAGTCTTTCGGTGAAACGCTAACAAACTAACAAAAGGACCTTCCGAGGGACCTCCCCCTGGCACAATCACCAAGTCACCTTCCACCAAGGGAGAGGTACTTCGCCCCCACCCCACATTGGCAGTATCCTGCTTTGCCGTCGACCCAACGATCGCAAGAATATCTTTCTGCCAAAGCACTTCTCCTGTCTTGCCATCAAGACTGAGCAGGTTTCCGGTTGGGCCCAAACTAAACACCACGCCTCGATCAATCGTTGGGGTCGCTCGGGGACCAACACCTCCTAAAATGGTCTCATGCCGACTTGTCGTTTCATGAGCCCAACGAATTTCTCCGGATTCAAGATCGTAACAGCTTACAATCTCCTGTTCCCCACGCTGCTCCATGGTAACCCCAAAACCACCAACAGCTGCAAAAGCAGACCACCCTGCCCCTATCTCCTGACGCCACAACTCAGTTACAGTGTCTGAATTTGGATCCTGACTCCATTGAGCTGCAACAAACGGATGTCGATCTTTCCCAAGAAACCCAGGAAAATCCAAGCGATCCCCTAGGGATTTCAGATCCACTTTCCCCGGCACTACTAAGTCCTGGATTCCATCGAGTGACCTGTCCGCAACCGACTCCCAACGCCATTGCCACTGGGGAATCAATGCGCCATCAACACCGGTCACGCGAACCATGCCCGCTAAAGCGACCACAGCCAGAATGCAGCCCCAACCGAAAACTCGCCTAACCTTCACACTAGCTGGCCCCTTGAACACAAACCACAACCAATACACGCCCAACACGAAGCATACCGACAAACCACTAACGGCATTGGACATGGCCTGATCTACCGGCGTTCCCCTTTGGAACATGTAAACAACACCTGCTGCCAGTATGCCTAAAACCAAAATCCACTTAGGCAATAGCGTGGAAGAGTTTCGTGGCTCTTGCTCCGGCTGGTCTGTATTCTTTACGGCTTCAGACATGAATCATTCTCAATTAGAAACATGGAGTTGGTGACGATAAAAAGAGGAAAGAGGTGGACCGTAAGCCGGGTTCTGTCATCACTTAAAGCGATGAGATGGTCATTCATCTAGGATGACAATTGCTTGCCACCTCGAGCAGCCTACCCGGAAATCAACGAGAGCGAGTTACTCCCGGACAGTAAAACCATCTTCTTTCCTGCTTGGCTTTGCTTCCAATGGGGTTTGCCTAGCCACGTCAGTCACCTGACGTGCTGGTGAGCTCTTACCTCACCGTTTCACCCTGACCCGCAAGCGGGCGGTTTACTTTCTGTTGCACTATCCCTGATCTTACGACCGGTCGGTGTTACCGACCATTGCACTCTATGAAGCCCGGACTTTCCTCTCGTTCAAACTAATGAACCAGCGACCATCCTGTCCACCATCAATCCTCACTCTGTATTTTGAGGTAAACCGCCAGAATGTGAAGAAGATAAATGGCTTTTCTCTGGGTTGTCTGCCGACTCGGTTAGGCGCCGCTGAATTTCGCCAGGGCATCTCGATCCAATTCGATCCCTAAACCGGGGCCGTTTGGTATGGTCAAAAACCCTTCTTCATCCAACTTAAATTTCTCGACAACCAGATCTTCTATATAAGCCGCGGGCGTCAGATATTCCACATACCAAGCAACCGGCAGCGATGCTGCTAACTGTAAGTCAGCTGCCAAACCAATTGCCGTGTTCCAACCATGGCTCACAAACCGAACATTATGGTCATAAGCATGCCAGGCGATTCGCCGGGCCTCAGTCAATCCACCACATTTCGTTGCATCGGGTTGAATAAAGTCGACCGCATGCCGTTCTATCCAGGGAATGAATGCCTGCCGGCGTGTCAGAACTTCACATCCGGCTACTGGGACGGGAGAATGTTCTCGCAGTTTGATATAACCCTCAATATCATCCGGAGGTAATGGCTCCTCAAACCACTCAACGCCGTATTCGGCTAACATGTGTGCGGTATTGATTGCCCATTTATAGTCATGAGGCCAAAACTGCTCACTTCCCCCTGCATCCACCAATAAGGTAATATCGGGACCAACCGTCTCCCTCGCCGTCCGCACCAACTCCTCATCAAAGCTTCGACTCACTCTTCCAAAAGGTCGCCAGCCGAGCTTAATTGCCTTGAAACCACGAGCTACCGTATCCTTGAGGCGTTCGGCAAGCACATCCGGCTGATCAAACAGAATGGAACCATAGGGTTTGATCTTATCGCGATATACACCACCAAAGAGCTTCTTAATCGGTTGATTACAAATCTTCCCAAACAGATCCCACAGAGCGATATCAATTCCTGAAATCACATGCTCAACCGTTCCACCTCGCCCCTGCCAAAAGCTACTTTGACGCAGTAACTCGCTTACGCGTTCCGGTTCGTCTGCCGGCGCCCCCTGCCAGAACGGTTTCAGAAAATCAACACCGGCCTGAGTTAATGCAGAGCCTGTAAAGACACTACCGATTCCTGATATTCCTGCATCGGTATGGACCTCTACAAGTGTATGCAGATCATCTTCCGGTTCATGGCCTTCCGGCCATCCACCATCCACCGTGGCGCCTAGTAGTTTATGACATTCAATCGAAGTTATCTTAATCATGGTTTACTCGATGCTGTGATACTGTAAATACGTGGCTGACATTTCCTTGCGAATTCGATCTCTCAAATCCTGTGTCAGCAAATTAAAATGATCCCGGCCTTCATGCAATTCGATAACGGCGTCGCTTTCCAATGACTCCATCGTTTGCTTCAGGAATTCACAGGCACCCTCCAAATAGAACGTATCTTCCGTTCCCATAAAGACATTGATTTTACCTACTAATTTTTCCTGTAACCCTGCCTGCCAACGCCGTTGAATGAGTCGATTTATGTCGTACTCCACCCAGTATTTTACGGTACGGGGAATCACATCTCCTCGATCTCGAGTCCACATCAGCAAAGGACTTCCCTGACTGTCGAGTGGGCTAAAAACGGCTTCAAACGATTTCAACTGGCCGCCCCGACCAAGCCCATCATCCATTCGACCAAAGTCTTCGTACCAAATCATGACCTGCCCATTGCGGCGAGCTAAGGGGCGCCGATCTCCGTCGGGATTCGTATACAGACTCAGTGGTTTCTTGGCATATAAATCGACCTCCTGATAATCGCGGAAATCAACCGGATCCGGGGCCGTACTCCAAACGCCACCAAATGTCTCGGGATAATTCACCTGCAGCCACAGGCTACTCCAACCACCACTACTATGGCCGGTAACGAACCGAGCAGTACTCGCATTTACCGTTCGATACCGTTTATCAATTTCCGGAATCAGTTCCTTAATCAATGCGGCTCCACGAGGACCATTTTTTGCGCTATCTGCATAAACATGATGTCCCCATTTGCACTGCCCATCCAGAAATACCCTAATAAACTCAACCTCACCTGCGGCCGGTTCGGGTCCTCCACCTCCCAAACGCAATCCCATCGTCTCATGCAGGCCGCCAAATCCGGATACCGTGTAGATCACCGGGTAACGTATTTCCGGGGATTCGAAGTAAGAATGAGGCAGAACAACCGCAGCTTTCTGAACGATTTCCCGACCATAAAAAGACGAAAGACGAGGGCTGTAAAGGCGAACCTGCTTGAGATATTCGGTCTCTTTAAACGGCACGCCTTTAACTACTTTACTTAATGAGAACTCCAGAGCATTGTCTCCGGTCCAATCAACTTCCTGGACTTCGCTATAGAGATTACCCGCTCCATTGGCATGATTGGAATGGTAGACATCAAAGTCGAACAGAGCCTGTATTCGATACATTCCGTCTTTAAGCTCTCCCAAGGTCCCTGGGAATCCCCTAGTCGCTCCACTCAATTCAACAAGGCCGCCTCCGTCCAACGTTACATCAACCGCATAAAACGGCTCCGGAGAAAACCAATTCGGACCGGAGACAGGATCCCCATTGCCGGTTGAAGTAAACAAATAAAGTCGTCCATCGACGGGATGTTCCAAAGCCGTCTCAGGAATCTTCACCGTGACTTTGGGAGCTGCTTGAACCCCATGAGCCAACAAGCAAATGACAACACAAAACAACGTGTTTTTCATTCCGAGCCTCTACCTTTTCGATCGATTATCTATAAGCTGTCCAATCCCATTTCGCTCCATTTATGAGAACTGGGGACTGACAGGAATAAGACTATCCTAATAGAAATTCAACGTGTCTGCCTGCTCTAGTCGCTAACGTAAATACGTTTTGAGCCAATATAGACTTGTTGATCGCCCTGTAGATAAAGCCGAATCGTTTGAAAACCGGGGCTTACATTCTCAACCTTCATTTTCACCGAAACCGACTCGGACGCGTTTACCGATCGCTCTACTGAATGCCACACAGCATCGTTAGCTTGCAGGTATTCATCCGTGTATTTAGACACAGCCGCAGGATCGAATTCCTGACGTTGCATCGGTACAAACCTCTGGACACCACGCTCAGCGGCCAATTCAAGAATAGCCTTTCCAGATACCGGTGCTTGAAAGCCAATTTGAATGTCACTTCCATTTTGGGCTGTTACAGGAGTAGTCAATTTCACTCCACTAGGATAATTCAGCCGTAAGAGGGGATCGCCGAGTAAATTAAACATCAGAGCATGTTCCGCACGTTCTTCCTTCAGTAGATGAGGCGCCGGGCTCAATGTACCTGCAAGATTATCCAGCAGCATTCGATTCGCTGTACGGTCTGCCTGAGCAGGCACTACCAAGCTTCGCTTTGCATTGGTAACGACGTTTCCAAGCACCTCTTCCCGCAAGCGAAATGATTGACGCAACATTCCATCGCCCATCACACTCATCGCATACGGCATCGATACGCGACTGGCTGCGTAAACTGCAATGGGCCCCCGTTCAAGCAGCATTAACTGTTCACCGATACACGGGTCCAGTGAATCAAAAGCGCCCACATAACAAGCCAAAAACACACAAACCGGCGGCATCCCCTGAACGTCAATACCTTTCAGATTTTGCTGCCGAAGAATAGACACTGGCTGCTCGCCGGGTACAAAGACACGATCTAACTGATCCCGTAGGCCATGCCCCATATAGACCCAAAACAGCCCTCCCTGGTTCAACCGATCCAATGTGTGCTTTCCGAATGCAAACGGATCCGGGCAAAACGGACTTTGCCAACTCGCTTGTGTCATGGTCACGCGGAATGAACCCGGAATCCCCTGACTTATAAACTTGCGAGTCACCGATGTCAAAACACCATCTAACGCCGGACCAAATCCACCAACACCAGCCACAAAGTGGATATCACGTTTATCCGGAGCCGATGAATACTCCTCTTCATACTCTTGCACACGCTTGACGTAACCGGCTAATTGCTGAGCGTCCACAACGGGGATCCTGCCAACAGGAACGTCTACAATGCCATCTCCATTCAGATCTCCATACGGCAAATCTGAAGCAACTTCCGGCTCTGAACCAAACAGTACATTCACCTTCGCTTGTGAATAAAACGTTGGTATATGCCAATCCGTTCGCTCGCCAAATTTACCTTTGGAAAAAGAAGGGGCATCACCGACCAGCACAACGGCAGCTACCTCATGCGATTGTTGCAGTTGCTTAAACGACTCTCGAATTCCAGCAGCAGAGCCAATCGGGCGAATTACTTCGACGACGTATCCCTGTTGCTTCCGATATTTGATCCACGGTTGCCAAGCCGACTCAAACTCTTCGGCACAAACACAAAGCACGAGATTAGCCGTGACCTGTTGCGGCAAAAACCAAAAATTGACAAGCAGGCCAACCACCAGAACCAGAACTCGGCGTTGCACTACCTGTAGCCAGTCATTCATTGAACTAATTCCAATCCAACCAATGCCCGTCCATGATTAGGTTCTAATGCAAGGCATTTCATATAGGATTCTTTGGCGGATGTTCGATCACTCAATGCTCGCTGAGCTTCCGCTAATAAAAACCAAGCGTGGGGGTCATCTTTGAGAATAGTAACCGCCTCACTCAATTGCTCATTCGCCTCGCGAACCTTATTGTCTCGCCATTGAAGCCGCCCGCTTTCATACAAGTGATAACCACGGTATAACTCGGCTTCCGCCATTCTGCCCTGTGTTTGGTAAAGTTCCGATAGTTTACGACAACACTCTGCATTAGCCTGTACCGTCTTGCTTGCTCGCACCACTCGCCCTCTCTCCCAGGCAGCCTCTGCTTGGCCAAATTCCTCTTTCGCCAAAAAGCAATCTCCGGCCAACTCCCACAGATATGCCGATTCGCCATCTCGAATCAGCCAGCGTTTCAGATATCGTAACGCCGTATCCGGCTCGCCAGCCTTTAGGTAAGACAAAGCCGCTTGTATTGCGTACGCTGGTCGCCATAACGGGTCTAACAACTCAAATGATTTTTCAATTTCGACAATCGCCGTACTAGTATCGCCTGCCTCCAACGCATTCGTGCTTTTGGTCAACGGGACTGCAGCTCCCATCTTATTAACCGTTTGTTCATCCCAATCCCGCGAGATGGGGTGAATCGTAATCATCTCCGAGGTATGCATTGAGCGATCGAAGCAGTTCCGTGCCTCTTCTGCGTTACCTAACGCCTCGTAAGCCCATCCCTGCATTTGATGGGCTCGCATCGAATTCGGACTACGTTCGATTAGCTTCGCAAGAATCGCAACTGCTTCCTCAGCTCTGCCATCACGAATAAGGATTCTCGACAATGCAAAGTCTGCAATTTCATCGCTTTCGGTCAATCGAAAAAAGATCTCCGCATTTGTTCGATCGTCTAGCCGTAAGTAATCCAATCCTATCTGCAAATTAGCGTGCGACGCCAATGAATGGCTCGACGCACCAACGGGCTTCAGAATCGCAATCGCCTTTTCAAGCTTCCCTCGGCGACTAAGACAGATTCCAAACTTGAATTGCTGTTCAAGATCCAAGTCCCCAACCTTTAGAGCTCGCCGAAAACAATACTCTGCTTCGGGCATTAAAGCAAACGTCGTGTAGATTTCTCCCAACTCCACCCAGGCTTTAACATCCGTTACATCGTGCGAGTCCTCTAACTCCCTAACTGCATCCCGAAAGCCTGTCTCCAGTTTGTGTACTCGGGATACGATCGGAGCTTGCATACCACCGTTTTCCTGGTATCGAAAACCGATCTGCGCAACTAATCCAAGCACAACCACGGTCAGAACGATTTGATTCCAACGCATTAGAGTTTCTCCTTGAACCATAGTCGGACAGGATGATCCGGCACGACGCTAAGGGGGATTCTAAATTGCCCCGCAACGATGTCATCGATACCATCGCCGTCCACATCACCACAATCCACCGTAATGAGCTCCACTGGGTGACGAGCTATCAGGTGCTGCTTATTAAACTGATTGTCTTCATTTTCTACCCAGATCACGCTTGGGTTTTGAGGGTTAGCATAGTCGTTGGACATACTAACCAACACCACATCTAAATCTCCGTCGGCATCCACATCGGATGGAGAGGCAGCATAGGTTCCGCCTAACTTACCAATTAGTTCTGCTTCAAACGTCCAGTCGCCCTGATTGCGTAGCCAAACACAACCGTGGTAAGGCATCGGCCAACCGTGGCCAAATTCGAGGTTATCCCCCTGGCTCATCAAAAAGTCCATTTTCCCGTCTTGGTCGAGATCCGCAGCAACCAGCCCTCCGCCACCAACATCATAATTATCTGTCTCGTAGAGAATACGCCGGCTGAATTTCCCTGAGCCGTCATTCTCTAATGCCCAAACCTCTTCTTCATCCTGTGTGACAATCGCCCCAATATCCAGATCTCCATCCAGATCATAGTCATGTACCGGTACATGGATCACACCCGGACGATCCAACAGCGATGAATCTCGGAATTCAAGATCACCTAAATTTTCAAGAAGCCGCACGCCACCTCGAGCGTAACCGAAAACGGCTACTGCCAAATCCAGATCACCGTCGCCATCAAAATCCCCGGGCTGCACATCTGCAACCCGACGCACGTCCGACAGCAATACGTGGCGGTCGTAGCCTTCTTCTGTCTTAAGAAACAACAACACTTCACCGATGAGTTCATCCGATGGCATGATATTACCTAACACAGAGACGACGACGTCTAACATGCCGTCCCCATTTATATCAACGACGGTCGCATGTGCCGGTGCAACCATCGAGTCACCAATCAACGTCTCCTTCCACAGATACTCCATGCCATTGGTCTCAGCCGACCTTGCCATTTGAGCCTGTAATTCCTCCACGGAAACATCCTCACCAAAGTCAGGTTCAATCGGTTCTTTACCTTCATACGTATAAGCAATGACCGTATTCTGTGACGCATTACAAACAAGCACGTCATTCACGCCATCGCCATCAACATCAACCACCTGAACATTTGTTATCCGCACTTCATGAGGATCGTCCATAGCCTCTAATTCGCCATCCGTCGCACCGATTAAATCCCGTAGATGTTCAGGAATGTATTTTTTGATTTCCAAATCTACGGCGGTCCAGCGGTGACTCGGATGAGATTGCAATACTCGAATCTCAGAAGTCAGTGACGGCGAGATCCCCATTAAGCCCCATACCACTGCAAGCACACCGGCAACACATACTAAGAGCACGGTAAGAAAATCCGGACGATGCCGTCGGGACACAGCGCTGTAATCTGACAAATCAGCGACCTTCGCAGCTTCTGGCGTCGATGGGTCTTGTTCTGGAGGGGAGTCACTCATACTTCTTGTGCCATAGGAGAATTCTTCTTTCCCCTATAAGATAATGAAATCAGACTTTCACATAAAGGCAGATCTAAACCCTCTCAGAGAAGTCTCTAGGCAGCCTTTAGCGTCGAGCGAGAAAAGCGGAGTTTCAACAACCAGCTGAGTGAAGCCAATAAAACAACGATGCCTAACACTGGGAAAACCCAACGGAGAATCATAAACAGACTTATTGGCAGAAAACAAACGGCTACAAATCCTACCAACCAAGTACTACGGGAGGCCGCGCGGATTAACCAACTGCCTATCAAAATTACCAAAATACCGCCCAATCCCACTCCAACTCTCAGTAGCGTCTCTATCAATGAATGACTGACATATTGGGCTGAAAAATCGTACTCCTTGGTCGCTGCAATAAACTCCAATTCAAATTGATCAAATTCGTTATTCAGACTGGCTTCGTCAAACTCAAAACCTGCGATACTTGCAAACCCAGTGGCCTCTGCGTGAGACATTAGTCCCGACTGATCACGTTTTCCATCTAGTGCTGAAACGCCATCGATAACTTCGGGAGCCCTTCCGCCAGAACCGTTCTGAGCAATTTCGCCTCCGAAACCTCCCATGGCACCGCCCATGCCGCCCGGAGCCTGGCCTCTTCGATTCATACCAGCCATGCCACCGGACATGTCGCCGCCTAAGTCCATGCCTCCCTCAACCATTTGGTCTTCAAAATCCGTGACTTGTGGTTTACCAAAGGAAGAACGGAATTTATCCACAGGATTACGGTTATCCAAGGACTGTTTTTGTTGCATCTGATACTGACGCAATTGTTGTTGCATTCGCTGCTGGCTGGATTCATTTCGATTTAAGCGTTGCTGTTGCTCACCTCGATCCTGACCCTGGCCGCCTTGCCCGGAAGACGGCTTACTTGCGGGAGTCTTGAAGTTCTGCGTGTTACCTTTGTATAAACGCTTCGCACTACCATCTTCTTCTTTCTTGGATTCCCGGATGAGTCCATTACCTTCAAACCACCCCTTCTTAAACTGTGATTCAGCAGCCGCTTCTTCGTCTTCACTGGGGGCATTTTCAACGGGCACATCAAAATTATTGCCCAATTGATTAACTGCGTTATTGGTAATATCGTTCGCCTGCTCCAAGAATCGTTGATTAAGTTGTTTACGGTTATCGAAGAGTTGCTCGATCTCTCCCATCTCCCCTTGAGGTTGCTGCACCAACTCATCCACTTGCTTATTCAGCTCTTGAATTTGCTGGCCATTCCGCGATTCAACCTCCGTTTGCGTCGCATAGTTATTCACATCCGTTTCGGACTTTAAGCTATTGAACAAGCGGATTTTCTCATAGGGATTGGAAGATTGATTTGCACGCCGTAGTTTTTCACCAATTTCCTGATTGATAACCAAACTCTGTTTGGACTTAAGCACGGACCCCATCTTTTCGTCCGTTCTAGCGATCAACTCACCGGCTCCATCGAATCCAAACCAACGCCGGTCCTTCGGCAGATAAAGCTTCACAAATGTACTACCATCAGCAACGATATTTTTTGTTCCGATAATAGGAAGCGTCTCTAGCTTTCCATATTGTTCGAGCTGACCACCGACATTACCCGCATAATGAATCTGAACGAGATAGGACAATTCCCCATCCTCTGTTTTAACCAACGGAACTTTCAAATCTCGGTCCGACACTCCTTTGATCGGTTTAACGGGATCTCCTGCTACCGAAATGGCCCATAACTGTGCACCCTCCGGCAATGTTGCTTCAAGAAACTGCTCGGTTTGATTGTCCACAAGCAGCTCAAGCTTAGCTCGGTACGTCCCTGCAAAATCAACTGCCACATAGGTAGTAGCGAGCCTTATCTTTGCTGCATCCCGATTCAGGACTTTATTGCTCGTTACGCTGTACAGAATATCCACTGCGGTAGGATCCTGTGCGGTCACGACAAACGCTTCGCTAATTCGGTCACCTAGTACAGCCGTGACATCTCGCCACTGAACAGACTGGCGGTTCAATCGTTCAAATCCACCAAGCTGGTTGCCGTCCTGATCCAGATCTTCAACACTGATCTGATCCCCTGAGCTTTCTAGCGAGACAAATTGCCCCAACACTCCTACATTTTCCCCAAGGATGACAGGAATTGGAGATCTTGTGTTTTCGCCGGATTGGCGATCCATTTGAATTAAGACTCGATATTCATTGAGAACTTCATCTTCAAGCAACAAACGAACGGTCACATAATCTGAATCCTCTGCTTCGTCTTCCCAGACCACTCGCTGCACGTACTGAGCGGAAATAATCGATTTCCCCTTCATGTACTTTGGCAATCGAAATGAGAAACTACGCTCACCGGCATTCGACACAGTGTATTCCAGCAAGATCGTCTCTTCGACAGCACGGTCTGTTACATGCACGTTTGTAAACGTACGGCAATTAACACTGGCATCACGCGGTATCAGCTGGAATTTCGCGGAGTAGTTAGGGCCGCGGAATTTCAAGGCCGTGCGAGCCAAAGGACGTTGATTGGATCGCAACCACCCAAACATGGAGGCCATGGCAACAGACTCACCCTGCTGAACATCTAGCAATTCCACATCAAACGAAGGGTCCGATAGTAATACGGTTTCACCATACTGTGACTGGACACCTAGCACAGCCAGGTAAGGAACCGTGGTCGTCATATTCTCCAATTTGCGTTCCAACTTCCCTTCCAGGATCACGTTGAAGCCGCCCTGTATCCCCTGCCCTAATAGCACGGTGACCAATTTTGCCTTACCAATGATGGCATCGTATTCATCTTCTGCCCACTCGACTAACCCGGGTGCGCTTAATTGTCGAATGACCAGATCTTGAGGAACCACCAATTGCACCTGATGCACTGGCCTGCGGCTATCAGATATTCGGATCATCGACTCCAAAGTGATTTCTTGAGGTGATACTCGCACAAGTGACTTCAAATT
>CALKCC010000216.1 GCA_938082855.1 uncultured Pirellulaceae bacterium | reverse complement strand
GATATGACAAGCTTCCACCGTTTCGAACGGGAGTTATTCGAAGTTGCTCATGGCAAAGACGGTATCGTGATTGACGTAAGGGAAAACGGCGGAGGTTTTACGACCGACCATTTACTAACGATTCTGACTCAACCGCGTCACGCTATTACGAAACCTCGCGATGGCGGCCGTGGATATCCTCAGGATCGCTCTATCTATGCAACATGGTCAAAGCCCATCATCGTATTGTGCAATCAAAACAGTCATAGTAACGCTGAGATCTTTAGCCACGCGATCAAATATTTGGAGCGTGGAAAAGTAGTAGGCGTACCAACGTCAGGAAGTGTCATCAGCACAGGTTCTCGTAGCATCATGGATGCTGGAGCCATACGAACTCCCTTCCGTGGCTGGTACTTGATGAGTACGGGGCAGGACATGGAATTGAATGGGGCGGTTCCGAATGTTGTGATTTGGCCTTCTCCAGGAGAAATGCCCTCTGGCAAAGACAGGCAGCTGGACAAAGCTATTTCTATCCTTAAACGAGAAGCTGAACGCTACAACGAAGTTGAACAAGTAGATTTGATTAAGGCCTCGGAAAGATAATTCAATGACAAATAAAACTCAAATGGCCAAATCTCTGATTCTTCTCTTCTACTGCTCAACCTATTTTGGTCCAGGTCTGACGGTAGCGACAGAAGCCAAGATCCTTTCCGGAGAGGATGTATTTGATTTAGCCTATGCTAAGGCGCCGGTAATATCACCCGACGGACAGTGGGTTCTATATCAACGTGTCGAAGCAGATGAAACAACCGATAAATTCACTAGTACATTTATCATTCACAATCTTGCGACCAGCACGACGCATGAACTTGCGGCTCGGAAAGGTTACCAGGGCATGCCGGCCTGGTCGCCCGACTCCAAATACTTCGCCCTTGCATATAAAAGAGGCGAGCAAACAGGTATTGCCATTCTGTTTGCAGGCGGAAAGCGTATTAAGCAGACGCTAGATACAGATACCTTTCCAAGCCATCTTTCATGGAATCCAGGCGGCACAAAACTAGTTTACAGCGCCTTCGTAAACACTCCCCAGCAACGGCTCGTTCCAGTGCGTGAAGAAGCCGAACGCGGACAGTGGGCGCCTTCTGTGATCGAAATCCAACGCCCTATTTATCGTCGTGACGGTCAGGGCTACTTGAAGCATGGCTACGCGCAGATATTTTGTCATGACTTAATCACAGCACAAACTCGACAACTTACGAAAGAACCATACACCCATACTGGGCCCTTCGTCTGGCAAGATGACCTTACAATTCTGTTTACTGGCACCTTGATTCCAGACTGGGAATATTCCCCCAGACGGAGCCAATTACACTCTTTGGACGTCAACGCTGAGAAACCATCTCCAAAACAATTGACGGATTTCAACGGCCCTCTTTCCTCTCCAGCAATTTCTCCGAATGGCGAATATGTAGCATTAACAGGTTATGCCGACGATGGTTCCAGTTATCAGCAATCTGATATTTACCTATACAACCTTAAAACTACAGACCTGAATTGTCTTACACAGGAATTCGACCGAAGCGTTAATTCGCTGAAGTGGACGACTCCGTATGAAATCCACTTTCAGTACGACGATCATGGGGTCGGTCACATTGCGACCATCCAGCCTGCCGATCGGCGAGTTACCACTATTTGTAAAAACGTCGGTGGAATCTCGATCGGACGCCCATACCAGGGTGGGACATTTAGCGTCAGTAGCCAGGGAGCCATTGCATATCCGGAATCATCCCTAAATAGCCCTCCTGAGATCTCCGTCATGAAAAACAGTGAACGGACCATCATTTCCGACTGCTCCGCGTCTTTCATTGCGTCACACCAAGTCGGAAAGGTAGAGCGTTTCACCTACAAATCAAGTTTTGATGGGAAACCAATAGATGGCTGGGTCGTATTCCCTCCGAATTACGATCCCAAGAATTCCGCGAAGAAATATCCATTAATCCTCGAGATTCATGGTGGTCCGTTTGCCAACTATGGCTCGCGGTTTGCCATGGAACCCCAATTGTATGCAGCCAGAGGTTATCTCGTAGTCTATACGAACCCTCGTGGGTCAACGAGTTATGGTGAAGAGTTCGCGCAACTCATCAATAAGGACTATCCGCAGCAAGGCGATTTCGAAGACCTAATGTCGGCAGTTGATCATTCGATAAAACATTATTCGGCAGATGAAAATCGGTTGTATGTCACCGGTGGTAGTGGTGGCGGAATTTTAACGGCATGGCTCGTATGTAAAACCGACCGATTTCGCGCAGCTGTGTCTCAGAAGCCTGTCATCAACTGGGAGACACTTGCGTATACATCCGACGGCTATATCAATTTCACGAAGTACTGGTTTGACGGTCCGCCAACTAAAACTCCCGATGAGTATCGCAGGCGTTCTCCACTATCCTACGTGGATAAAGTCACCACCCCAACGATGCTCATGACGGGTGAAGAAGATTGGCGCACGCCTATCACCGAGGCTGAGCAATTTTACCAGGGCTTACAGCTTCATCAGGTAGACACCATGTTGGTTCGTGTGCCTAAGTCATCCCATTCAATTGCCGCTAGGCCAAGCCGGATTTGGATGAAACTCGACTACATTACAGGTTGGTTCGAGAAATACCAGTAAGTCCCTCGAAATCTATTTGCGATTGTCGATGACGTTTTTCAAGACCCCATCTATCTTGTTATCTTGCATTCGAACATTGCCAACACCAGCGCTTACTTCGATACCAGTGCGTTTGGCAACGCCTCGATCTTCTTTGATGACGTTACCGAAGACTTGAGTATCTTTTGTCTGCCCATCCAATTTGATGGCGACACCATTCTCATCACCGCTGTTGATGATTCGGTTATTTGAAATGACATTTCGATTAGCCCAGAAGTCTTTACCGCGTGCATCATCTCTAAATAAGATCCCTACCTTACCGCTATTGATGACGTCGTTGTCGATCATCACATTATCGGTATCACAATGGCCAATTGAGATGCCGTAGTTCGAATTGTCTTTGATGTAGTTCGACTTTGCGAGGCCATAGCGTACACCCCAGCACCAAAAGATACCGATCTGGTTATCGTAAAGCCGGTTGTTTTTGATTACGGGACGTTGCGAACCGGACCCCGGATGGACACCCAGATTAGCGTTGCCATAGCTTTTGCAATTTTCAACTACCACATCGTGACAAATTTGAAAACTGATCCCATCCCCGTTGTAGTTCGTAGTCGTGACACCCCGGAACGTATACCGATTGCAATCCTGTAGGAATATAGCACCACCATAATTGCCGTTCATGTTTACGTTGTTCTTGCCATTTCCATCTAGCACCAGATTTTCAACAACCACATCCTCAGTGTATTCACTTGTAAGCAGCGGAAAAACACTAGTCGCCTTTGGCTTACCACTCAGCCAGATATTTTTCCTTAAACCGTCATTCAATTTGAAGCGATTCCCCTGCCTTGCTACGAGCATTCGTTTGATATTCTCTTGACTTCCATTGTTTGAATTGGTCGCTTGGATGAAGACAGCATCACCCACACGAAATTGGTGACCCGGCTCAAGTGTAATTTCTTGGTCATACCAATCCGAATCTTCGCTTATTTTTGACGAGTGGGACGCAAACTTTGTCACGACGGTATCATCTCCGCTTCCAAGCAAGCGAATCCGTGATGGCAGATGAATTGAATTGCGTAACGTAAATTTACCAGGCAATAGGTGGACCGTGCCTTTACCAACCCGACCTACGTAATCTACGGCAGCCTGAATGGCTTTATCATCCATCCCATTAATATCAGCATTCTGATTGCCTACTGTCACAGTGAGATATTCATCCCACTTGGGTTCAAACTTAGAGTCACCGTCTGTGGCTCTTGGATTATCAACCTTGGGTCTGAAATCATCCTGGCCGAAAGCAGTTG
Source organism: uncultured Pirellulaceae bacterium (assembly GCA_938082855.1). Lineage (GTDB taxonomy): Bacteria > Planctomycetota > Planctomycetia > Pirellulales > Pirellulaceae > UBA721. The sequence continues at coordinate 212 of CALKCC010000216.1, read as the reverse complement.
CGGTCACCCCCAGTCCCGCACCCGCTAGACAAATCAGGGCTCGGCGATCAAGTTTATTTGCCATGGGGCTATTCCTCTATTCAATAACAATGTCGGAGAGATCATATTTCGGCTTTGGGTATTGCGGCGCCATCGATTCGAGCGTCATAAATATGATTCTCGCCACGAGTAGATTGCGATACCACTTATCATCTGATGGGATAATCCGCCAA
>CALKCC010000215.1 GCA_938082855.1 uncultured Pirellulaceae bacterium | reverse complement strand
TGGGGCCATGCGAACGCGACCTGGTCACTAACAACCGCGCCGATTAATTTTCCCATAGTGGGAGTCGGCGATCCCGGATTCTCTTGGGATCAGTCAAATCCACCATTGAATCCACGTAACTGCTCTCACTTCAAGAACTGGGCTACAAGCCAGGGCTTCAAGTCTCAGCATAAAGGTGGAGCTCAGTTCGTCTTAGTAGATGGTAGCGTTCAGTTCCTGAGCGAAAACATCGATTACATCACTTACAACCGACTTGGTGACCGTCGTGACGGTGGCCCACTCGGCGAACAGTGGAAGAATAACTAAGCTCCAAGGTTCAAGCTATACACCTGCGATTTCAGGACGTATCAACAGCTGTTGATGCGTCTTAGGTTTTCTACGAGGTTTGTTGTATATTTGTCTTTGTCGTCATTTGGCAAAGGACGGGTATCTAGTGCTTATATCTGCATAGGCGGTTGTCGAACGACCGGTTCATCCAGCAAGCTAGCTGGATTGGATGGATAACACAGACGAATCATCGAAGGAAAGGCAACCGTGAAAAACACTAAATATCGCTCTGCATTTACGTTGGTGGAATTATTAGTCGTAATAGCAATCATCGGTATCTTGGTAGCGTTGTTGCTTCCTGCAGTTTCCGCTGCTCGGGAAGCGGCGCGAAAGATGTCGTGCAGTAACAATCTCAAACAGATCGGTTTGGCTATGCGTACATATCACAATACGTACTCCAGCCTTCCGCCTAATGGGATGTATTTTTGGAATCGTCAGTCCAACAACGGTTTGACTTGGACGGGTAGCTCTCACGGTTCTGTGTGGGTGAAATTACTTCCATTTTTGGAACTTGATCCTCTTTATGACTCGCTGAATTTCACCATTTCGGGACAGAAAACAGGAAACACAGGCCCGCCGTTTGGTGGAGCTTATAATCGCTGGTCTTTATTTGAAACTACCCATGCCGTAACTCTAGACCGAAGTCGCGCACTCCGGTCTGAAATTCTCCCGGTGCTCATTTGTCCTACCGCAGACGTCGATCCATACGTACACCGAGCAAATTTTGATATCGACCCCGCTATTTCAACCTACAGCGTGAGCCTTGGTGCTCAGCGAATGTCCTCCTTTAGAAATATGTGTCCGAACTATCCAGGGAATATTTTTCAGACAGGACATGATAATCATGGGAACGGAGCTCGTGGATTCCGAGCATCAGGTGTCTTTGTTCGTGGTCACTGGGCTGCTCGTTTTCGGGATGTATCTGACGGTGAAAGTCAGGTCATTATGGTGGGTGAAATCTTGCCACAAAAATCGGATATTTACCCTCAGGGGTGGATGCATTTTAACTCGATGTGGACAGCTACGACTGGTCCGATCAATTATCCCACTGTAGGGATTGGCGAACCGGGGTTTTCCTGGGCTAACGCGAACCCTCCGTTAAATCCACACAGCTGTTCCCATTTCAGAAACTGGTCAACAAGCCAGGGCTTCAAGTCTCAGCACAAGGGTGGAGCTCAGTTCGTCTTAGTCGATGGAAGCGTTCAGTTCCTGAGCGAAAACATCGATTACATCACTTACAACCGACTTGGTGACCGTCGTGACGGTGGCCCACTCGGCGAACAGTGGAAGAATAACTAGCCGTTCACCACAGCTTGCATTTTTTCAAATCCTTCGGCAACGACCTCGTAAGGGTCAGCGGCCCAGTGATCTTCTCGGAAAAGCTCAAGCGATAAGTAGCTGTCATAGCCTGTCTCGCTGATGAGTTGTAGGTAACGGGATAAGTCAAAGCACCCATCCCCTGGCCAAACGCGATCTTTGTCGTGCTGTATTTCACGCGCTGGCTCAGCAGGTACGTCGTTAAAGTGACTCACAGCGATTTGAGATGCGGATAATTTGGAAATCGATTCTACACTTCCTCCACCTCGGAAAATATGGAACGGATCCAACACGGTAGTTGCATCGCTACGGCCACTCTTCTCCATCACTTCCATGGCATCTTCGATCGTATTTAACTGCTCAACAAACCCAAGGAATTCCATCGCGGGTTTGACTCCAAACGTATCGCCTAGCTCAAGTAGCTCACGGTAATGTCTCGCGCCGGTATCATAACAGGCTTTGCCCCCGGGAGGGCCAGCGATGACATGAGGCGTTCCAATGATTGCTGCGATTGCTAATCGTCGCTTGACTTCATCGATTGCTTTTGTATGAGCCTCTCCTTCCGTGTCGAACCAATCTCCCAAATAGATGCAAGTCGGCACGGCCAGACCGTTATCATCTAACGCCTGACGAATATCCTCGACACTCCCCTTCCCTGAGTTAACAAAATCGTCGATGTGATCAAACCAAAGTTCGATAGCCACGAATCCGGTTTTTTGAGCGACATCAATCTGCGTCATGATGTCTGTGGTCATGATAGTACTGGCGTTAAGGCATAATTTGAAATTAGACATAAAGAAAAACTCAATCGGAGACACATTCAGGAACGGTAATTCAGAGAATTCATTTTACTCGATACCAGCGTTGTAGAGGTGTCCTGTAAACCAGAAGCTGGAAGTCGACTGAACAGTGCCCGAGTTAATGGTTGAATTCTTGCCAATTGAGCGAATAATAAGTGGAAACAGGTTTGCCTATCTTATCAGGCGCCGGAGTGTGGTTAGTCAAGGACAGCGAATTTATGAAGTCATTAATGACAGTGGTTTTGGTAGCGTTAGCGCTGACGTCTGGTATAAGCGATGTAAGAGGACAAGACGAGGATCCTTTTGCCGATCCTAGAAGACCGAAACTCTTGAAACGTAACAAGGCGGATCAGGGCAATCCGTTTGTGGACGACGCGAAACACAAAGATCCGTTCGCCGGAGGACCCGGCACAGACGATCCGTTTGCAGATTCTCCAGCAAGTGACGACCCTTTTGGTGGTAGTAGCTCAAAGCAATCGAAGCCGGCGGGAATTGAAGTGGTTGACGATCCGATGGCGGATGTCACATTAGATTTAGACTATGACGGTTGGGCACGGTTACTGGTGAGCGATGATACGAGTGTCATCATGCAGCGGGTTGGCGAAACCGCTAAAGTCCGAGCGCAACGTGAGCACATCAACGCTCGGTTATCCACGAAGGTCAATCTGGAGTTTGTGGATACTCCGCTCAGTGACGTTGCGTCCTTTATACAACAGGCTTTGAATATTTCGGTTACGCTTGATACGCGTCGCCTGGATGAGATCGGAATTGGATCGGACACGCCAGTCACAGTTAACTACCAAGGGGTATCTTGTCGTTCAGCTTTAAGAATGATCCTTGCAGAAAATGACCTGACGTTTGTTGTCGAGCCTGAATTGGTTCGGATTACCTCATATGAAGCACTGGAGTCAGATCTGATTTCGGTTGTGTATACCGTTCCTTCGTTACTCGGTGTTGATCGCCATCTGGTAGCTGTCGATCAGACAGGGTTTGGTCAGGACGCTGATGAACTCATCGAAGCGATCACGCGGCACATCAGTCCGGAATCCTGGGAAGAAGTAGGAGGCCCTGGTTCGATCTCCTTTACGAGCAATACTTTGGTGGTTTCGCAAACGCCGGAAATTACCGAACGTATTTACGACTTTCTAAGAACGCTTTCCAGTCAGCAGTTGCATGCGGATATTTCAGGTGGTTTTGGCGGTTCGTTTGTAACTCGCCTTTACCGCATCAACATTCTTGGAAAGATGTCAGCCAGCAAAGGTCGCCTTGCTATCGAACAAGCCAAAGCTGGAATCGTATCCACAGGGGATACTTTTTCTACGGGGAATATGAATCGTACTCGCCCTGCTTCACTCACCTACAGTGTTACGTCGTATGGTACTCAGGCAAGTATGACAATGCGTGAGTTAGTTCGGGTGATCAAACAGAAAATTGGTCCTGGTACGTGGACTGGCAGATACCGGAATACGATTCAAATTGTTGGTGGCGGGTTAGTTATAGATGCAGAAGCTACAGTGCATCGCCAAATTGAATCATTACTGCGAAGTGCGGGTTTACTTAATCACCCTACGCCGACTAATGGAGGCATGATTGGCCCCACCTTTGGAGGCGGGAGCGGGCATTGGGGGATTCAAGGGGGAGTTCCTTCAGGTTCGCAGCCTACCAATCCTCCCCCATCTCAGGGGTTTCAGGAGTAACCCTGAAGCCAATTCTATAGTCATGCCGAAAAGACTTTTGGTAAGATAGAGACAGCAGTACGAATTCAATCATTTTGGGAATTCTCAAGTGAAACGCAAAGCCCATACTTTTTGTGACGGTCTCGCTCGTCGAAACTTCCTCCAAATAGGAAGTATGGCCATGGGAGGCGTGGCACTCCCGCAGTTATTGCAGGCTCAGGGAGCGAACCGAGGACGACTCGGTCACAAAGCCAACATCATGGTATTCTTGGCTGGCGGGCCTCCTCATCTTGATATGTTTGATATGAAGCCGGATGCTCCAGAAGAGATCCGTGGTGAATTCTCTCCTATTTCAACCACCGTGCCGGGCTTTCAAATATGTGAGCATTTGCCAATGTTGGCTGCTCGTGCTCATCAGTATTCGGTGATCCGCTCCCTTTACGGTGCAGTGGACCGTCATGATATTTACCAGTGCCTAACGGGCCGAGTCTTTTCGCCAAATCAACCGGTCGGTGGCTGGCCTTGTCTGGGTAGTGTGGTTTCCAAGTTAAAAGGGCACGCTCAACGAGGTGTCCCTCCGTTCGTTACCATGACGCCACGGATGAAGTCCGGTGGTTGGGGGCGTTTAGGCCCGTCCGGATTCCTCGGTAAGGCACATGCTCCCTTTGCTCCGATTGCAGATGGAGCTGACAGTCTGACATTGCAAGGTATACAGGCCGGACAGTTTTCAGGCCGCGCTCAGTTATTGGCTAGTCTGGATAGCCTAAAACGACAAGCAGAACAGATCTCGGAATTCGATGGTGTGGACGCCTTTACGGAACAGGCATTGGGGATTCTTACGTCCAGTAAACTGGCGGATGCTCTCGATATCACCCAGGAAGACGAGCGGACTCTGGAACGTTACGGCGGAGGTTCGTACGATAAGGCAGGCTATGGCGACGCGTCACACTTGCACAATCATGACCTGATCGCTGCCAGACGTCTGGTGGAATCGGGTGTACGCACGGTTACCGTCAATTACGGGCGTTGGGACTGGCACGGTCAGCCTCACGGAACTAATTTTGAAAACGCTCGCGATCACCTGCCCTACTTCGATCGCGGAATCTCAGCCTTGTTGGATGATCTTCATGACCGAGG
>CALKCC010000214.1 GCA_938082855.1 uncultured Pirellulaceae bacterium | reverse complement strand
AGAGAAACCTTTTTAGCAATCTCCTCAGCCTGCGTACCAAACTCCTTCAACTGAGCTTCCGTCTGTGTACCGAGCAGGTGAAAATTAGTTGTGTCGGCTGTCGCATGGTTGATACCTGGCATGGCAAGATTCCAATTGGATGCTGCCAAGGCTGTCCGCTGTGCTGCCAATTCATCATGCGTGCTGTTCTCAGCCACGGCAATCGCAACGACTCGTCTAATGTTGGATGTGAAGTCGAACCCATCAAACGTCGCACCTTCTTGAATCCAAGTCGTAATTAACTCCATCTGAGCATCATCCAATGGATCTCGCCCACGAGGCATCCGTTGGCCACCGCCTGTTCCCAGCAGTTTCTTGACAAGAAAGCTCTCATCTGGGTTCCCAGGAAGTATGGGTGGACCATTTTCACCACCTCGCATCATCGCACTGAAGGAGGCTAAATCAAATCGTCCTGATGGCCGATCTCCAAATCCATGACAACTGGCGCAATTGGCGACCAAAATAGGAGCAATATCGTTTTTGAAACTAACCGTTTCAGTCCCTATTGACTTCATCGGCTTAACGACCGGCAAGTCTCCCACGCTGGCATTGGGATTAAGATCCACCAGAAGCTCTTTAGGATCGTCCGCATCAAATTCAGCTCCTTCCTCAATCCATTTCTTCAAGACAGCCAATTCAAGATCCGTAATTTTTAATCCCCCACGAGGCATATCGCCTTCTTCGATGACTTCGATAATTCGGCTTCCTGCCGGATCTTTGGGAAAGATGACAACGCCCGCATCCGGGCCTTTCATCAAGGTTTCGTATGATTCCATACTGAACATCCCCCGAGCCTGACGTACGTGGCAGTTACCGCACTTCGCCATCAGAATCGGTGTCACATGGTTCACGAAACTAATCTTTCCGGCTGGCATTTCGGTCAAGGTTTCCGGGCCATCGCCCGGCTTGACTGGAACGACAGGCTTGGGCATCGGCTTGGCAGCCATTGGAGCCTTCAATTCAGCCAGTTCAATTCCCTCCAGTTCAAGCAACGCATGCGCCTTCTTCAGCATGTTGTAAACTTTGGAGTAGAGAGCGATCTGTTGTTGATCTGCTCCCTTCATTTGTTCTTCAAATTCCTTTTGAACTTCTTCGACCAAATCGGCCGACTCGTCGATCTTCCCCTGAGCAAACCAGTTACCTGCCCGAGTGATTTTCACACGCAGAGCGTTTTCGGCCTTTCGCATCGCTGGAGTGATCGTCACCTGCCCCCACGCTGGCAACGCGGTCAACAGACAAAGAGTGATGGCAATCAGGGCGGCTGATTTTGGTGAATTTACGATTCGTTGCATCTTCTCAAACTCTCTTCTCTAACTCTCTCGTTCCACAATGGGTGATACGAAATCCAATTCCCCACCGTACTCGAAACCTCTTCTATGATTATTAACGTCTAACACCAGAGAATCCAGATGTAGCAAAACGGAGTTCTCGTCGGGATTGGCGTCACCATGAGTTTCAATAGCGTCTTCAACACTAGATGAAAACAACTCGACTGCCACAATGATCATCGCCAGCAGGACTAAACCTCCCAGAATAATCCCCACCGTCTTCCAGATTCCGGCATCGTTTACCGTCACACGGCTCATCTGAGTATCCAATAAACTCCTTGATGTGCTTTGGAACGCCTGACCGCCAATCTCATCCCCCAGACTGATCCGACTACTACCGCCACCGATCAGACTATCCGAGACAACCTGACTGCTTCCAGTCACAGCCGAGTATTCACCAATGAGGTGTACGGACGACTGAACGCTCGCAATGGCTCCCTGGTTAGCAACCGCGACAGCGGCCTGCATTGCCTGAGCAACACTTTCTGTCGACTGGTTAATATCGGCTCTCTGTGGTAGGTGAACAACGTCCGCCTTGGACTGGTTGAGTTCGACTCCCTGGCAGGACAACCAGGATTCCAAGTCCAACGCCACTTCATTGGCCGACTGATAACGGTGATCCGGGTTCTTCTGAAGCATCTTAAAGCAAATGCTCCCCAACGTTTCCGGAAGGTCTGTGCGATCCAGTCGAATATCCGGAGGCATCTTGGATTGATGCTGAGCAATCCGTTGGGCCAGCGTACCTTCAGGAAATGGAGGATGACCGGTTAGTACGTAGTACAAGGTACAGCCAAGCCCATAAATATCAGCTCGGCCATCTATGTTGTGGCTATTTAAAGCTTGCTCAGGCGCGAGATAATCCGCCGTCCCTAGAACTTTTTCATTGTGTTTGTCTGTGAGCCCAGCCAACTCCGACTGATCCTCATCCATTAACGCCAGTCCCATGTCGAGGATTTTGATCGAATCTGATTCATCGACCAGCAGATTGGCGGGTTTCACGTCTCGGTGGACCATCGCTGCATCGTGAGCATGTTGCAAGCCTATCGCAGATTGATAGATGTATTTGGCCGCCGACACATAATCTAGCGGACCATCCTCTTTCACGATGGTCATCAAATCACGACCAGGCACATACTCCATGACCAAATAGTGCGTCCTCCCCTGATTATCTACGTCGTAGGCGCGGACAATATTGGGATGATCTAACGCTGCGGTGGCCTGTGCTTCACGATGGAACCGTTCTAAGTATGACGAGTCATCAACGCGATTTCGCGGAAGTACTTTGATCGCTCGCAATCGCCGCATTAACGTATGTTCAGCCAGATAAACACTACTCATCCCTCCAGCGCCGATATGCCCCAGAAGTTTGTACTTCCCTAGGAAAAATCCTTTGTACTTTCTGTTAAGCAGCTTCTCACGATGCCAGGTAGTGATGAAGTTTTCAGCCACCAGAAAATCAGCAAGTTGTTCGGGGCTATTGGGAATCTCTCCTCCGTGGGCTACCTTACAGGCTTCTAGACCTTTCTTTAGCTCTTGGTCCGACAGTAGATTACTGCGTCTTAAGAGTTCGAGAAATTGTCGAGCGGTAATGGTCATAATAGCTCGGGGCGGAGATAATAAGTTTCAAGATTACTGAATAGACAGTGAAGCCTCAGTTTAGCACGAGAATAGTTTAATTCCTTAAATTGAGTCGACATAATTGAGGCCTGAAAGCCACAATTAGGAGAATTCCCGCTACAAAACATGGCGGTCATTCACGCTCTCTACTACTACAACGCACGAAATCGTCATATGTCCTCACGTCACGCCGTTTTATATACCCGAAATTCCTGCCCGCTATGCGACGAAGCCAAGGAATTGCTCGAAATGTACGGGTTCACACTCGACGAAATCGATGTGGATCAACACCCCGAATTGAAACAACAATTCGATACCTGCGTGCCGGTTGTAGAAATTGATGGGAAAGTTCGGTTTCGTGGGAAGGTCAATGAAGTGCTGCTATTGCGATTGATCGGTAAGTGAGCCATGACCATCAAAACTCAATTGGGCGTCTTCGCTAAATACTGGGAGCCGGGCAAAGTAAAGACGCGACTGGCCGAGGATACGAATGACGACTTTGCGGCGAATCTGTACGAAGCGTTTGTAAAAACCACACTCGAGCGTCTCACTGGATGTGCGGAAACACACACACTCGTTATCACACCATCTGAAAACCTACGTGACTTTGCACTGATTCTGCCACCTGATTGGACTCTCACAAGCCAAGTCGATGGCGATCTCGGAAATCGGATGCAGGCCTTTTTTCAATACGCCATAGAACATCAATCCGAAAAGACGATTTTAGTTGGAACCGATAGTCCAACGCTCCCTACTGAAATCGTGCACAAAGGATTCCAGATACTCGAACACACCGATTGTGTTTTAGGACCGGCACTCGATGGAGGTTATTATCTGGTTGGTTGTCGAAACACGATTCCCCCTATCTTTCAGAACATTGCCTGGTCCAGTGATCAGGTTCTAAGCCAAACCTGTGCGGCACTAGAATCCGCTGGAGTGAGCTATGACTTGTTACCGCCCTGGATCGATATCGATACGATCGACGATCTGAATTCCATACAGGACTACCAAGACGAACCTACCAGTAGACTATGCCAACACATCGATGCGTTAAAATCGGAGTATCTGGGGTGAGTGGATTGTCGGCAAGTAAATCCGATCCCGTCGTGATCATCGGTGGAGGTGTGATCGGACTGTCTATTGCTTACGAATTGGCATGTCGTGGCCAACAGGTTCACGTAGTCGAACGAGGTACTGAATTCGGCAAGGAAGCTTCCTGGGCTGGCGCAGGTATTCTTCCACCGGCAAACCCCGAAACGGCACTCGATCCACTCGAAAAACTCCGAGGTATCAGCCATCGGTTACACCCTGAGTGGGCCGAGCGGTTACAAAGTGAAACTGGAATCGACACTGGTTTTCGACGCTGTGGAGGAATCTATCTAGCTCGCAAACAAGGCGAAGCCGCATCCCTGGCAGGCTACATGAGTCTACTCCGGCAGGAAGGTATACAGGCAGAGGCTGTTGATCAAGATGCACTTCTGGCCTTGGAGCCCACGCTTGACCCAGACCAATTCTGCGCTGCCTATCTCCTTCCAGACGAACTGACTCTTCGCAACCCTAGACATGTGAAGGCCTTACTTAGAGCCTGTGAGCTAAAAAACGTTCAGCTTACTGCAGACTGTGAGATTCATGGATTCGACACGGCGGGTGAACAAATTACCGGTCTACAATCCTCCCAGGGCCCCATTACAGGAAGCCGCTTCTGCTTAGCGGCCGGTGCATGGTCTTCTCAGATTCTGCAACAAGTCTCTGACATCCCCACTGGCATCGTGCCAATTCGCGGCCAGATGCTTCTTTTCGATGCCCCTCCACGCTTAATCACCCATATTCTCAATGAAGGCTCGCGCTACCTAGTCCCTCGTGCAGATGGAAAGATCCTAGCCGGTTCCTGCGAAGAGGAAGTCGGCTTTGAAAAAGGGACGACAACGGAGATGCTGGAACAATTGGAAGACTTTGCTTACTCCGTGGTACCGGCCCTTAAAGAGTATGAGGTCACGCTGAGCTGGTCTGGCCTGCGTCCCGGAAGTTTTGATGGAGTTCCCTATATTGGTAAGGTCCCGCAAGTCGACAATCTATTTATGGCATCCGGTCACTTTCGTAGTGGGATACACCTGTCCACGGGTACAGCCATATGGATGGCTGACTTGCTGGAAGGCAAACCCATGCCATCTGCTCTACAACACTTCAGTCTCATTCGATAATTGACACAGGTCTTTATGGCAATTGACACTCCTGCAACCATCCTGATTATCGGCGCCGGACCTTTGGGTTTGGAAACCGCTCTCTATGCACGCTACTTAGGATACGATGTCATCGTATGTGAAGCAGGCGACGTAGGCTCTCATGTACAGCAATGGGAACACGTTGAGATGTTTTCGCCGTTTTCAATGAATGCTTCTCCGCTAGGCATTGCTGCCATCGAGAGCCACGACCCAGATCACCAATTCCCGTCCAACCAACAGTGCACGACCGGTGGACAATGGCTACAACAATACCTGATTCCCCTATCTCAAACCGATTTGGTGAGAAAGCACATTAGAACGAACTGCCGAGTTTTAAGTGTCTCACGTACTTGGAAGCAAAAGACGGACCTGGATACAGATCTAGATCAGGATTCTCGTGAGGCCACTCGTGAACAGGATCCATTTCGTATTATTGTGGATGAGCAAGGAACGCAGCATGCTCTGACAGCCGACGTTGTCATCGACACTTCTGGTGTGCTCGCTAATCCGAATCCTATCGGAGCAGGTGGTGTTCCAGCACCGGGCGAACAGCAAGCGGGACATGGGATTTCATATTCAATTCCATCCCCTGACGACTTGGGTCAGTTTCGAGGCAAGCGAGTGGCTGTCGTGGGATCAGGTCACTCGGCTACAACTGCTTTGCTAATGCTTACCGAAGCAAATGCTTTGGTGACGTGGATCACTCGACAAACCAATGAACATGCCATCAGTCCCATCGAACAGGACCCATTGCCTTTACGTTCCCAAATCACTTCACAACTCAAAGAATTAGTCGATCGCAAAGCAATTCAGACCTTAACGAACATTGCGATTGATGAAATCAAAACGTCCGACAATGCCGAGATCGAGTTAGGTGTTTATCAAACCGGTACGGAAGACGAACTAACACTCGAATGGCACTCGTTCGACCATGTCATCGGCTTGACTGGATACCGCCCTGACCTTGCCATCTTTCGTGAATTACAGATTCATCAATGCTACGCAACCGAAGGTCCCATCAAGCTTGCTGCCAGCCTGTTAACTCAAAGTAGCGACGACTGCCTGAAAGTGGAGCAGGGGGAGCGTGAGTTGTTAATCAATCCAGAACTGAATTTCTATGTACTGGGCATGAAAAGCTATGGGCGAAAGTCTGGCTTCTTATTCCAAACTGGATTGCAACAAATTGTTCAGCTATTCCAAATCTTGGGGGATCGTGAGACGCTGGATGTTTATGCAACGTTTCAGAAACCACAGGATGGTTAAACGCGACCACAATTCGGTCTCTTCCGACCTACAACACGGATTAGTTCCATGACTTCCGAATCAACAACAGCCCGTGTGACTCTTTCTCACCTGGACGAACTGTGGTTTCAGGTAACCGGAACCCGCTGCAATTTAACCTGCAATCACTGCTTCATCTCGTGCAGTCCACACAACAACAGCTTCGGCTTTCTGTCGCGAACGGAAATCCAGAATTCTTTAGAGGAAAGCAAACAGCTCGGTGTTAAAGGCTACTACTTCACCGGAGGGGAGCCTTTTTTGCATTCGGAAATGGTTGAGATCCTGGAGGACACCTTGCAAATCGGTCCGGCTACCGTGCTCACCAACGCCACTGTCTTGAAGGATGAATGGCTGCAACGCCTACAACAGGCACAAAGTGAAAGCCGTTACAGCCTGGAATTCCGCGTATCGATTGACGGTTTCGATGCAGAGACAAATGACCCTATTCGCGGCGAAGGAACTTTTGCTCGGGCGATACGGGGAGTCGAAAAACTAGTCCATGCCGGATTCCTCCCGATTATCACGGCCACTCGGACCTGGAAGGACTCTGAAGATTCGTCGATGCTGTCTGGGTTCATTTCGATGTTGAAACAACGAGGATATAGTCAACCGCGCATCAAATTGCTCCCCACACTCAAATTGGGAGCCGAACAAAACCGCTCAGGTGGATACAGCGAGCAGCAACGAGTTACCGGAGCCATGTTGCAAGACTATGATCGGTCACAACTTGTTTGCGAACACTCCCGCATCGTGACTGATCGCGGTGTGCACGTCTGCCCCATTCTGATTGAATCTCCTGATGCTTTACTATCCAACGACCTAACCACCGCCGCCCAGAAACCCTACACTCTAAGCCATGGTGCTTGCTTTACTTGTTATCAGTATGGAGCGATCTGCTCGAACATCTCTACTGGCTCTGGCCCGAGCGGAGCGTCATCATGAGCGTGCGGCTTGCGTTGTTTGGAGGGATTTACAACAACTATCTGGCTTTAGAAGCGGCTCTAAAAGCAGCCAAAGCACTTGGAGTCGATGAGTACTACTGCCTTGGCGACATCGGTGCGTTTGGCCCGTTCCCTGATCGCAGTTTTCCCTTGCTCTACGAAAACCAGGTGCATTGCATTCAGGGAAATTATGATGACAGCATCGGCAATCAACTCGACAATTGCCAATGCGGTTACACTGATCCCCGAGACAATTACTTCGCCCAGATCAGTTACGACTACACGCTGGAAAACACCAACGCTGACAATCAGAAGTTTTTGCGAGGTCTTGAGAAAGAACGCGTGTTGAAGATCGAGGAGCAAAAAATCCTGCTGTGCCACGGCAGTCCAAGGAAGACCAATGAATTCCTGTGGGAGTCCACCACTCCATTACACTTTCTCGAACTATTCTTCCACCAACGCGAAGTGGATTGCATTGCAGGTACGCACACAGGCATCAAATGGCATGCCAACACGAGTCTTGGGCAATTTGTTAATGTTGGTGTCCTTGGACGACCTGAGAATGATGGAACAACCAATGTTTGGTTTACCACTCTGGACATCTCGCGAGACGGCATTCAACATAACTTCCATCCAGTTGTTTATGATTACGACCGGCTCAGTCGTGAAATGCAGTTAGAAGGTCTGCCGGACGAATTCATTGAGACGATTCAAACTGGCAGGTGGACGACCTGCCTGGAAGTCCTACCTCAAAAAGAACGACAACGACTCAACCACTAGATACTTAACCCATTGTTTCATCCGACGTTGGCCTGGTGATGAGACTGACCAGTTAAAAACATGCGTTCCCGATCCGTTACACCCTACGTACTCTCTTCCGCAATCGGAATTGCCATCATTACGGCAATTTCGGTTGCCTATGTCGGGTTGCCGTTATGGATCGACGAGTTACATACTTCTTGGAGTATCAATGGGAGTGTCGGGGACGTTGCCGAACGCGCAGCGGCAGGAAATCAATCGCCTCTATACTTCTATCTGCTGAAGTTTTTTACGGCTTTGACGGGTCACACCGAAACGTCGCTTCGTGTTTTCTCCGTCGTTTGTGCTTGGGGGTCGGTACTTGCACTGAATTGGATTTGCCGTCGATATCAATTATCCGGCAGAACCACGTTTGTAGCTACGGTGACCTTTGCCGCTAGCCATTTACAACTCCTCTTTGCCGTCGAAGCTCGATCCTACAGTTTACTAACCTTGCTAGTTCTACTGCTCCTGTGTGTTCAGACGCTTCGACTGCAATCCAATGACAAGCAAATTCACTGGCGTATTGAATGGCTCTGGTTACTAACAGCTGGATGTTGCATTTACACACATTACATTGCCATCCCGGCCGTCGGCCGCCTGGCCTTAGCTTCACGTTTGGTTGGCAATCAAAGCTGGCGTGCCCGCGTCAAGATTTTTGCTGTCCAAATCGTTGTGCTAGCAATACTCCTGGCTTCCCAATTCAATACACTCCAGCAGATTTACCAGCACCGTAGCCAATGGGCTGTCTTCATTCACGCGGACGCTGCCACCCCTAAAGCTTTACTCACCATGCTACCGGTGATCAGTACGCTCTTGATTCCTGGAGCATTGTTGTTAGCTGTGTTGTATAGGAAAGGCGAAGCAGGACGCCGTTCGCCTCACACTGCTTTCTTACTCACAGCATTGATACTTGCCAGTCTGCCGTATTTATCTGCCTGGACAACCACACGAATGGACTGGGTCAACTGGTTCTTCCCAAGATATTTGGTAACAAGTTTGCCTGCGTTAAGTCTGTTTGGTGCTTTTTGTTTAGCCGTCATAGAACAAAGCCGATGTTTCCCTCGCCTTGTTAACTGGACGTTGATTGGCTTGACTCTGTTGGTCTTCTTTTGGCTCGACTCGGATGTGATTCACAATGCGTCGTACTTAAGGATCAATCCCAAATTGGAACGATGGGATCTGGTCGCAGAAACATTGAATGCAGAAGCGAAAGGACCGGAAACAATTCTACTTGCCGGTGGACTTGTGGAAGATCGCAGACTTCCAGAACAGGCTGGTGCTCGCCATACCGCCAATTTGACGATTGCCGAATACTGTCGTTTTCCGCTGCAAGGAATCTATACCATTGGGGATAACCTGACGGTCCGGGCTGTAAATTCCAATTACGTCGACTTCCAGCAAATGCTTAACCATCTATCCCAGACCCCTCAGGGTTGGCTGGTTGCCCGTGGGAAGAACCGAAATATTGCCCTCAGGGAACTGCTGATTAGTCTCAAAGGGGAAGACGGGTTCAAAGACCATCAAATTCCCGGCAAAGTGAACCTGTATTCGTGGACAACAAGTGAATAATCGGCCGATTACTCCCCAGAGTATGACTCCAGCGTAGTTGTTAGATCGAGTCGATTGGCAATAATGGGTACTTGGCAGTTATCTGGCATTTCATTTTTATTTTTAACGTAAAGCTCGGAGCTTCGGACCACCGTGACAAGAGACCGCACCGCAGAATTAAAGAAGATCATGCAGGAACGTGTGATGATCCTCGATGGCGCCATGGGCACGACGGTGTTTTCTCTGGGGTTCGATGAGCAGACGATTCGCGGTGAGCACTTTGCCGACCATCATAAAGACGTCAAAAACTTTGTCGATCTTATCTCGTTAACTCACCCGGACACGCTGACCGACATACACCGCCAGTTTCTTGCCGCCGGTGCTGACATCGTGGAAACGAACACATTTGGTGCAACGCCGATTGGGATGGCCGAATTTGATCTCCCACATCTGGTACACGACATCAATGTGGCTGCCGTACAGGCTGCTCGACGAGCGTGCGATGAATTCACCAACGAGAATCCGGATAAGCCACGATTCGTGGCAGGGTCGATCGGCCCGACTACCAAAACGTGTTCCATCTCTCCCAAGGTGGAAGACCCAGGTTTTCGTGAAGTTACGTTTAACGAACACGTCGATTCCTACTACGCTCAGGTGGCTGCCCTGGTAGACGCCGGAGTCGACATCCTTTTCCCGGAAACAACGTTTGATACGTTAAACCTCAAAGCCTGTCTGTTCGCGATTAAGAAGTACTTTGCCGACCACCAGGTCAATCTTCCTGTGATGGCCTCTGTCACGATTACGGATGAAGCAGGACGTACTCTGACCGGACAGACCATCGAAGCATTTTGGAACAGCATTTCTCATTTTGACCTTCTGAGTGTGGGAATTAACTGTGCCTTAGGTGCAGAGAAAATGAGACCCTATGTCGAGGAACTATCCAGGATTGCACCGGTGCACATCAGCTGCCACCCCAATGCTGGACTGCCCAATGAATTTGGCGGGTTCGACCAAACCCCGGCTGAGATGGCCAATCACCTACAGGACTTCCTTTCAAATCAGTGGGTGAACATTTTGGGTGGTTGCTGCGGTACCACGCCAAACTACATTGCAGCGATCTCTGAAGCGGCAGCCAACATGCCTCCTAGAACGGTTAGTTCCGTAGAGCCCTTGATGCGATTGAGCGGTCAGGAACCACTCACTCTGCGTGAGGACTCTAACTTCCTGATGATCGGTGAGCGGACCAATGTAACGGGCTCGCGACGGTTTGCTCGATTAATCCGCAATGATGAATATGAAGAAGCGGTCGAGGTTGCACGTCAGCAAGTGCTGGGTGGAGCCGCAGTGATCGACATCAATATGGACGACGCTTTGCTCGATGGCGAAGCGGCGATGACTCGATACCTCAATCTAATTGCTGCCGAACCTGACATCGCCAAAGTCCCGATCATGCTCGACAGTTCCAAGTGGTCTGTCATTGAAGCCGGACTGCGATGCGTGCAGGGAAAGGCCATTGTTAATTCCATCAGCCTTAAAGATGGTGAAGAAGAATTCCTTCGACGGGCAAGACTCATTCGGCAGTATGGTGCTGCAACTGTGGTCATGGCATTCGACGAAGAAGGGCAGGCCGTTGAAACCGAAGACAAAGTGCGCATCTGCAAACGCGCCTTTGACCTCCTGACTGAACAAGTCGGTTTTCCTCCGGACGACATTATCTTTGACCCTAATATCCTGACCGTAGCGACAGGAATCAGTGAGCATGACAACTATGCCGTCAATTTCATCGAAGCAACTCGGCAGATAAAGCAAGTATGCCCGGGAGCCAAGGTGTCAGGTGGAGTGAGTAACATCTCGTTTTCATTTCGTGGAAACGATGTTGTCCGTGAAGCCATGCACTCTGCCTTCCTATTCCATGCGATCCGAGCTGGCCTGGACATGGGAATTGTTAATGCCGGACAACTCGAAATCTACGAAGAAATCCCCGCTGACCTGTTAGAACACGTCGAAGATGTGCTCCTAAACCGCCGTGACGACGCTACCGATCGATTGTTGGCCTTTGCTGAAACAGTGCGTGGGCAGGGTGGTAAGAAAGTCGCAGAAGACCTGAGCTGGCGTGAAGCGCCCGTAGCCGAGCGACTTAGTCACTCGATGGTCAAAGGAATTGACAAGTTCATTGAAGAGGATGTCGAGGAATTTCGGCAAACAACTGAGCGTGCCTTACAGGTCATTGAAGGCCCCTTAATGGATGGAATGTCCACTGTGGGAGACTTGTTCGGAGCAGGAAAAATGTTCCTGCCTCAAGTCGTAAAATCTGCCCGAGTCATGAAGAAAGCAGTCAATTATCTTCTGCCGTTTATGGAAGAGGAAAAGAAAGCTGCGGGCCTCAGTGAAAGCAGCTCCCGTGGAAAAATCCTCATGGCTACGGTCAAAGGGGATGTCCACGACATTGGTAAGAACATTGTCGGAGTGGTACTCGGTTGTAACAACTTTGAAATTATCGATCTGGGTGTGATGGTACCGAGCGAGAAGATTCTCGAAGTGGCTCAGCAAGAAAATGTTGATATCATCGGACTCTCTGGACTGATTACTCCCAGTCTGGACGAAATGGTGCATGTCGCGAAAGAAATGACTCGACTCGAAATGGATGTGCCGCTGCTAATTGGTGGAGCAACTACGAGTGCCAAACACACTGCCGTAAAAATTGCTCCGCAATACGAACAGCCCATCGTCCATGTACTCGATGCGTCACGTAGTGTTGGCGTGGTGGAATCTTTACTCAACGACAACAAAGACGAATTCGCCTCTGCCAATCGTGAGAAACAGGCCGAACTTGTGCGATCATTTGAAGCCCGGCAAACCGACTCGGTGAACTATCAGGAAGCATTGGAAAATCGCTTCACCACCGATTGGTCCAGTGTCGATATTCCTACTCCGTCCTTTACTGGAGTCCAGGTGATCGAACAACAATCTCTGGCGGAATTGGTTGACTACATCGACTGGACACCCTTTTTCATGACGTGGGAGCTTAAAGGAAAATACCCTCGTATTTTTGAGCACCCAACGCTCGGAGAACCAGCGAAGGAACTATTTGAAAACGCTCAGACTCTACTTAGTCGAATTGTCGAGGAAGAGTTGTTTCAGGCCAAAGCAGTCTACGGATTCTGGCCAGCAAATTCAGTCGATGATGACATTTTGTTGTATACCGACAACCAACGAAGTTCCGAGTGTGCTCGACTGCACGCCTTGCGACAACAAACGAAACGCAAAGGTCAGGATTACTTCCGCTCGCTGGCAGACTACATTGCTCCCCGAGAATCACAACGCGAAGACTACATTGGGGCCTTTGCTGTCACCACCGGATTTGGATGTGCCGAACTTGCCGCCGAATTTGATGCTCAAACCGATGACTACAACTCGATTATGGTCAAAGCGTTGGCCGATCGACTGGCAGAAGCCTTTGCCGAATATTTGCACCAGCAAGTCCGTCAAAAGTGGACTTACGAAACGCCCGATTCTTTTACCAATCCTGAATTGATCGCAGAAGCCTACCGTGGCATTCGGCCGGCTCCAGGTTATCCGGCCCAACCGGATCATACCGAGAAAAAGACAATCTGGAATCTACTGGATGTTGAAGCGACTACCGGCATTACCTTGACCGACAGTTACGCCATGATGCCCGCTGCCAGTGTCAGCGGACTCTACTTTGCTCATCCGGAAGCACGATACTTTGCTGTCGACCGAATTACGAAAGATCAGGTCGAAAGTTATGCTCAGCGCAAGGGGTTTAGTATTCAGGAAACCGAACGCTGGCTAGCTCCGATTCTGGGGTATTAAATACTCCAAAGCAGTACTGTAGGGGCTCGGATTGGACCAGCTATGGTCGCCGTATTCAACCATTGCGTCCCCTAGCTTGTTATCATTTAGCAAATCACTAGAATATTAGCAGTAGGACGATCGTCTTCGCACTGCCTTCAGATCACATTGGAGATCTGAATTGTCTCATCAAACCCTAAAACAACATTGTTTCTGCGGGAACAGGATTTAGTCATGACGCAAATCGAATCAGCCCGACGCGGCGAAATCACTCCGGAAATGGAATTCGTAGCAAACCGCGAGCAACTCACACCAGAACTCATTCGTGATGAAGTCGCTGCAGGACGCATGGTGATTCCTGCCAATACTGAGCACCTAAAAGGGGCTTTAGAGCCGATGGGGATTGGTATCGAGGCCAAGTGCAAAATCAACGCGAATATTGGAAACTCTGCCGTCACCAGCGATATCGAAGGTGAACTGGAAAAACTTCACACAGCCGTACACTACGGTGCTGATACAGTGATGGATCTTTCCACAGGTAAAGACATCGATTCGATCCGTCAGGAGATCATCCAAAAATCACCTGTTCCCATTGGAACGGTTCCGATCTATCAAATGCTAGAGGAATTAGGCGGTGAGATTGAGGAAATGCGAGCTCAGCATTTTCTCGACATGGTCGAACATCAAGCCAAGCAGGGTGTGGACTATATGACCATCCACTGTGGCGTGTTGCTCGAGCATCTCCACATGACGACGAATCGCGTAACGGGGATTGTAAGTCGTGGTGGTTCATTGATTGCCAAATGGATGATGGCTCACCGTAAGCAAAACCCACTTTATGAAGCCTTTGATGATCTTTGTGACATTATGCGTGAGTATGATGTGACCTGGAGTCTCGGAGACGGCTTGCGTCCTGGTAGTATCGCCGATGCAAGTGATGAAGCTCAATTTGCTGAATTAGACGTACTTGGCTCGTTGGTGGAACGTGGATGGGAACGCGGAACACAAGTCATGGTTGAAGGTCCGGGACATGTCCCGATGGACCAGATCGACATGAATATCAAACGCCAGATTGAAGTCTGCAAAGGCGCTCCTTTCTATGTGCTTGGCCCTCTGGTCACCGACATTGCCCCAGGCTATGACCATATCACCAGCGGTATTGGTGCTGCACTGGCCGGCTGGTCGGGTGCCGCCATGCTTTGCTACGTGACTCCCAAAGAGCACTTAGGGTTGCCTAATAACGAAGATGTAAAACAGGGTGTGATTGCCTATAAAATTGCTGCTCATGCCGCTGACATTGCTCGCCATCGCCCTGGTGCAACGGACCGCGATAATGCCTTGAGCAAAGCTCGTTTCGAGTTTGACTGGAATGAACAATTCCGTTTGTCACTAGACCCAGAAACAGCTCAACGCATGCACGATGAAACGCTGCCACAGGACACCTTTAAGAGTGCTCATTTCTGTAGCATGTGCGGACCGAAGTATTGCAGCATGAAGATCACCGAAGACATCCGCCAAATGGCCGCTGAAGATGGCCTGGAAGAAGGCGTGGCGTTGGTTGAAATCGATAGCGGCGACAATTAGACAATTAGACAATTAGACAATTAGACAATTAGACAATTAGACAATTAGACAATTAGACAATTAGACA
>CALKCC010000213.1 GCA_938082855.1 uncultured Pirellulaceae bacterium | reverse complement strand
TGCTTGTCCAACACTTTGAAAAAGTATTAATCGACCGGGATGGAAATCCCGGTTTGGTTTGGTGCGACAATGAGTGGCTTGCGCGGCAATTGAAATCTCTCCCCCAAACTCTCAATGAAGCAATGAATAGGTGGAGGTCTCTTTATCGCGAATCAAAGGCAACTTTAAACAGGGCTACTAATATTCAAAATTCCGGTAGATATGATCCCAGCTCAGAAGAATATAAGCGTGCCGACCGCGAGGTATTTCAAGCTACGCGCCAACTGGCTCTGTTGCGCAACGACCAGCAGGCCGCTGGGCAACAATCCGAGTTTTACGTTTTTCGATATCTGGCAGCGGAGGGCTTTCTGCCCGGATACAACTTTACCCGTCTTCCCATGCGAGCGTTTTTGACCGACGGTCATGATCGAGGCGAATTTATTTCGCGTCCAAGACCGATTGCGCTTCGTGAATTTGGACCTCAAAATATTATCTATCATAATGGTCGCAAGTATCGCATTGAGCAGTCGATCGTTCCCAATGTGTCATCTGTGCTGACTAAGGCGCGGGTATGCACCACATCCGGCTACTGGCTGGATCAAGGACAGGAGACGATTGAAACTTGCCCTCTAACGGGAACTGATTTGTCCGCTGCATCCAACCGAAAAGACATCGCTGCTTTGTTTCCCCTTTGCGAAATGTTGGCCCGTCAACGCGAGTACATCACTTGCGAGGAGGAAGAACGGATGCGGCAAGGGTTTGAGATGAAAACCTTTTTCTCGCTCGACGGAGGAGATGGCTCCCGCATGAAACGCGCCTTGGTCGAGGTTGGAACCGAACCATTGCTTAAGCTATCCTACCTTCCTGCGGCCAGACTCATTCATTTATCAGAAAAGGACCGACGCGAGACTGAGGAAGGATTTCGCATCGGCCTTCAAACCGGTTTCTGGAATCCCAAGATTAATGATGGTGACCCAGACGCCGAGGAGGTAAAGCGCGTTCAATTGTTCACGGAAACCACCGCGGACGCTCTCTACATCCAACCCATCGAGGCGTTGGCCTTGGAACCAGCTGGAATTTTATCTCTGCAATATGCTCTAAAACGGGCCATTGAAGTTCGTTTTCAAATCGAGCCTTCCGAATTAGGCGTGTTTGCTATGGGCTCCAGCGAATTACCTAACATTTTGTTCTACGAGTCGGCTGAAGGCAGTCTCGGCGTACTATCCACAATCGTAGATGATCCAAACATTTTCCGGGAAGTCATCGAGCAGGCGATTGAAATCTGCGCCTTTAAGGATACCGACCGACCAAAGGCCACGTACAATGATCTGCTCAGCTACTATAACCAACCGCACCACTTGGACTTGGATCGATTTTCAATTGAGGATGCGCTGATTAAGCTAAAATCATCTACGCTAGACTGCTCGGGCTCTTCACAGGACGAAGGGTATGAAAGCCAATTCAAAAGGCTTCTCCGCCAACTAGACCCTAATTCCTCAACCGAAGAAAAATTCATTCGTTATCTCCACAAAAAAAACCTCCGTCTGCCAGATGCAGCCCAAAAGACAGTGGAGGGTATCTTTGTCCAACCCGATTTCTTTTATGAGCCGGACACTTGGGTGTTTTGCGATGGTACGCCCCACGATAAGCCTGAGGTGAAAGCTGACGATGCCGAAAAACGAAAGGCAATTCGTGCGAGGGGGGACGAGGTCATCGTTTATTATTATAAGGACGATCTCGATGAGATCGTTGCCCGTTATCGTGGAATTTTTAAACCTGTACGCTAATGCCTCCCACCGAGACCTATTCGCCCGGCACCATGATTCATCTTCGTGGACGAGACTGGGTGGTTCAACCGTCCGATTCGCCGAATGACCTGCTCCTTATCAAGCCATTAGGCGGGAGTGATGATGAAACTACTGGAGTCTTCCTTCCCTTGGAATTTGAGGGAGACATTCCACAAAATGCAGAGTTTCCCAAGCCCTCCCCGGAGGACTTGGGCAATATTGCTAGCGCTCGGTTACTATACGAGTCAGCTAGACTGTCATTTCGTAATGGTTCCGGCCCGTTTCGCTGTTTGGCTAAGCTTTCTTTTCGACCACGATCTTATCAAATGGTTCCCCTAATCATGGCACTTAAAGGGGATTTAACTCGGCTTCTCATTGCTGATGACGTTGGCATAGGGAAAACAATCGAGGCTCTCCTCGTCGTAAAGGAACTTTTGGAGCGCCGCGTCATCAAACGATTTGCCATTGTATGCCTCCCTCACCTTTGCGACCAATGGCAGCGAGAGATTCGCGAAAAGATCGGTATGGACGCAGTCGTTATCCGCTCCAACACACAGGCACGACTGGACCGCGATATCATCGGCGATACTTCCGTTTACCAATATTATCCCTTTCAAATTATTTCCATCGACTACATCAAGTCCGATACGCGCAGGGCAGTTTTTGTTGAGGAAGCACCTGAGATGGTAGTAGTGGATGAAGCACACACCTGCGCATGCCCTCAGGGGGCTAGCAGTAATCAACAACAGCGCCATGCTTTGGTTAAAGAACTTGCTTCAAAGAATGACCGCCATCTGGTGCTGCTCACGGCTACTCCGCACAGTGGCAAGCCGGATGAGTTCCAGTCTCTGCTGGGCTTGTTAAGCCCGGACTTTGCCGAAATCGATCTAATTAAGGCAGATCAAAAGGACCGCCGAAGAATCGCAAAACATTATATCCAGCGCCGCCGTGCTGATGTTTCCAAGTGGATGGACGGTGACACTCCGTTTCCCACACGCGAAGCCAACGAGCTCAATTACAATCTTACGCCAGCTCACGCTGCATTTTTTGCCGATCTGTACGATTTTGCCCGCAGACTTGTTGCCGGCAACGCTGAAGGTCAAACCAAGCGAGTCCATTACTGGACAGCACTGGGGTTATTGCGAGGGGTAATGTCCAGTCCAGCTGCGGGCATTTACATGCTGCAAAACCGCCAGTCGAAGCTCGCAAATGCCGGCGAGATCATTGCCGGTTTGGAGAAAAACCCCATGGCTGATGAAGGCGACAACAGTGGCGAGGACGCCCTGCCCGGTGCTCTCATTAGTTCGCTTAGCTGGACAGAATCGCAAAAGAACACCCTTCGCAAGCTCGAAAAGTCTTTGGCTCAATTGTGGGATAATCGTGAGGATAATAAGGTACAAACAGCAGCCAAGCTTATCAAGGACTGGCTCAAAACTGGATTTAATCCTGTAGTATTTTGTCAATACATTCCCACGGCAAAATATGTTGGAGAACTTCTTTCCGAGCTTCTTCCGAAGAAAGTGAACGTGCAAGTTGTCACATCTGAAGATCCGGACGAAGTGCGCCGTGAACGGATCGAGGCAATGAAATCATCAGAACAACGAGTGCTGGTTGCGACTGATTGTTTGTCCGAGGGGATAAACCTTCATGACCTATTCACAGCAGTCATGCATTACGATCTACCATGGAACCCCAACCGCCTCGAGCAACGCGAAGGGCGTGTGGACCGATTCGGCCAAGAGGCGGAAGTTGTAAAAGCTACTCTCCTTTATTCAAGGGATAACCCAGTAGATGGCGTTGTGCTAAATGTCATATTGCGAAAGGTCAAACAGATCAAGAAGAGTACCGGTGCCACGGTTGCCTTTCCTGAGGACAGTCAAAGCGTGATCGACACCATCACCAAGTCTCTGCTGCTAAATGACGCTTATAAACCAGATGCGGATAAATCGCAGGAGGAGTTTGCTTTCATCGAAGAACAACGAACCAAGGAACTTGATGAGGAAATCACGGATAAATTTAAAAGATCAGAAGAGCTTGCCAAGGCCACTAGATCCATCTTCGCCCATCACTCAATTAAGGCACAGGAAATTGAGAAAGACCTTACTGATACAGACGATGCAATTGGCAATCCAAATGCTGTCGAAGCTTTTATTACATCAGCACTTCCTTCTCTAATGGGGGCTCAAATCGATGCGGTTAATTTTGGAGCACACTCTGGCTACGTATTGTATACCGGAAACCTCGAATCCTCACTCAAATCTCTGCTGCCTGATGAACCTAAGCTTAGTATTTCTTTTCATTCACCGACCCCAGCCAAGGTTCTCTACATAGGCCGCAACCATCCGTTTGTGGAGCAACTTTGCCAACTGGTTTTGGCCGGCTCTTTAAACCGTGAACAGTTCTCCGCCTCTCGCGCTGCAGCCTTGCGTTCTAAATCGGTTGAGAAACCAACTACGCTGCTGCTCTTTCGCGTGCGCAATGTCATTGAGGAACAGCGCAAGGAAACCCAACTGGTTGCCGAAGAGATGCTTATATGGGGTTACAGAGGCGAACCAGCCGACAACGATTTCTTATCCTCGGCTGAGGCTAAGGCCCTCCTTGAATCCGCCAAACCCGGTGGTAGTGAGCTAACACTTGATCGCCGCGAACGTCTTATTACCGAGGCAGTCTCGAATACCGATTCGCTCCGCGAACAATTCGACAACCTTGCCGAGGAACGTTGCAAGCAACTTGTTGAGTCTCACGAACGATTCTGCGAACTGGTCGACAAAAGAAAATTCCAAGTGGTTTATCCTGTTCTCCCTATGGATGTTCTCGGCATCTACATTCTCCTTCCCGCCTAAAAATGAATCATCCTTCTATACGTCTCGAGGGTTCTATCCTGTCCTCCGACCTGCTCGATGCCATCGCGCGCGAGGACAAGCATTCACAAAAAGCCGCCGACTTCGGACTACCCCCTTCCGTAAAGGTAAAGGACGAGATCGCTTCGGCTTGGGCATCTGCCAAAACGCTTTGGGCTACGTATCAATCCAAAGTAAACAAACTTGCTGAATCTAACTCTGGCACCTCTGAAACCCGTAATTTATTTATTCTTCCACTCCTATCCCTAATAGGCTACGAACCTGAGAATGCCAATGCAGAGACGCTAAACGGCAAATCCTACGCTATCTCCCAT
>CALKCC010000212.1 GCA_938082855.1 uncultured Pirellulaceae bacterium | reverse complement strand
AAATAGTAACTCAAAGTAATGACAGGAGCGTTGATGAAATTTCAGGAAATGACAGCGTTTGAATTGCGGGATGTAGATCGAGAAAATGTCCTCGTGATCATACCGATCGCCGCCGTTGAACAGCATGGCCCCCACATGCCTACCGGCACAGACAACTTTCTGTGTACTGGTGTAGTGGAATCCCTTGAGCAACGTATGCCTGGGCAGGTTCTGATCACGCCGACGCAATGGCTCGGTGCCAGTGCACACCACCTGCGACTTGGCGCAACATTAGATGCACCTCTAGAGCATTACATCGAAACCTTGATGGGGATGGTGCGAAGTGTCCTCAATGACGGTTTTCGCCGCGTCCTCCTTTTGAATGGTCATGGTGGGAACATTGATCCCATGCGAGTCGCTCTGAGGCGTTTGCAAAACGATTATGTCGATCGTTTACTTACCGCGGCATGCTATTGGGATGTCGCAGATTCTCTTATTCAGGAAACGCTGGAAGGTGATCACAAATTTGTCGGTCACGCGTGTGAATTTGAGACATCCATGCTGATGCATTTGCGACCGGAATTAGTCAAAACAGATTTGTTAAAAGATGCCGGCGAGTTGATTACGGATAATCTGGACGGCGTGTACATCAGTCGGGATCTTCGACAACGTACAGCAGAGGGTTGTACCGGACGTCCCGACTTAGCATCGGCTGAAAAAGGTGCCGTGCTATTTGACGGAATCGTCACTGCGATGGAGCAAACAGTTACAAATCTCTTGCAACAACCGACCGGTTTGGAATACGAGGATCACCTCTAGGACAACTTGAGGTGCTTGCGTCCTGCGATTAAGCCAGGATGTCGTGTAGCACTTCGCCAGCGACGTCCGTGAGGCGGAAGTCGCGTCCATTGAACCGGTATGTCAGTTCTTCATGGTCGATTCCCATTTGGTGCAGGACAGTGGCATGAATGTCATGCGCCGTGACTCGTTGTTCCACAGACTTGTATCCAAATTCATCGGTGGCACCATACTGAGCACCGCCCTTAAATCCGCCCCCGGCAAACCAGGTGGTAAAAGCATTCGGGTTATGGTCTCGCCCGGCAGAACCCTGTGAGTCTGACGTCCTACCGAATTCTCCTCCATAAATGACAATCGTGTCTTCTAGCAGACCTCGTTGCTTCAAGTCGGTCAGAAGGGCTCCGGTCGGTTGATCTACCGTGGAAGCACATGTGCTGTGATTGAGCTTGATATCGCCGTGACCATCCCAGGGAACATCGCCCACTCCGCCACCAGGCGTTTTGGGGACAGAAGCAAATACCTGCACGAAGCGCACTCCGCGTTCAATCAATCGTCTGGCCAATAAACACTGACGTCCATAGTCCTTGGAATCATCTCGGTTCAGCCCGTACATTTCGTGAATGTACTCAGGCTCCTGAGCGATGTCGAACGCTTCCGGAGCAGCACTTTGCATACGATAAGCCAGTTCGAATGATTCTAAGCGGGCATTGAGGTCGCGATCAAAGGGACGGCTTTCTGCGTGCTTGCGATTGGCATTGTTGAGTGCATCGAGTAACGACCGCTGTTGCGATCCTTCAAGTTCTTTCAATTGTTCCAGATTGTCAATCGGTTTGGCAGCTCGGGGATCAAGCGAAGTCGCCTGATAAACGGACGGCAGAAAACCAGAGGACCAAATCGGGTCACCGCCACGCGGTTTGGTACCGTGCATGACGACGTAAGACGGTAAGTTGGAGTTGGAGCTACCAAGACCATAGCTCATCCAGGATCCCATGCTCGGGAACCCCTGTCGAATCATGCCACCGTTGAGTTCCAGCATGGCTGGCGTATGGTTGTTGGACTGTGAATGACACGAGTATACAAACGCGATATCGTCGGCATGCTTGGAGATGTTGGGAAATATCTCTGAGATCCAGGCACCCGATTCACCGTGTTGTTGGAACTTAAAAGGTGACTTCAGACATTTACCGCTCGTCGTGAAAAAGCCTGTTTTAGGATCAGCACCAGCCAGTTGCTGCCCGTCCCGCTTTCCGAGTTCTGGTTTGTAGTCAAACGTATCGACCTGACTCGGACTACCTGTCTGAAACAGCCAAATAATAGACTTAGCCTTGGGCTTGAAATGCGAGGACCGTTCGGCGAGCGGATTGTTTGATTCGGCCGCCTGAATGATCCCTTCCTGATGTAGAAGGTCGGTCAAGGCCAGACTGCCAAACCCCATTCCAGCTTTGGCGAGGAACTGACGTCGGTTATTAAATGAAGATGAATGATGCATGGGAATTATCAGGAGTTAGAGCTAGTCGATATAGATAAATTCGTTCATACACAAAACAAGGTGGCAGAAGTCGCGAACGGCCAGTTGTTGGGCATTCGCATCTCCACCACGCATTTCTGTTTGACTGGTGATGAACTGATTCATGGTTTGTATTTCGTTTGCCGTGGCAGGCCGTGATAAGGCGAGCTC
Source organism: uncultured Pirellulaceae bacterium (assembly GCA_938082855.1). Lineage (GTDB taxonomy): Bacteria > Planctomycetota > Planctomycetia > Pirellulales > Pirellulaceae > UBA721. The sequence goes on along the minus strand of CALKCC010000212.1, from coordinate 15,668 downwards.
GTAAGCCGTCGTGATTGCTTGTTCGTTAGAGATTTCGGCATTTGGCCGTACCCGAGTTGCGAATTTAGTCGCATATTCCCGGATCAGCGGTGAGTTAAGTAAAGCTAAGGCCTGGGGAGCCACGGTGCTTTGTTCACGTGTTGCGATTCCCTGCATGGCATCAGGTGCGTCAAATAGCTTCAATAGTGGAATGAGGCGACTGCGTTTAACAGTAAAGTAGATACTACGTTTGGCACTGCGTTCATCAAGCGTTCCTTTGCCAAACCGTGTTGTATCCAATGTGCCACTGGTTGCCAGAATCGTATCACGAATGATTTCTGCTTCGAGCCGTTTAGCCGATCGCCGCCAAATCAGCATGTTTTCAGGGTCCTCCTGAACACCGGTTGGTGATTCGGCATTGGCCTGCATGTAGGTTGCGCTGTTCATGATCAACTTATGAATTGGCTTTGTACGCCACTGGTTGTCGATCAATTGCTGCGCCAGATAATCAAGCAGCTCAGGATGAGTAGGACGTTCTCCACGAGTCCCGAAATCGCTCGGTGTCGAAACAATGCCTCGGCCAAAATGATGGTACCAGATACGGTTGACTAAAACGCGAGCGGCAAGATGACCAGCTCCTTGCTCTTGATCGGTTAACCAGCTGGCTAAGGTTTCGCGACCAGAGAGAGGGGATTCCAGAGTGTTTCCGGCTGTGGTCCAAAAAGTCTCGTCTTTGTCGGCTGCGGTCAAGACTTGCAATACACCGGCGTCTGCAAGGCTCTCTTTGTTATCCGCATTTCCTCGTCTCAGGTGATAGACCTTGTAAGTGTCTTCCCCAAACTGATAGGTGCTCCCGCGCGATTTGGCAGAAAATACTGGGACATTGACTGGGGTGGGCTGAGACAACTCATGGAACTTGACGGGTAATTCCAAGGCTAAGTAACCGAGGTCATAACCTTTGTACCAGTCCAATAGACGTTTCTTTTGTCCATCGTTTCGTTTGTCGGAGGCTAGATTTAAAATGTTGCGAACATCATCAGGCTCTTTGCCATGGGTCGCTTTGAAGTAATAACCAGTTTTACCACCTCCATTGGAGATCTTCATGAGGAGTTCGTTTTTCCCCTGTGCAAGCTGGATTGTGATTTTTTCCTGATCCGCTTTGGCATCGTTACGGCCGACGTTTTTATTCAAGACTTTTCGGCCATTCACCCAAACCTGTATGCCGTCATCACTTCCGAGTGATAAGTGCACAGGTTGTGGTCTTGGGGAGTTGATGATTCGGTAGAGGAAGTTTGCACTGTTTTCACCACTTAACAGATCGTTATGTGCGGTACCGTCTTCCCAGCCAGTATGCTCTTTCCATTGAAGCCCACCTTCAAACGTTTGCTCTAGGTCGACTCCACTTTCAGGTGGATAAACGGTTGAAAACGCGGCATTATGGTCTTTGGCCTTAAAGGGTCCCAGGTGATACCAACTACCAAAATCTGCAACCGGTGATTCGGCTAATGTTTCAAGATGATAATTGAAATGAAGATTGGGGTGAGGTGCTGCCAGTTTTATCAGTATGGCATTCTCTCCCTGCTTCAAGGCAACGTTTAAACCATACTGGCCGGTGGATGTTTTGTCGGCATCAACTGCTCGTAATACTGCGGTCTGATTCACCCAGACGGCAACACGCCCCTGATTGGAGAGGCTTAGTCGGGCTATTTGAGCGACGGGAGAATTAATCGTGCGATAAACATAATGAGCCGTATTCGCTGCGGGAGTAAGGGCATTGTTTGTTGCATCTTTCCACTCGGCCATTTCCTTCCATTGAATGGCTCCCTCTTGATAACTGGCCTTCAGATCAACCGCTTTCTCGGGAGCGAACTCGGTATCCCAAGTTTGCTGGAGATCCGCGGCTTTGAATCCAGTGGCATAATGCCACGAAGACTGGGTAACCAATGCGGTCTCAGGATTCGCAGTGGCAGAGGTCGCCCAGTTGTTGTAATTGGATGTAAGGGATTCGGAACTGTATTGGTTGAGTGCTGCGGTGAGCGGAGCATGGGCGTCGTCATAAACCTTCTTCGCTGCCAAAAACTCTTCGGGTTTCGAATTGAGTTGCACGTCGGCACTGCCAACTTCGGCAAAGTTTGCTACGAGACGATAGTAGTCGTGCTTGGGTAAGGGATCAAATTTATGACTGTGACAGCGAGCACAACCGACGGTGAGCCCCAGGACGGAAGTTCCAAGTGTACTGACGATGTCGTCAAGTTGCTCGTAGCGACTACGTTCTCGCTCCTTCTGAGTTTGCTGAGACGTGAATGGCCCAGATACTAGGAAACCGGTAGCGGCAAGGTTTGCGCGCGCAGTCGTAAATTCATTAGTGGTGGTATACGTCGTCGGTGTATTGATGTCTCCGGCTAACTGATAGTGCAGGAAGTCGGTGTAGGGCATGTCGTTGTTGAGGGCATTAATCACCCAGTCACGATAATGCCACGCGTTGGGGCGATCGCGGTCGAAGGCGTATCCGTTACTTTCAGCGAATCGCACGATGTCTAGCCAGTGCCGTGCCCAGCGTTCTCCGTATTGTTTATTACTAAGTAGTTGATCTAGAAGTTTGTCGTAGGCACCGTGTAAATCGACTTCGGCTTCCTGAAGAAATTGATTCACCGCTTCAGGGGATGGAGGCAGCCCAACGAGATCAAAGTAAACGCGCCGAATCAATGTACGTGGTGAAGCGAGTGTGTTTGGCGTGATGCCAGCGAGTTCCTGGCGTGCTCGAACAAAATTGTCAATTTCATTGCGAAGCCATGCTTGGTCCTGAACTTCCGGCGGATTCGTTTGTTGCAGACGTTGGAAGGCCCAATGCTTACGCCCTTGCTCGATGTCTATTTCAGCAGTCGCAATGGCCTCGCCTTCACGTGGGTCCGGAGCTCCGATTTCAATCCAATGGCGAAAGTGCTCAATGATCTCGTCCGGTAACTTTCCGGCAGGAGGCATTTCAAAACTCTCGTGCTTCAAAGCCGAAAACAACAGACTTTCGTCAGGCTTGCCTGGTACAACCGCAGGGCCACTTTCACCGCCTTTAAGTGAGGCAGCGCGTGTATCCAGAAACAGTCCACCCTTGAGCTTGTTTTTTGCAACCGCTTCGGCGCTGTGGCATTCATAGCAATGCTTTATCAGCATTGGTCTGATTTTCGCTTCAAAGAAATCAAGCCCAGCTCGATCCTGTGCTTGGGCAAAAGTCACAGTAACGCAGAATAGAAAAAGAGATAGCTTTAAGGAGGAAGGTTTAGGCATCTTAGAAAGGACAGTGGCTAAGAAGGAGGGGAATCACATGTTCATTAGTTACGGCGTTCATTATACATTAAGAGTCATGAATTGAAGATTGGTTTATAGTAGCGATTCCGTTTCAAACCGGATGGTATGCACTTTTTTGGAATTCTATTGTCCACTCCTAACCTTGTTACCGGTATCAAGAAAGTCGTCCTGTTGACGACGGCAGGGATCTTCTTTGCCTTGGGGTTTCTGGGAGCATTGTTGCCAGGGCTTCCGGCAACTCCGTTTCTTTTGCTAACCAGCTATCTGTTGCTTCGCACGTCCCCTCGCTTGAATGCGCGACTCCGGCAATCAAGATGGTTCGGGCCGATTCTTACTGACTGGGAGGATCACGGTGGCATTCAAAGGCATGTGAAAGTGAAAGCCGTGCTGGTTGTGATCTGTTCAGTTGCGCTGACGCTTTATTTCGGACCTGCCATACCATGGTTGCGGTATCTCGTCGTTGGTTTGGCACTGATTGGGTTACTGGTGATCCTACGTCTACCAATCCCCCAAGACGACGCTAATGAAGCAAGCGAAGCAAACGAGGACAGATCAGCGAATAGCGACTCGATCTAGTTCTTGCATCCACCGCTGGACTTGAAGTCCGTCTTGGTAACGGGCACCTACCGGTACATCCTGCTTTCCACTGATAACACGTAAAAAACATCGCTGTTCTTCAACCATCATTCCCGTCGTTCCGGATTCGTCGGCCATAATCTCCAAAGCCATAGGCCATTCTGCCTGCGTGCCCCAGACTTCAAGCGGCCTTGGGTTAGGGGAGACTCGGGCTGACCAGCCTTTGCCAAATACTTCCATTCGGTCAAAACCGCGGGGAGGCATGCCGGGAGGAGTCATGAAGCTGGCACTAAACCGCCCGAGTGTTCCGTCGGGCCAAATCAGTTGGGCGTTAGCCAGGTCGATCGCGCCGCTTGCAGTGAGATGGTATTGGCAACTAAAACTACGTGGTTCAGCTGCATTCGTGAGCGCCTGAGCACAATACAGGTCATGGACCATAGCAGCATATAGCGGATTTTCACCGGCAAAATCTTCAACAATGGACGCAGGGCGATGACGTACTGCATCGATATGTGTGATGCCAGCTTGGCTCTGAGTTGCTTGCCGCAGACCTTTGAATTCACTGTTAAATAGGAGAATGTGTCCGAGCATGAGATTGGAAGAATCAGGTTTGACTAGCTCGGCCAATTGCTCGGCTTCTTCTAGATCTTCGGAAATTGGCTTTTCAAGTAGAACGGAGTGCCCAGCTTCGAGGAGTCTTCTAGTCACTGAAACATGTTGACTTGTAGTGCAGGCAACAATCCAATTCGTGGCTCCGGATTGTTCCATGGCCGTTTCCAAATCAGTGTATCCCGTGGTGCTTGGGATTTCTGCAAGCAAGGCGTCCACACTCTCCGGCCGCCGAGCCACCACAGCAGCGAGGTTCACATTCTCCAAGGCCTGGAGAGTAAGTGAGTGTAACCTACCAAATCGGCCAAGCCCGATGACGCCGCATTGAATCATGAGAGACTCCTGTGTTTGTGATGTTGGTGGCTATTTATAATCCGCACCAGTAAGGCTCTTTAGGACGGACTCCTGCCAGTTGCGGAGTGACTTAGACATGCTTTGTACCACTTCAGGTTTTTGAGACGCGATATTGTGCTCTTCGGCGATGTCCTGGGGAACCTCGAATAACTCGCTCTTTTGAGAGTCTCCATTGCCCGTAACTACCAGCTTGTAGTTTTGTAATAGCATTACCCGGCTGCCGGTGTAATCCGATTCCACGATGTTCGGATGTTTGTGATTGACGAAATTGCGAGTGTAAATGTCGCCCATCATCTTTACCAGTGGCGTGGTTCCGATTTGATGAGGGCGTGCAATCCATGGTTGATTTTGTTGATCCGCCTTGCTGTTGAACTGCCAGAAGAAGATCGGGGCAGGGCGTTGAGTAAGAGTCGAATCAAAGAGCCCCGTCAGGGAAATACCATCCAGAGGCCGGTTTGGTAACGCTGCACCCGTGATTTCGCAGAGCGTAGGCAAAATGTCGCTGGTCACGGCATTAACGTCGGTGGTGATCTGTTGCCGAATCACTGCCGGCCATTCAATCACTCCGGGTACACGAATCCCTCCGTCATACATCTGCCCTTTGTGTCCTCTCAATGGCGAAGTGACGATTCCGTCTCCGGGCGTACCGTTATCTCCGCAGTACCAAACCAAGGTGTTGTCCCGCAGTGCTTTCTTTTTTAGGAATTCTCTGAGAGTACCAATTGAACGATCCATCGCTGTGATTTCAGCGAAGCGTTCACGAAGAATGTCACCGAGTGGTCGAGTGGTTGGACGCCCAGTCTCATTCGAAGTTAGGCGAAACGTCTTGTGGTTGTATTGGTCTGGGATGTCGTCGTAGAGTGCCAAGTCTTCAGGCAGGCCACTATAGGGTTCGTGTGGAGAACCAAACCAGATGACGACAAAGAATGGTTTACCCAGACGTTTTGCCCGAGCGATAAATTTGTTGGCTGCATCGACAATGATTTCGGAGCTTTCACCCTTGTATTCTTTAGGCGGGCCGCCGTTTTTGGAAAGCACCGGATTTAATTCAAAGAAATTGTCATGTGATAGCCAGTGGTCAAACCCCATTTTGCCAGGGTTGGTAGGGGAACTGGCTTTAACCGGGCCCACATGCCATTTTCCAAAATGCCCACATAGGTAGCCTTGCTTCTTAAGTAGTTGGGCGATTGTCACTTCTTCGGGGCGAAATGATCGGCCAGGTGAAAATGTTCCGTAACGATTCGGGTGACGGCCTGTGAGAACACTACCGCGAGTTGGGCTGCAACTAGGATGTGCTGAATAGAATCGGTTCATTTTCAAACCGGTGGCAGCCATCTCGTCAAGATTTGGAGTGATTAGATGGGGGTGGCGGTTGTAGCCGGTTTCATCCCAACCATGGTCATCTCCCATTAACAGAACGATATTGGGTAAATCGGGTTCACTAGCGATAGTTGATGACCAGGGAAGCAGGCTGGAAAAACTTGCGAGCAGAAGCAGGAAAGGTCGAAGCATGGGAATTATTCGTCGTTAGAGAATTCAGAGTTAGAACGTATTCTGAATTATATAAACAATTCCTGAACGGGTTTACCCGGTGTGAGCTGATGGGGCCTGCCAATGGAATCTAAGATCTGCCAGCTGGGGTTGATACCCAAGGCAGTAAAGATGGTGGCGGCCATGTCTTCGGGACTCACGGGATGGGCCGTCGCATAGCCGGCATGCTTGTCGGTTTCCCCGAACACGAATCCTCGCTTAACTCCCCCTCCCGCTAACACGGCAGGGAATAGAGTGCTCCAATGGTTACGCCCCCACGTGCTATTGGCTTTGGGAGTTCGGCCCATTTCGCCCATGGCGACGATCAACGTCTCATCGAGCAGCCCTCGTTCGTCCAGATCGTTTACTAAAGCCGCAAAAGCCTGGTCAAACGTCGGCAGGAGGTGTTCTTTGACGTCGTCACTGTTGCGGTGCGAATCCCAACTGTAACCATCAACGCAGTCATACTGGACAGTAACAAATCGGGTTCCGGCTTCAATAAGTCTTCTAGCAACAAGTGCTGACTGACCATAGAGATGGCGTCCGTATTGGTCCCGCATCGCATCCGATTCTTGGGTTACATCAAAGGCGAGTCGCGCCTTGTCAGATAGGACTAATTCCAAAGCACGTGAGCGATACCGGTCAAACAGACGTGAACGATCTAATTGGCGTAGTTGCTGTTGTTGTTTGTTGATTTGGTCGAGTAATTGTGCACGCGTGGCAAATCGGTTGACCGTCATGCCTTCTTGCGGCTTCAGGCCACGTATGCTGAATTGCAATTCAGCGTCACTGCACTCACGCCAAAACGGATTGTCCGTTTCGGATTTCTTTTCAATGGAAGTGACAACAGGAGCGAACGCTCCGCCAAGCCATCCTGCTGTTTCACCCGGTCGGGCGATGTCGCCCTTTTGTTGTAAGCGTCCTAGTGCATTGGGCACAACCGCATAGGTTGGCGCTTCGTTGATTAGTCCTCGTTGTTGATCAAAGTACTTCGCCACACTGCCGATTGCCGGCCAATCTTGAGGTGTGACATTGAAGCCACCTCCAATTGGAACGTGCCACCGATGACCGGTCTGGACGTAATGACCTGCGCCACTATGGTCGTTGAAGTCATGCGTCATCGTTTTGACGACCGTCACCTTGTCAGTGATTTTGGCGATATTTGGAAGGTGTTCGCAAACGAGCAAGCCATCTGTTTTACACGGCGTGGGTTTGAAGGGGCCACGGATGTCACTCGGAGCATCCGGTTTCATGTCGAAGGTTTCGAGTTGGCTCGGCCCTCCAAATAGATGCATGAAGATGACGTTTTTTGCGGTGGGACTAGGAGCGTCGCTGAAGTTGGTTTCTTCTGCGGCAAGAATCTTTGGCAGACTGACGCCCAATAACCCTGTGCCAGCTGCTTGAATAAGCTTCCGGCGGTTGGCTTTCGGATTCTGGTTGAATAGGGTCAGCATTACAAAAGTTCCCGGATGGGGGTTGGGTCTTCCAATACTGGCGTAGGGCGTCCAGCATGATCAAGGATATGAAGAGTGGGGTCGATGCCCATGCATTCATATACCGTGGCATGAATATTAGTGGGTTTAACAGGGCGATCCTTCGGAGTTTCACCCTTGGCAGTGGTTGAACCAATAACCTGACCGCCACGGATACCTCCGCCGCCGAGCAGGCAGAACATGGAACTTCCCCAGTGGTCACGTCCCGGAGTTCCTTTGCTGAGTGGAGGGCCGCCATTGCCTCCGTCATTCATGCGAGGTGTACGACTAAACTCACCACAGAGCATGACCACAGTTGTATCTAACAGACCACGCTGATCTAGATCTTCAAACAAAGATGCTACAGCAGCGTCAACACGAGGCAGTAATGTTTCATAGCCACCCTGCAGATTCCAGTGGTGATCCCAACCGCTGAATTGAACTGTTACGAATGATGCACCCGCTTCGACAAGTCGACGTGCAAGCAGTGTGCTTTGGCCCCAGGTATTGCGACCATACTTTTCACGAATGCCATCCTCTTCCTGTGAGATATCGAAGGCCTGTCGAGCATTATCTCCGGTGACGAAATTGAAAGCCTGTTGGTCAAACTGATCGAGTGCATCGAAGGTGCCACTCGATTCAACGGCGCGATTAATCTTGTCGAATTCACCACGCAGTGATGCTCGATCCTCCAGTCGGTCTACCGTCACGCCACTCGGTAGGACGAGATTCTGTACGCTAAAGTTATCTTTGTTGGGATCGCCGTTGGTACGGAAAGGATCGTATTGTACCCCTAGGAATTTACCGCCGAAGTACCCAGGGACACGTCCCACGCTGGAAGCGGTTGGTACGGCAACATAGGGAGGTACCTCTCGTTCAAGTTCCTTACGCTGCTGCGCGACGATCGCGCCGATTCCGGGGAACTTACCAATATTGTTGGCGCCACTCACCCCCATTTCTTTAGTCGTTAACATGCGATGAGCGCCGGCAAAGTGATCGCCGGTTCCGTGGTGTAACGATCGTACAACCGAGAATTTATCGGTGTGTTGTGCTTGTTTTGGATAGAGTTCGGTGACGTCGAAGCCTGGTACCTTCGATTTGATAGGATTCCAGATTCCACGGTATTCAACAGGAGCATCGGGCTTCATGTCGTACATATCCATATGTCCTGGGCCACCATCGAGCCAGATTAAGATGGTGGAAACATCGGATTTGCTCGTCTTAGAAGGACTTGCCGCCTTGGCACGCAATACATCACCTAGGCCGAGTGAAGCCATGCCGGCGACTCCCAGTTGAACAAAGCTGCGTCGGCTCACGCCGTCACAGTACTTGTGACTGCGTAATTTGGAATTGTCTTTTGCGAACAGGCGTAACATGAAATCCCCATACGGTTAGAGTTTAAGGTCTAAACCTATTCTAAATATCGGCCTTCTGAATCTCAATGTTAATCGGGTTTGTTCTACCGCTTGAGAGGGGGCGCGTTGGTCGTTTATTTCGGGTTATAGAGATTTGGGAGGAAATCTAGGTGAATGGATTCCATAGAGTCGCATTTGCCAGTTTCCATATTGGCTCCCCCAAGGATCAATGCCTGCTTCCCACGCATCGGAACGACGCGGTGAAAAAAGCGAGCTTCGTGCGAGTTGCCCACGACTTCAAAGACTCCGTCTTGGTTGATTGTCTGCAGCGTTCCGTCGTAGGCCGAAACGATTAACGAGCCATCGACCTGACAGCTGGCTGTTCCAAAACCGGTCAGTTCTGATTCACCGACAAGTTCGGGTCCATCGACCCATTGGTTGTCTCGGGCATTGTAGAAGACAGTCTTAGGCGTTGTCTTTCCTGTGTCCTGCATACCACCGACCACGACAACACCCTCATTGGTAGGTGCGATGGAAATAGCGCGTCGCTTATAAGGGAAGTTCGCAATGGCTGTCCACGTGCCGTGAGGATTCTTCAAATCGAATCGCCAGGCGGTTTGGTGCCAAATGGATTCACTGTCGCCACGCATTTGCCAGCCGCCGACAACATAAAGCATGCCGGACTCGGAAACGGTCGCATCGAAAGACGAACGGCCTTCAGGAAGGTCGGCCAGATCTTCCCACTTTTTTGTCCTGAGGTTGAATCGGGCAAAAGAGTTTTGCGACCATAGATCATGTTCTTCGCCAGGTTCATTTTGTGCTGTGAAACCACCGATGCGATAAAGGGAGTTTCTGAAACCCACCAGAGCAAGTCCCTGCAGGCGAGGACCGGTTCCAATTTTTTCCCAAGAATAGGAACTTAAATCCAATTCCCAAAGCGTATTAGCCTGGTCTGCCGTGGAGTATCGGTGGGCTTGTCCAAAGTGTCCTCCATAGTAGTAGACTTTCCCTTTGTGGTAGGTGGCGCCGAAACTCGTAACAGGTTCTGGAATAACAGGAAGCATGGATGGAATCTTCTCAGCGGCGGATGCACTGGAAACTAAGGACGAAACTATAAGGACTTGAGCAAGAAAAGCAAACGAAAGACGATGGAGCATGGTATTCATTTCAAGGTTCGAAAGTATGGTCAGAGCCTCAAAAAAGCCTCTGATTTAACAGGATTTGAAAATGTCTCAATATAGTTTACAAGATAGTGGTTTAATTCGCCGCCGCGCTATTGTTTATTCCTTCATTATCCATGAGGATAGTTGATTGCAGGATGTCGTTCGGTCCCCGGTGGGTTACGGTCCGATATTCTGTGTTTCCGATAGCTGGTATCCTAAACCTGCTATCCCGATATGCTCATCTCATACCTTCGGAAAACCACGACGTGCGATCAGAAAAAGAGATCCTGATTGAATCTAAGCGATTCGCTAACGAGACCCCCTGGGTCAGTTGGTGGTGCTTGGCGTCGACTTCTTTGGTTTGGAGTTGTTGTGTCGCTGCAACCATTCTGGTTGAGGCATGGTGGTTGCGATTGCTTTGTAGTTGCCTGCTTGGCTTGGTGCATGTTCGACTATTTGTGATTTACCATGATTTTCAACATGGTGCTTTGCTGTCGAAGTCACGCATTGCCCGAGGTTTTATGTTCCTGTTTGGATGTGTCACGCTAAGTCCGCCTAGTGTTTGGCGTCGTTCTCATGATCATCACCACCGAAACAATGCTAAGTTATTCGGCGCCTCGATCGGATCTTATCCGGTCATGACGACCGAAGCTTACGCGGAGGCATCATTTTGGCAACGTGCGAAGTATAAGTTTGCTCGGCATCCGATTACGATCGGAGCAGGTTACTTAACCGTCTTCTTTATTGGAATGACGGTACGACCTCTGTTGCTGAATCCGAAACGACATTGGGATGCCATTTGTTCACTGTTAGTACACGCCGGCGCAATTGTGGCTTTGGCGTTTACCGATCCGCTTGGAATTGTCTTTGTAACTTGCGTGCCGATGATTATCGCTGGTGGTACCGGTGCCTATCTTTTCTATGCACAACACAACTACCCCAGTGTCAGGCTGAAGATGGGTAAAGATTGGAATTACGTTACCGCTGCTCTGAAATCTTCAAGCTTCATTAAAATGAACCCGATTCTGCACTGGTTTACAGCCAACATTGGGTATCACCACGTCCATCATCTCAATCATAAAATTCCTTTTTATAAACTGCCGAAAGCGATGGCAGCTATCAAGGAATTACATGATCCTGGTGTTACTTCCCTGACGCCATGGGATGTTTACAAATGCTTACGGTTGAAACTCTGGGACGAATCAGAAGATCGTCTGGTTTCGTTTGCCTGGGCGAAGAGGCAACGACGAGCCACTCGCGTAAGTGTCTGATGTTCTCGCAACACTGGTTTAATATTAGCCCTCATATTCCAGTTGCTAAGCGCGCTCTGCTGATCTTAATACTCACATGTCTTCACTCGGGGTTGTCTGCACAATCTCCGCCGACAAAGCCATTCGTGCAGTACAACGAACGAGATAGCCTGTATCTAAACCGTATTCATAAGGCTGGACGAGGGCCCTTAGATTCCTCCCGATTAACTCGGACAAAATGGGAACGCTGGCAAAGGCTTGGTCGCGAGAAATTACAGGAATTGCTCGGCCTTCAACAAATCGCAAAAGACTGTAAAGGTCATACTCCTACCGTGGCCCTTGGTGAACGAATTCCAGAAGATGGCTACACTCGTCGACTTGGAGTTATTGAAACAGAACCAGGGATTAAGATCCCATTTTGGCTTTTGGAGCCGACAGGCCTTTCAGTCCACCCCCGCCCGATTGCAATTTGTGCACAAGGTCATGGCGGTAACAGTTGGAATAACTATGCCGGAATCTACAACAGTCAATCCGAAGAAGATCGTGCCCATTCACGTAATGCGACTCCCGGTCTTGAGGCGGTTAAACGTGGGTTTACCACAATTGTGCCCGCGATTCGAGGATTGGCGACCGCCGCGTCAATTGCGGATCCCAAGGGGCGGCACGGTGATCAACTATGTCGAGCTCAGTTAGTCCACGCCTTGCTGGCGGGACGCACCGCCATTGGTGAGCGAGTTTGGGACTGCCAACGGCTATTGGATTGGGCACAGGATTCACTGGTCGGAGTAGATACTAGGAAGGTACTGTTTACCGGTAACTCTGGCGGAGGTGTACTCACGGTATATATGGCGGCCTTGGATCCGCGGATCAAAGTAGCGGTTCCAAGTTGTTCTTTTACGTCCTATACGAGTGCGACCGGTTATATATTTCATTGCGACTGTTGTTTGGTCCCTCGCGTTCAGGTCGAGTTAGGTGACTTCACCGATATCGGAGCATTGATTGCTCCAAGGCATTTAATGTCGGTCCATGGGCGTCAGGATAGCCTGCATCATTTTTCGGATGTAGAGCTTGCGATGGAGCGAGTTGCCAGAGTTTATCGCAAACTTGGTCATGCAGAACGGTTCTCTCATCAATGGGGTGACCAGGGACACCAGTTTTATCCGGAGCTAATGTGGCGCTTTATCGAACAGGCCATTGGCACCATTGAAAATTAGACAGCTTGCTGAGTCTTTCTCAAATGAATGAATACGTACGTCAGCTATTAGCTTGGATCGATGCCGAATCCGCGGCACAGGCAGAACAGCTTAAAGCACGTCGCGACCGCGCCGGAGATGGCGGAGTCGAACGAACGGGTGAAACTCTGCTGGATATGGCTGTGACTGACACTCGGCCTGGTCTGGCCGGAGCGGTTATTACGACTCTGGTAAAGCGTAATCGCAATCTTGCACTGCCAAGTAATCGGTTTCGTGTAGGGATCCCTGTCACGGTTACCAATAACGCGGCAGAAGTGGAGATTGCCCGAGGTGTGGTGACAGCTCGGGATCGGTCGTCCGTGCAAATCGCTCTTCCCTTTGTTCCCGAAGGAACAAGGCTTCGAGTGGATATTCAGCCAGATGAGGTAACTCGAAAACGTCAGACAAAGGTACTGGAAGAGCTTGAGACTGTACGTGGTCGTCAAGGTAGATTGCGGGATGTTTTGTTGGGTGACCGGACACCAGAGTTCCATTTGGCTCCATTTGAGAATGAGACCCTCAATTCAGCCCAAAATGAAGCCGTGCGTCAATGCCTAGGAGCTCAAGACGTGGCCGTGATTCATGGTCCACCAGGGACGGGGAAGACAACGACCGTGGTTGCCTTGATCCAAGCGGCCGTTGAGCGAGGAGAAAAGGTTCTAGCGACAGCTCCCAGTAATACCGCAGTGGATAACTTGCTAGACAAACTCGCCGCCGCTGGATTAAAGGTGGTTCGTCTAGGGCACCCTGCTCGTGTGGATCGTCAATTGATTCGCCATACGCTAGACGCTCAGGTATCACGAGATGAAACCATGGAAATCGTGAAAGATATGCGTCGCGAGTCGGAGCAGTGTTTTCGTAAAGCCGGGCGTTACACTCGTAGTCAACCTCCGCGGGGTGCCAAGAAAGGCATGTACGAGGATGGGAAACGACTGAGAGATGATGCGAGGTTATTGGAAAAGACAGTAGTAGATTGGGTGCTGGACCGTGCCGAAGTCGTTTGTGCCACCAATTCCTTAAACGTGAACCAGTTAGGCGAACGCAGGTTTGACATGGCCGTTATTGATGAAGCATGCCAATGTACCGAACCGTCCTGTTGGGTACCAATTCAGTTCGCAGATAAATTGGTGCTTGCGGGTGACCATCGTCAACTTCCGCCAACAGTGATTTCTCAAAAGGCCGCGAAAGAAGGGTTTGATGTGAGTCTCTTGGAGCGTTTGGTGGATAAATTTGGAGACGAAATTACTTCCACATTGCGAGAGCAATATCGGATGCATCAGCAAATCATGGAATTCTCTTCTCAACAATTCTATGAAAACAGATTGGAAGCCCATGAGACGGTCGCAGAGCATTTACTAAGTGATTTGTCTCAGGTGGATGCGACACCTATGACATCAACACCAGTTGATTTTATTGATACTGCGGGTGCCGACTGGGACGAACAAGCAGAGAAGGGCAGTGAGAGTCGCTGCAATCAGGCCGAAGCCGAACTTGTGTTGAAGAAAATAGATGCCTTGTTGGCTGCCAGTGTATCTCCGGACACGATTGGCGTCATTACTCCCTATGCAGGACAGGCTCGGTTAATCCGATCTTTGTGTGAAACGACTGGGATTGAAGTTGATACGGTCGATGGATTCCAAGGACGGGAAAAGGAGGTGATTATCATCTCCTGTGTGCGCAGTAACCGTCAGGGAGACATCGGGTTTTTGGCAGATACACGCCGCATGAATGTCGCCCTAACTCGAGCCAAACGAAAACTGATCGTGATTGGCGACAGCGCAACACTCGGGAATAATCCGTTCTATGCGGAATTGCTCAGCTATTTCGATGAGATTCAGGCCTATGGCTCAGTCTGGTCGGAATTTTAAGCCGGCATCAGGTTGGTAGCCGCTTGAGGTGATCCAGTAGATTCTTGGTGATGATCTGCACTCGTTTATCAGGCCCCTGAGGGGAGGCACCGTGTGCTGCTGGGCGTACATACCCAGGAGGTTCGCTCAATCCATCCCCCCACCAACAGGTTGAAGCATTGAAAACCAGATTTCCTTTGGGACCGGGGTAAAGGGTGGAAGTGTAGGTGCCATTTCCAGCTCCGCTATTGGTTGTGCCTTGGGCTACGATTTCCAAGCCGGGGATTTCCGCTGGGTCACCGTGCCATTCCCAGCCAACGAGACCGGGAATACCGTCGCCTTGTTTCATGCCGGTATTTGCAAACAGCCAGTGATCAGGTGCGGAGCAGATATAATCTGCGCCTCCAACCACTGGTCCTGTACTGCGAGCTCCGATGAGGTCTGCTTCGTTGGGTGCTGTTCTTGGAAGCGTTTTCATGGAATGGAATAGGTCGTCTCCAATCATATCTCGGGGGCCAAAGCGGTCGACGCGAGAAATGATCCGGTTTGGGCGACCGTCGGACGAAGGTTTGATTTCCAGTAATCCACAGCATGTATTGCCCGAAAGAAACGCGACATTGAGCCCGCCGCGAATTGCGGCCCGAAGATTGTTGAACATCTCCATCGAATAATACTCATCATGGCCTACCGAAATCAAAGTTCCGGCTCGCATCAGGTCGTCGCTACAGGCATGGGTATCGATGTTGCTGCAATAGCTGACGTCGTAGCCCAGCGATTCCATCCAGTAGGCGATGGGTAACTCCCAGCAGAACCACTCGCCCGATCCCGTTGTGAGAGGAGCATCGAATATTTGGCAGTACTTCCCATAAGGCCGATCGTAACTGACATCGACTCCTGCGCCCCAGTACCAAACGGATTCCTCATTGTCATAAAGGGAGTACTGGCTGGGCCAGCGGTTGTAGGCATGCCAGGTATTGTCCGAGCACTGGAAAAGAAAG
>CALKCC010000211.1 GCA_938082855.1 uncultured Pirellulaceae bacterium | reverse complement strand
TTCCCTACTCACACATCGGATCTCGCGAATTGAAGGAACACCATCGAGATTCAGAATCCGGAGACAAGATCGGATACGTTGGCGATGAGCCTGGGATTACCGCTATCATCCCAGCAGGCTCCATTGTCGTTTTTAGCAGCCTAGTCTTTCATCGTTCTGGCACGAACACGACAAACCAAATGCGCCGAGCTTATGTTACACAATACAGCAGGCGTCCGATCCTAAAACCGGGAACCGAGGAACCATTTCATTTGGCTGTTCCCTTCCTGAAGAATAGCCACGTTGTTTATTGCCCGACTTAATGACGTGAGCCAACTTGCCATTTATAATACGGCATTAGGCTCACAAATTCTCTCTGCCAAGAAGGATCCGAAAATGGTTAAGACCATTGCTACGTCTATCACGCTTGCATTTCTATTTGCCGTGAATGCCGCCCAAAGTGCCGAAGAAGGCTTCGATAGTATATTCGACGGTAAAACGCTGAAAGGCTGGGATGGCAATCCCGACTTTTGGAGTGTTAAGGATGGTGCCATAACAGGAATCACCACTCCAGAGAATCCTACCAAAGGCAATACCTTTATCGTTTGGCGTGGAGGAGAGGTAGCCGACTTCGAATTGCGATTGCAATTTCGTATTCAAGGCGGTAACAGCGGTGTACAGTATCGCAGTAAGGAAGTAGATAAATGGGTAATCTCGGGTTACCAAGCCGATTTTGACGGTTCAGGTGCTTGGACTGGAACGCTTTATGAAGAACGAGGCCGCGGAGTGCTGGCCAAACGTGGAAATAAGGTTCTCATCTCAGATTCAGGTGAAAAGAAATCCGTCGGTAAGACGGCATCAGAAGAGGAAATCCTTTCCGTCGTCAAAAAAGAGGACTGGAATGACTATACGATCATTGCCCGTGGAAACCACCTTGTCCAAATCCTCAACGGCAAAGTGACAGTTGATGTGACAGACGAACAAGCGGCCAAAGCAGCTCAGAAAGGCCTGCTAGCGCTCCAATTGCACGCGGGTCCTCCGATGACCGTACAATTCCGCCAAATCCGCATTAAGACATTCAAAACTAAAAAGATCGCCTTTATGGCAGGAACCAGGAGCCATGGATACGGTAGCCATGAGCACTTCGCCGGAAGCATGATCTTGGCAAACGCAATTCGTGAAAACATGCCCGGCTATTCCATCGAAGTATTTCGTGATGGATGGCCAAAAGACGCTCAGGCCTTTTCCGATGCCGATTGTATCGTCATGTACTGTGATGGCGGTGGACGGCATCCGGTGAACGACAATCTGGCACAGATCGACGCACTCGCCAAAAAAGGCGTAGGTATTGTATGCATCCATTACGGTGTGGAAGTCCCAAAGGGCGATTCGGGAAATAGTTTTCTCGATTGGATCGGTGGTTATTTCGAGACACACTGGTCTGTAAACCCCCACTGGACGGCCAAATTTGACAACCTACCAGACCATCCGATTACCAATGGCGTTGGTAGTTTTGAGGTCAATGACGAGTGGTATTACCACATGCGATTTCGTCCTGAAATGAAGGGGGTCACTCCCATATTAAGTGCCTTACCTCCCGCATCCACGCTGACGCGTCCTGATGGTCCTCATAGCGGAAATCCCCATGTTCGCGCTTCCGTTGCAGGCGGAAATATGCAACATGTCGCTTGGGCCGCGGAACGCCCTGATGGCGGACGTGGATTTGGGTTCACAGGTGGTCATAACCATTGGAATTGGGGAGATGACAATTTCCGTAAAATCGTCTTGAATGCCATCGTGTGGTGTGCAAAAGGCGAAGTACCGGAAAAAGGTGTATCCGACTCACCAGTAACATACCAAGAGCTGGAAGAGAATCAGGATTTCGAACAACCAGGCAATTTCAATAAACTCGATACGATACGACGATTCAATCTTAAGTTGGGTAAAGCCGGTTCCCAAAAGCGAATCCAACCTCTATATCGCAGTCCCATAATCACCACCCAAACAAAGGGACACGCTATTCCCATCAAGGTATCACTAAAAGACGCCAAACAACTAGTCTTAGTCGTCGAAGACGGAGGAAATGGCTATGGCTGTGACTGGGCGAATTGGGTTAACCCTACAATTAAAGGCGCAGATTGGTCCAAGTCACTAACTGAACTCAAATGGAAGTCAGCCACCGCAGAATGGGGAAAAGTCCATGTGAATTTAAACGCTGCTGGACAGCCAATGAAAAGCAACGGTAAGGCTTACGAAAACGGCGTAGGCACTCATTCTAATTCAACAATCATCTATGAACTGCCGGAAGGAACTCTCTCCTTTGAAGCGTTGGGATGTTTAGATGAAGGAGGAACGTCGCAGGCCGACGGCACAGCAACCTCCGTGCGTTTTACCGTTTACAATCAAGCCCCAGCTGCTCAAACCAATAGTGGGCTCGAACGCCACCCGGAGTTTGCAGTGGGTGGACTAGAGGTCGGGGAAGGAATGGAAGCAACATTGGCTGCCTCAGAACCGAAGTTATACAGCCTAACGAATCTCGATGTGGATCATCGCGGCCGAGTTTGGGTATGTGAAGTGATGAATTATCGTAAACATGCCAACAAACGCCCCGAAGGTGACCGAATTCTGATCCTAGAAGACAAAAACCAAGATGGAATAATGGACAGTCAGAAGGTGTTCTATCAGGGGAA
>CALKCC010000210.1 GCA_938082855.1 uncultured Pirellulaceae bacterium | reverse complement strand
TCGGTCATCGTTTGGGGGGAATTTGGAAGAACACCTCGTGTAAACGCCAAAGGTGGGCGAGACCACTGGCCACGAGCGAATTTCGCAATGATGTTTGGTGGCGGAATTCGACCGGGACGCGTCATCGGTTCTACGAATCGCTATGCCGAGGAGCCCAGCGATCGCCCGGTCCATATGCAGGAAGTGTTTGCAACTTTGTATCACACACTAGGAATAGATACGAACACTGCAACGGTCAATGATTTACATGGCCGTCCACGATATCTGATAGACCACACCAAATACCATCGAGTCTCAGAGCTAATCTAAGCTCCAGTGAATGACCTGTCGGTCGAAGCTGCCCGAAACAAAGTGTTTGCTGTCGGGGGAAAAAGCTAGGCTATAGACGGTGTTTGTGTGGATGGAATATTGTTCTTCGAGCTTAAAAGTCTCAAGATTCCAGAGACAGATCTTAGCGTCCTGTCCGCCGCTGATAAGCCATTTTCCATCGGGTGAGAATGCCAATCCTCGGATATACCCTTTGTGCCCACGGAAATTGGCGTGAATGTCGCCGGTGGTGCGATTCCAAACGGTCACTTTTCCACCACCGCCGGCTGTAGCAAATAGATCGTTGCTGTGATGAGCAAAGGCAACGGCATGCACGCCTTTATCGTGATGGGTTAGCTTCAGTTGGACTTCTCCCTGTGGATTCCAGATGAAGATTTCGCCAGCTTTATTGCCGGCAATGATATGACGTCCGTCACGACTTGTATGGAGGCTATGGCTTAACGCTCCCATCCCTTCAAGAGTGCGGATCTGGCCGTCTATCGTCCAGACACGCACGATTTTGTCATAACCGGTGCTGACAAAATGTACTCCATCCGGGCCAAGAAAATCGACACTTTGGATATAGTCCTGAGAGCCTCCTAGTGAAATCTCAGCCACCAGACTCGAGGTGTTTATAATCTTCACCACTTTATCCAGCCCGCCGGTGACAATTCGGGAGCTGTCAGGTGAAAAGCGAACAGCCGAGACTCCATCTGCATGTAATTCGTCGTATTTGCGTACTTCCCACTTCTGAGTATCCCAAACCAACAGACGGTGGCTCAGGCTTCCAGCAGCGATGTGCTTGCCATCCGGAGCGTAATCTACGCTGTAGATTGCGTTGGTTGAACCATTGGGAAGTATTTGGTGGGATGTCATGGAAGTCTCTTATGAGTTAAATCCTGAACTGACCTCTAAAGACTCACAGGTTTCCTGAATCATATCAATCGTGGTTTGCGATAACTCGATTCCGTCCACACTTCGTTGAGCTCGGGTGTTATGCTCGATTTCACCAGGCATGAGGATTTTATTGTTTTCATCCATCAACTTGGCACTCTTCACATATTCACAATAGCGAGACACTTCGTTGAAGAAATAATCTTCGGATTGTAACTTGCTGCGATCCATGATGATCGACAGCATGCCGTTGCTGAGCTGGTGGGCACGATCAGGATTAGTACATGATCCTCCTGTTAACGCCCCGGCCATCATTTCGATGATCATGCTCAGAGCATAACCTTTGTGTCCGGCAATCGGGAGGATAGAGCCGGCAGGTGGACCGTAGAATGTCTTTGGGTCGGTGGTTGGCTTGCCTTCGCTGTCAATGATACATCCTTCCGGGACCTGCTTGCCGGCATGTAAGGCAACTCGGATCTTTCCTTCGGCAATGGTACAGGCCGACATGTCTAAGATGAGTGGGAAATCACCTTGAGTAGGAACGCCGGCTGCAAATGGGTTTGCTGACAAACGGCGTTCAATCGCACCGTAGGGAGCCACGAGGTTCCCCATGCCACTGGTATTTACGAAGTGCACAGAAACCATTCCAGCCTTCGCACACATTTCCGGCCAATCGCCAATTCGCCCCAGGTGGGCGCTGTCCTTGAGGGCAATCACCGCCACACCATGTTCTCGTGCCCGTTCGATACCCAATTCCATGGCCTGCTGTCCGATCGATTGACCAAGTCCAAATTTTCCATCGACAACGACCATAGAGCCATTGTCGGTTTCAATGTCGATCGATTGATTGAGCAGGGTTTTTCCATCCTGGATCCAGTTGATGTAGGTCGGGATGCGAATCACGCCATGTGAGTCATGGCCCGATAGATTGGCGTTCACGAGGCGTTGTGCCACGACTTCTGCTTCGGACTCATTCGAGCCTACAGCTTGAAAGATGCGGCGTGTGAGATCAACGAGAAAGTCTGCTTGAAAAATCATAGGAGAATTGCCTTAAGGGAGTTGGTCGTTCGGTGGAGTGAAGGTAGGTAACAAGGAACAGGATGGATTGAGTTTAAGTTAAACACGAGTCAGTTTTTGTAAGGCTGGGCAGCCTTCTGGTGCGAGGCCTCGACCTCCACCAGCGGCCCATACGACTTCGGTCAAATAAAGATCGCCATTGGCATCAATACGTACATTGTGAGGAGCATAGAAATCACCTGCCTCCGCGGTAGCATCCCCACCGGCAATTTGACACAGACGATTTCCCTGTTGGTCGATGACGGACAGGCGTCCTCCTGGAGCTCCCTCATGCGGTGGTTGGTTACCTGGGAACATACCTGCGCGGTATCCAAGCTCAAACACATAGACTTCACCATCAGGGCCAAAGTCCAGAGAGGCGGGCCGAGCGAATCCATCCAATAGTCGGATGAAGTCGCCTTCGGGGCTAAAAATTTGCAGGCGGTCGTTTTCTCGATCAGCGACCCAAACCTCACCGTTAGAGTGAATTCGAAGGTCGTGGGGAACCGCAAATTGACCGGGCTTGGTGCCTGGGTCGCCCCAGCTTTGCAAGTGTTCCCCTGCCGCATTGAAGTGATGGATGCGGGCGTTGCCGTAGCCATCCGATACGTAGAAATCACCGTTGTCAGTTAGTGCCAGATTGGTTGGGAAATTGAACGGTCCAGCAGAGTATTTAATATTCCGATAGTCTACATCAATGGCACCGGTATCGGCCTTTTCCCCTCGCGTGCCCAATTCCAGCAGTACATTTCCATCTAGGTCGTACTTGGTGACCGTGTGAGCATAGTCATCCGTACAAAAGACTTCGTTTTGTCCGGATATTGTCAGTCCGTGAGGTCGGGCAAAGTTAGTATCTCCCCAATCTCCAAGGTAATTCCCTTGGGAGTCGAAATAGATCATCTCGCGGTCACCGCGATTGTAAACATAGACGTTGTTTTCAGTACTGAAATGAACTGCGACAACGTCCAGCCAGTTTACGCCGTCTGGTCGTTGAGCCCAGTCGCCATTTGCTTCAAATCGAAAGTCGCTATTTCCTACAGTCGTGGTGTTTGTCATGTGTTACTCAAGGGGAAGTGGTCTAGGCATGGCAGCGTTGGTTTCGGCTAGCCATTTAGTCAGTTGCTGATTTAATCGTTTGGTTAATCCTGGGCGTTGCATGGCGATATTTTTAGACTCACCAATGTCGTCACTTACATTATAAAGCTCTAAATCCCCGCTTGTGTAATGACGTACCAATTTGTAGTCACCACTGCGTACCGCTCCAGCCAGAGAATTGCTGCGGTGCCATGCATAGTTAGGGAAGTGAAAGAAAATGCTCGAGCGCTTTAAGCGGTGATTGTGGAATAAAGGTACGAGAGATGTACCATCACATAGTGTTTCTGGTGATAAGTCGCAGATGTCGAGTATCGTCGGAAAGAAGTCCATGCTAATGACCGGTGTGTCATTGACCTGATGAGGTTCGATTACTTCAGGCCAACGGATCATCAATGGCACACGGATCCCTCCTTCATAGATGTGACCCTTGGACTCTCGTAAAGGGCGGTTGTCAGACACGCCAGCGAATCCTCCATTGTCAGAAGTGAAGATGACAAGCGTATTATCAGCAAGCTCACGTTTTTCAAGATGCTCCATGATTTTACCGAAGGATGCATCGAGGGCTTCAATCATCGCTCCATAGCGAGTGTCGTTGAGTCCTGGCCCTGTTCGGTTTTCATATTTCTTGAGAAGCGAGGCAGGTGCTTCCATCGGCCAGTGTACGGAGTAATTCCAGAGACAAGTAAAGAACGGTTGGCCGTTTGAATGATCGATGAACTGACAAACTTCATCGGCTAAGCGATCAGGGAGGTATTCCCCAGTTTTACGATTGGAAAGATTGTGAATTTTGTATGGATCAAAAAACGTTGGGGGACCTCCGTAGATACAACCTCCGATATTCACATCGAAACCCTGGTTTTCCGGATAGTATTCGGCCGCTCCCTGCCCTTGAGGCCCAACTCCAGTGCCAGCGATATGCCACTTTCCGAAGAAGCCGGTGGCGTACCCTGCATCCTTGAGGCGTTCCGCGATGGTGGTGTAGGAAGGAGCCAAAGCGTCGAACATCTCCGCTCCGGTATGAGTGGCTCCGTCAGGAGTAAACTGTTCTCTGTCCGGAATGTGGTTGGTAATCCGCAGCCGAGCCGGAGCCAACCCGGTAATTAGGGCTGCCCGTGTTGGCGAACACACTGGTGCAGCCGCGTAAGCACTGGTGAATCGAATCCCCTGCTCTGCAAAACGGTCCAGCTGTGGAGTATCGACCAGCGGGTTGCCCTGACAAGCTAAATCCATCCAGGCTAGATCATCGGCCATGATTAGGACAATATTGGGTTTAGAGGATGTGGAGGACGGTGGTTGCTGGGGGCTTCTCAGTTGTTGGCCGTGTGTAAACGTAAGTGGAACGGAGAAAAATACCCCAACTAACATTAAGAATGATTTAAACATCGCCTGCCCCCCCTATATAGCAAAATCACATTTCCGATTATTCTAATAGCTTGTATTTAGTGTCGATTATATCAGTCACAGGTCAGAAGCGGAGTCCGGGCGTTGGGCCGTAAAATTCTTCTAGGTTTAGTTGTGCTTGTCGCAGGATACTCTGGGGCGCATGTCACAACCTTAGTTTTAGAATCTCGTAGTGCACCGAATTTCTCGGATGTGGAGTACGACCCCACATCGAATACGATGTTAGAAACTCCGGCAATGATGGAATCGCCAGAGCGGGAACTCGTTACGATTGACCGAATCAATCTGCCGGACGATGCAGTAGTGATTGCGATTGAGATAGCTGGGGAATCCTATGCATTTCCAAAGTTATTTATGGAAGGGATCGGCGATCACATTGTGACCGATGTCATTGGAAATTTGCCGATCGCTGTTACATACTGTAATGAAACGGAATGTGTTCGCGTGTTTGCTGATCAAACCTCGGATCGAAACATTGATCTGCAGCAGCAAGGACTGTTGAATGGTGGCTTGGCAGTCATCTTAGACGGTCAGGTCTACGAGCAAGACTCTAAAGAAATACCATTGGAAGACTACGACTATGAATTGAAGTCATGGTCGGAGTGGAAAAAGGAAAACCCACAGGGGCTCGTCTTGACCGAAATGAACTGGGACCAGGAATCAGAGAACGAAGAATCTCCGGGAACAACTCAGTTGTAAATTGAGTCGTTAAAACAATTCGTGAATCGGTTCGCCATGATAGATTTGATGGGGCCGATTTTCTGCATCGTACCAAGCAGCGGTAGCCGGTATTCCCAGTGCATCGTATATCGTGGCAGCCATGTGCTCGGGAGTCTTGGGATTGTCTACCGGATATCCTCCGTGCTTGTCTGACTTTCCGATGACATTTCCTCCACGTACTCCTCCTCCAGCAAACCAAACGGTCTGTAACGCTCCGTGATGATCTCGCCCCGGCAATTCGTAGTGACTGGGCAATAGTGAGATTTTAGGAGTCCGTCCAAATTCACCAGCCATGACGATCAGTGTTTCGTCAAGTTCACCGCTGGCTTCTAAATCGTCCAGTAACGCAGCGAGCGCTTTGTCGGTGGGAGGGAATAGATTGTCTTTAAGGTGAGGGAATGCGTTGCCATGCGTGTCCCAGGCTTCGTCATTTCCAAGATTGACCTGGACCATGTTGACGCCGGCCGAGACCAGACGTCTTGCCATGAGCAAGGACCAGCCGAAGCAGTTCTTGCCATAACGCTCTTGAATCTGCTCTTCAGCATTAGTAACGTCGAGAGCGAACTGTACTTTGGGATCGGTCAACAGTGAAATGGCCTGTTGGCGATAGCGGTCAAACTGCTCGGTTTGAGCTGATTTGTCTAGCTGGCGTTTCTGGTCGGTAACTGAATTTACCAATTTCAATCGATCGACGAACCGGTTTTCGGCCAGACCGTGAGGAAGTTCTAGATTCGGAGCTTCGTATTTGCGAGTGAGGTCAACCTTACGTTCTTGATGATCAAAAGCGTACTCAGGGAATGCTCCGTAAGACTGTCGATGGAACGATGCGGCTTCAATAAACCAAGGATTCGCCTCTTCGCCCATCTGACCTGCAAATTGACCAGGGATCACTCGGCCAGATTGATGGACTAAACGTTCGGGAAGGATCGCGACAGGAGGTAGATTGTTTTGAGGTTGAGTGACCGTATTTGCAATGGCAGCCATAGCTGGATAGTCAGTCGGTTTAGGAGCCGATGGATTAAAACCCGTCGGTACGTCTGTACGACCAGTCAGCATAATGTGATGGCCTTGTGAGTGTTCATTCCATTTATGCGTCAGGCTACGAACAATGGACCATTGTTCACTTCGTTTAGCTAGTTCCGGCAGGTGTTCACAAATCTGTAGCCCAGGAGTCGCCGTCGAAATTGGATTGAAGTCACCCCTGATGTCATCTGGAGCATCCGGCTTCATGTCGAAGCTATCTTGTTGTGCCAGTCCACCAGACAGGAAGATGTAGATGACTTTCTTGGCCTGCGCACCTGTTGTGCTATATCGCTTTTGAATTGGCGCTGCTTGAAGAGCCGAAACGTGATTCATGCCCAAACCCAAAAGGCTGATACTTCCAGCTTGAATGGCAAAGCGACGGCTTACTTTTGGATGGTGATATTGTTGGCAGCTCATGTTACACCTGTGTAGTAAATTGAATCTTCTCCTTTATTGTATCGACAAACCGAATAATCATTCCAGAGTTTCTACAGTGCGCAAGGGAATTAAGGACGGTTTACAATAAAGATCGTGTAGTAAATCCCCTCTCAGGCGGGGAGCCGTTGAAGTGGTTTAAGTAGAGATTACGATGAGATCCCTTTATTCAATATTGATTCTGATATGCCTGATTCTTGGTGACTTGGGTGACTTGCATGACCTGAAAGCCCAGCCAGCAACACCTGATTATCAGGACCATGTAGACCTTTCTTATTACCTAACCGAGGATGGGCAAAAGAGGGTTGTGAAAACTCGGGCTGACTGGGAAATCCGTAAGCCACAAATCAAACTCGGAATGCAAAAGGTGATGGGGGAGTTTCCGAAGCCAGCTGAAAAAGTTCCCCTGCGGTTAGAGGTCTTAGAAGAAGTTGCAGAATCGAGTTTTATAAGGCAGCTGGTTAGTTACCACACAGATTCGCTTAACCGGCGTGTGCAGGCTTACCTGTTTCTACCAAAAGCCATCGGGAAGATGCCCGCCGTCTTATGTCTCCATCAGACGACGTCCATTGGTAAAAAGGAGCCCGCCGGTCTGGGAGGGAATCCGCAATTGCATTATGCACGTCATTTGGCGGAACGTGGCTTTGTGACGCTGGCCCCGGATTACCCTAGTTTCGGAGATTATCCTTATCAATTTCCCGCAGAAGATGGTTACATTAGCGGCACCATGAAAGCCATCTATGACAACCATCGAGCCATTGATCTACTGCAAGCAATGAAGCAGGTCGCTCCAGAGAAGATCGGGGGCATTGGGCATTCACTTGGTGGCCACAACACGATTTTCACAGCCGCCTTCGATACTCGCATCAAAGCTTTGGTGAGCAATTGTGGCTTTACGCGATTTCATAAGTATTACAACGGAAATCTGAAAGGCTGGACTAGCAATCGATATATGCCGTTGATCGCCAAACATTACAACAGCAGTCCCGATCAGGTGCCGTTTGATTTTCCGGAATTAATCGGCTCTCTGGCTCCTCGTGCCTTTCTGGCCAGTGCTCCTGTCAGAGATGGCAACTTTGAAGTATCCGGAGTTAAAGAGACAATTGCAGAAGCGAAAAATGTCTACCAACTCTATGGGGCGGCAGACAACTTAGAGGCTATTTATCCAGATGCCGCACATAGCTTCCCTGAAGAAGCTCGTGACACTGCTTATCGATTCTTAGCCAAACACCTGAAAAGCGAATGACCAACGAAGAGGCTTACAAACAGCCTTTTTCCCATGGACCGGTAATCGCAACCGTAAATCCTGGAGATTGGATATTCGCAAACAACCATTTCCCATCTGGGCTGAAGTTGGCACCGGTCCATTCAGAACCTCGGAAGTCACCTGAGACGCCATTGATGGCTTTTTCGATCACCACATTGTTTTCCCCAAACAAATGGATTTCGCCCTCTGGGCTGAGTGCATGCAGGCGTGGAAAATACCGTTTAAGGCCTTGAGGCGTTTGAATGGTGGTTATCCCACAATCTTCACAGATAATGATGCCACCACGTGCACTGACGGCCATGTTGTCTGGCATATTCAGCACTTGTTTGCTTGGGGATTCAAATACTAGCCGTAGTGTATTTTCAGCAAGATTAAGTTCCCAGATTTGTCCGGCTTGCGCATTACCACCGCTGGTCGAATCGAAAAACATCGATCCATCGTAGTACCAGATTCCTTCGAGGCGATTGAAGTTTGTACCACCCTTTTTTCGACCCTGTAGGTAAACTCCCAAGGAGTTATCTGTCATCGGGGTATGCGCTAATTCAGGGTCATCTATTTTCACCCATTCGAGATCACCGAAAACCGCTCCGGGCTTAACATTCTTCGATAAATCCGGGTGCCTTGGGACCCGTAGCATTTCAAGTGTGCCCCCGTCATGTAGCTTCTCTTTGGTGTTCGGAGTAAAGCGATAGAGGCCACTTGTTCCACGATCCTCCGTTTCATACACGATGGAGGTTTTGGGGTCCACTGCGACAGCTTCATGGACAAATCGTCCCATGGCTTTGATCGGATTGGGATTGCCCTGTCCATTGGTGGGAACTTCGAAAATCCAACCATGAGTCTTGGAGTATTGTGGATCGGACGTTTTTTCCGGGCCATTGAGAGTCTCTTCGCAAGTGAGCCAGCTGCCCCAAGGAGTAACACCTCCGGCGCAGTTTCTGATCGTGCCGGAAAGAGAAGCGCGACTGGCAATGAACTTGCCCTTGCCACTGTCAAACGTGACGTGGGTAGTGCCTCCGGGAGCCTGAGGGTCAAAAGTATTTTTGCTGCCGGCGAATGTCTTCTTTAAACCGCTGAGTTCATGATTTCGACAGAGAGTAAGGATGCCATCCTTGTCATTGATGACGCCGGTCCCGTCATGAGCCCCTGGTGTCTTCCTGCCATCGGTCATTGGCTGTCCGGTCCAACCATAGGTTTGGTAGCTAAACCCCGCAGGTAACTTTAACAGGGGCAAGCCAGTGGTTAGGTCCCGAGTTGGTTTGAGCGGACCATACGGAGAGGCCTTGTCAGATTTGGACACCTGCCCAGCTTGCACATGATTAAATTTGCCCAAGGTGGATACGATCGATGCACTGCTAATACCCGCAGCCGCCGATGTTAGGAAATTTCGTCGGTTAGACTTCATGATTGGCTTTTCAGAAACGAATTGAGTTCACGGATTCAGTTAATAATTATATGCAATGTGAAAAAGCCATGCTAAGTGGCTTGTGTTTAGTATGGTTGGAACTGAGTCGTCTATTTAATAGCCCGTGCCGACTGGTGGAAGTTGATCAACAAACTTGGCATCGGTGCGTTCTAATTCATCGATCGCCGCCTGTCGTAATTTCATTACCCTGGATTTAAACCGACTGTTGTGAGCTAGATTCACTAATTCTTCAGGATCTCGCTGAAGGTCGTATAGTTCTTCGGTCTCGCCTTCCACTAGCGTACGGATGTACTTGAATTTTCCATCTCGTAACGAAACCCACCACGGCACATTGTTGATATACAGATCATCACGCTCGGTGGGAATCGTGTGCGTATCGGCTCCATACTTTTTGCCTGTCATGACAGTTAACGCCGTCTTGTTCGTTTTGCCTTGAGGTTTCTCAAGCAAGGGGAGTAGGTTACTTCCGTGCATAGCCCACGGTAAATCCAATTCGGCAAAGTCAAAGAATGTAGGTACTAGGTCGACGCCTGATACTGGAGTTCGGCATACCTTATTCTCCGGTAAACGCGAGGGCATGCTAACAATCAGCGGAGACCGGATGGTGGCGTCATAAGGTGCGAGTTTTACACGGAATCCGTGCTGTCCCCAGCCTATTCCCTGATCAGCCGTAAATACCACAAGCGTGTTTTCCAATTGGCCGGATTGGCGTAAGGCTTCCATAATACGGCCGACGCCCTCGTCAATTGCCATGACTCCCTGATGATATTGCCGTACCCAGTCATTGAGTGTGTTTCCATGGATACCCGTGGTGTCCACGGTTTGGGCGGTGAATCCATTGCCTTTCATAACCGGAGTGCCATTTTCGTCGGGGATCCAATGCTCGATCTTTTGCATCCAATCGGGCTTACCAGAGCGAGGAGGGAAAATGTCTTTGGGTACTGGAATGTTGACGTCGGGAAGGTCCTGCAGGTGGCGATCGGCGGGGGTAAACGGTCCGTGGACAGCGCCATAGCAAAGCCATAGGTACCAAGGTTTGTCAGCCGAGCGGTTGTTGCCGTTGATGTAGTCGATCGCCCAGTTCGTGTAATTGTCCGTCGAATACCCTTCAGTCAGAACACCCTCAGCTCCGTTCTTTTCGATCAACTGGTTTTCGTAGTAGGCTCCGGCATTTTCGGGGTATCGCGGCCGGTTCCAAACCAATTGGTAGTCCCAATCTCGTCCATAACCATTGTCCGTTCCCGTGTGCCACTTGCCTATCTGTGCT
>CALKCC010000209.1 GCA_938082855.1 uncultured Pirellulaceae bacterium | reverse complement strand
TGGTTTTATTCCACTTGTCCCAAAGTGGTCCGCCATGATGACGCATGACTTGAGTTGCGTAATAGCTGTAATACATGTTGGTGGACGATGGACCCCATTTATCAAGCTGTTCAACACCACGTTGAAGAGCCGGTTCATCTTTCTTCCAACCCATATACATTCGACAAAGAAGCCCAACAGCTGTGGTGGCCTGCCCTGCTCCTGGCGAGGTATATCCGTAAGTTGCTCCACTGTTGGCGGCTACACTATCGAGGAACTTATAACATCCTTCAATCGTGTTTTTGGGTACATTCAGGTAAGCCATGTGCCCACTTTTTAACGCCATTAATTGCCAACCGACAACAGAAGTATCACCGGCCTGACGGGGTTTATAACGCCAACCGCCACCAACCGGGTCCTGAGCATAAACAATGAAATTCAATGACATCTGTGCAGGAGCCATCAACTGACGATCCTTGGTCATCGCAAATGCTTCGGTCAAAGTAATGGCTGCCAACCCATGTGAATACATTCGTCCACCAGTGTCAGTCAGATCACCAGTTGCTCCATTGACCTTAATGCTACGCGTTAGGTAATAAAGTCCGGCTTCCACCTGTTTTTTATACTCACCTTTTTTATGAGTGTTACCAGCTCCAAGAAATGGCAGCAGTGCCATAGAGGTTGCACCATTGAAGGAAGTCTTTAAGTGGCCGACATTGCCACAGTTACATCGTCGTCCATCCAATGTATGATCAAAGCTCCAGCTACCATCCGGATTCTGATGGTTTGCAATCCACTTCAATCCCATTGCTACCGCGGCTTCACTTTCCTTGGTTCCACCATATTCACGAACCATGGCACCTTTGGCTTCGGCGCCGCGACCTGTCAGGCCTGAGCCGGTCACGGATTCTGTGGAGGATAACAAGTCTGTTTGAGGAGCGACCTGATTGGCGATATTCTCAAATTCAACAGCGGCTACAGGTGCTTCGACATCATCCGCGATGTCTATCTCTTCGACTTCCGATACATCCTCAATCGGATTAACTTCAGTTTCTACTTCCAGTGTTTCGGTCGGAGTAATTTCAACGGGCTCGTCAATCGGCTCACTCAAATCATCTACGATCTCTTCGATCAGATCATTTTTGGTCATCACGGAAGTCAGCGACGGCATTTCTTCTGCCGGCGTCACTAAAACCATTAAGCCAAGAATAACCAGGATCACGGTGTGGACAGCCAGACTAAACATCCAACTGGGAACAGCTTGGAATAATAGAAAACTGCTACCATGAGCTGACTCCATATCTGCCGCGGGATCCTCGGCGGCATTAGCCGAGGCGCTTGAAGCTGCTGCCGGGGCTGCGGGAGCGGCTGCAACTGGAGCTGCTGGAGCAATTTCAGCCGGTGGTGCTGCTGCAGGTACTGCCGGAGGCACGGAAGCTATGTGCTCTTGATTGGGGTCTTGATTGGGGTCATTCATATCTGACATTATCTCTGTCCTTGCGGAGTTAAGACTAATTCGCTCAACTCACGTCCTGTCATTCCAACGCGGCGCGCGGAAGTATCCGTATTTCTCTTCCTTTAAAACTATCGGAATATTGAGAAAAATCAAGCATTACATTTTCATTCCAACTCTATCTAGAACACCATAAAAACAGGTTTTTCCTGTTTCGAGGGACAGAATCCTAAACTCGTGTCCCAAGACTCACCTGAAGTCCCTCATAAAGGAGCAGGACAGTTTGGCTGGAACCAATACACTTCTGTCTCAAAAACCGCAAAATAGGCCGTTGTCAAAGGCTACGGAGCACGACTAGAATAGTTCCATCAACAAATAAAACACTGGCAACAGTGGATATCAGATATTCCTAAGAACTATCAAGCACACAGGGTGTCCTCATGGCAGGTCGAAGCAAAAAAAAGGCTGAAACGATTTTTCTGGTTTGCGAAGAAACAGGCGATTACAACTACGCCATGAAGCGTAAGCCTGGTGGTGAAAAACTCTCGCTTAAGAAATACAGTCCACGTCTGCGTCGTCACACGACTCACGTAGAAAAGAAAAAGTAGGTCGGTTCAGCCACTACGGCTGAATGGAGCTGGATCGAATGTCGGTCACTGACACGATCAGTTCGATTCCTTAAAAAACAGATGCGAATAGGTTCATGACTGGGTACACTAGTCGTGAACCTTTTCTATTGGCTTGAGCAATTTCTATTGTCTTGATCAATACTCGGTTTAACAGGCACACCATTCCCAGACGTTTCCCTCATACGCAATTTCCTTACCAACATTCTCCCAACAGGCATTCAAAGCACGGACGGTTTGAAGCATGCAAAAGCGCTGGCGCATTCTCCCTTTTGATTCTGAGCGGGTTGAACAACTTGAAGCGAGCAGCAAGGTCTCGCCCGTCGTTGCCCAGCTTTTGCTCAATCGCGGTATCCATAATCCGGAAGAAGTATCCGCATTTCTGGATTCCAAACTTTCTGGACTCCGACCGCCGGAAGAATTACCTGGTGTCACGGAAGCGGCAGAGTTGATCTATGAAGCCGTTAAATCCGAGAAGAAGATTTTGATTTATGGTGATTACGATGCCGATGGGATGACAGCCTCGGCAATCCTCTATCGCTGCCTCTCTATTCTTCAGGCCAACGTCACCTATTTTGCACCTAACCGCATGTCGGATGGTTACGGCTTGAACGCAGATCAAATTAGGAGGCATCATAGTCAGGGAGTTGAATTCATCATTTCCGTGGATTGCGGGATCGCCAACGCCGAAGAAATCGATGTCGCCAAAGAGCTTGGCATACAGGTGGTCGTCACCGATCACCATGAATTTGCCGATCGTATACCGAACGCCGATGCAATCATTCATCCACGACTCCCAAACACCGACTATCCTTTTGGTGGACTTTGCGGTGCCGCCGTGGCATTCAAACTTGCCTGGGCACTATGTCAAATCGATAGCGATGCCACACGAGTGAAACCTGCTCACCGGGACTTTCTGATGATGGCCGTTGGAATTGCTGCCATTGGTACGGTCGCTGATGTCGTTCCCTTGCAGGATGAAAACCGAATTATTGTCACCCACGGTTTACGAGCTCTCAAACAACAGCCTCCAACCGGTTTGGCTGCCCTGATGAAAATCACCGGGCTTTCTAATAAACGCCAATTCGACGCTCAGGATATCGGGTTCAATATCGGCCCAAGACTCAATGCCGCTGGCCGTCTGGGACAGGCTCCTCTGGGAGTAGAGTTACTCGTCACAGATGACCCCGGGCGAGCACAGGAATTGGCCGAGTACCTCGACAACCTCAACAACGATCGTAAGAAAATCGAACGTAGTATCAATCTGGCAGCGGCCAAACAGATTAAAGAGAAATACAACATAGAAAGTGACCCGGCCTTTGTGTTAGCCGGACACGGATGGAATGCTGGTGTCATTGGCGTCGTTAGTGGGCGTCTGGCCGAAAAGTACGGCCGTCCGGTTATTCTGATCGCCTTGGATCAAATGGGCGTCAAACCTGGGATTGGCTCAGCAAGAAACGGAGGTGTGGGCAATCTTCATGAAGCATTGCAACACTGTACTGAGCACTTAATAAAACATGGCGGGCATGCAGCAGCAGCCGGTTTGACCATCGAGGAAAGTCAGGTTGATGGATTCCGCTCAGCCTTTTGTGAATACATCCAGGAAAGTGTTACCGAGGAAGACCGGATCGTCGAAGTCGTCATAGACGCCGAAGCCCCGTTAAGCCAACTGACAGCTCAGACGATTGTTCAGATGCAACAACTGGGACCATTCGGTGAGGCGAATCCCGCTCCTATCCTTTGCGCAAGTAATGTCGACGTCGTCAAAGGAACTGCTAAACGTATGGGCGGTGGTGAAAGACACCTTAGCGTTAAAGTGGCTCAGTATGGAACAACGTTGCGAGCCGTGGCGTTTGGGCAGGGCGACTGGGCCGAAGAATTAGATCAGGTCCATGGCCAGATCGATGTCGTCTTTAAGCCGGTCATTAATGAATTCCGCGGCCAAAGAAACGTCGAACTACATTTGGAAGATTGGCGAGCTGTCTCAGAGTCAGCTTGACCGATTCCTCAGTCTTGCGACTCTTCGATAATTCTTTGGTAAATGGCCAATGCCTGATCATAGGCCTTTCGAGCTGCTGGTTTTTCGGCTTCGGATATATATCGATTGCGGTTTTCCCACAACAATCGGGTGGACTCCAGACACCACTGAGCGCTTCGTGCTGAAGCTCGTATCGGCTTCCCACTGACAAGGACATTGACCGGATTGGTATGCAATTGAGGAAACTGTCGCAATGCCACCCAACTACTCTTCTCAATCGGCACTGTAAATTCCAAGTCATGAATCTGGCCATCTGCCGGAATACTCTGCGTCTCAACAACCTGTCCGTTTACCACGAGCTCAACCATGCGTTCTCCGCCTCGAACGAATTCCATGCTACGAGGAGCGTGTAGTAACCGCGTATCGCCGGCAAGGTTATTAGACTCAGGATCAATCGTGCCATAAGCAACCCCTTTAGGAGTTGCCGGAGCGAAACTCACCTTGGCCTGAATCTGGACTTTTCCGGGGGCATCCAGGCTGACATCCAGCTGGCCGGGAGTTTCTTCGTTCACCCGAAAATCAAGAGCATGGGCATAACCATCTGAAACATACGACTGCCCTTCTGCTAAGGCCCGGCACCATTGCTGGTAATTCCATCGTTTGGCCTGCCCTAACTGAACATAAACTCGTCCCTGGCCAACACGTCGACTGGACATACAAGGGAAATCTGTCTCCCCGCTAAGTTTCAATGAGAATCCGCAATTCATCAGGT
This sequence comes from uncultured Pirellulaceae bacterium, assembly GCA_938082855.1. GTDB lineage: Bacteria > Planctomycetota > Planctomycetia > Pirellulales > Pirellulaceae > UBA721. Next base: position 11,328 of record CALKCC010000209.1, on the reverse strand, counting down.
GGTACCAAGTATTCCATTCTGAAATACGCGGAGTATCCATAGCACTGATGAAATCACAGACTCCGAGCGGCGTACTGACAAAGACCTCCATGGCACCACGACCTGACATTGCAGGGATCGCATAATTAGGAAGCTGATTCGAAGCACGGTCTAAGGCAAGTTCCAGTTCAACCCGATCCAAACGATCGTCCTGATTGATGTCTATTCTTTTGAATTCTGCTGGCAGTAAAGCCTGTGTCGCTTCCTGCGACTTCAACACAGCATCACCATCGGAGTCGTACCGTCGCAACGTCCATTGGGCTCCTCCTTCCGGATCAACACCGAGTGCCGAATGGGGATAGCCGGTCATTCCACCCTGCTCTTTACACCATTGCAAAACGGGAACCGTCCACGTTGGCCATCCCTGAGTCTTCGTTCCAGCTGATCCCGGATAGGTTTGTTTTTTGAGGTTGAGTAAACAGACGTGCCCCAATGCCGCAGAACCAAAGCCACTGATTTCCAAATCGTATTTCAACAACGTGTTTCGCTCACTGATGTCATTTGCCGTTGGAGCAAAAAACTGACGTTGGTGATCGTAACAGGGGCCCCAGGTTAACACACATCCAACATTAAGGCCTTCCCCTTTTACTTGTCGGAACATATCTTCCGGCGTGACTCCCTCAGTTGGTAACGTGTAATGTGAACAGCCTGCAGCATGGATATGATGATCACCACCATAAAAACCAAAGGCATTGGGCGTCACCCATCTCTGAAGTTTCATTTTCAAAGGTGCCACTTTATCGGCGTCAATCACGACTCGTTGACGCCCCACTAAATACTCCGGCCCTCGACTATACGTCACATCATAAGTGCCCGGGGGTAACAACACGCTTTCACCGTCGGCTCGGTAAATCTGCGGTTGAAAAAAGAAATCGGGGACCACCCGTTTAATTTGCGAAGGATAAACCCGTCCCGCTTGATCCGTAATGATAATCCGAGCCATCGAAGGAGCACCGTTTTCATCTTCGATTTCCAGAGGAAGCGAGACAGCCGGTGCGACCTGAAACAACACGGGGGTTTCTCCGCGAAACCCAAGGTCCTGAGTTCCCTGGCCTACGTCAAACTGAAGCAACGCTTCACGACGCCCGGACTCTGTGGAGGACACAGTGAGGATCACATATTCAATATCCAAGCCACTTAGCCGGCCGGTCATAGGTGCTTTACGAAACAACTCTGCTTCGAGAAACCGATGCTTTTCGGAATTTACATTTTCCCCTTCAGCCAGTTCAGTCTGCTCCTGTCGTTTTAAGATACCAACACTGCTTCCAGCATAAACCGGACCAGCATTGGGAGAACCTACATTCAGTGCGGACTCGACATGAGCCATGTTGTGCACTTTGAGTAGGAGAGGGGTAAATCCGTGCTGTTGAATCAGGGCTTTTCCGGGACCTCGAATTGCCTTCACTCGCACTTCGGGATTAATTTCCACCAATGCCACTACCTGAGAATCCAGGATCTCCTGCATTGCGAGCGAATCTTGTGCCTCGATCGCTGCCGTAAGACGCTGGTTCAGTTTTCTATCGAGTGGATGCCCAAGATATTGCATTGCCTGCAATACTCGATGAATATTGGCTCCCAAAGGCTGTGCTTCCACTGCAATTCGGGTGAGTTCCTGAGCCTGAAGTTGAATACAGGCGAGCATGAAAAGCAAACAAGCAGAACAGCGTCGAAGTTTAATCATGACAACTCCAAAGACTCGAGACATACCTAAGCAAGCCGTCATTGTATCAAGTCCGGTCCGCTCCGGCCGATCACGAATTGATGATCCGTATCAACTCGGAAACTACTCGGACCCTTTAGAGCAACTCGCGAATCGGAGTCCCGTGATAAACCTGATGAGGGCGATTGAACTTGTCATACCAGGCCACTGTTTCCGGAAGCCCTAAAGCTGAATAGATGGTTGCTGCCATATCTTCTGGAGTATAAGGATCAACCGCGGGATAACCACCCTGGCGATCCGATGCACCAACGACGTTCCCTCCTTTAATGCCACCACCAGCAAAGAACACGCTTTGGACTGGCCCCCAGTGATCCCGTCCAGGCTTTCCGCTCTTAGCTCCGTTGAAGGTAAAGATACGTGGCGTTCTGCCAAACTCCCCAGCCATGATGATCAATGTTTCATCCAGCATGCCCCGATCATCGAGGTCATCCAGCAAGGCGGCAACTGCCCGATCTGTCGGCGGCAATAAGTATTCTTTGAGATTATGGAAGGCATTCTCGTGAGTGTCCCAGGATTCGTCGTTGCCCAGATTAACCTGAACCATACGAACGCCGGCTTCAACCAACTGCCTCGCCATCAGTAGTGACCATCCGAAGGTGTTCTTACCATATTTCTCCTGAATTACATCATCGGCTTCATGAACATCTAGAGCTTGATGCATGCCTTCGCCAGTAAGCAATTGGGCTGCTTCGCCACGAAAACGGTCAAAGTTTTCCACGCCCGCAGCCTGATCTAACGCTCGGCGTTGTTGATCCAGACCACTTAATAGATTTAACCGAGACCGAAATCTATCTTTGAGCATCCCATGTTGAAGCTCAAGCTTAGGAGCATCAAATCTGTAGTTCTCCGGATTAGTCGGACCTTCCCAACGATGGAATCCGTATTCGGGAAACGCTCCATGAATATACTCCGACGTTTTAAAGCGACTCGCTTCGATAAACCAAGGATCATGATCGGCTCCCATCACACCGGCAAATTGCCCGGGGATCGTCCGCCCGGTGACATGAATCAGTTTTTCGGGGAGTACCGCGGCGGGTGGTAGATTGTTTTGACGAGGCAATAGTTTGCTGACCATAGACGCCAGACAGGGGTGGTCGGTTGGATTAGGGCGAGAGGCATTAAATCCTCGGGGCAGATCACTGCGACCGGTAAGCATCACGTGATGACCTTGCGAGTGTTCATTAAACGGGTGAGTCAGGGAACGTAACAAGGCCCATTTGTTACTGCGTTTGGCCAGTTCTGGTAGATGTTCAGAAATCATCACGCCAGGAGTTTGCGTTTGGATCGGCTTAAACTCGCCACGCACATCTTCAGGGGCATCCGGCTTAGGATCAAAACTTTCGTGCTGAGCCAAGCCTCCCGAAAGGAAAATATAAATCACATTTTTTGCCGTGGGCAGTGCCGGAGACTCTGCCGCCATGGCCTGAAGCGGCTCCAGATGGTTCATTCCTAAACCTAAAAGGCCTACCGAACCTGCCTGAATAGCAACACGACGACTGACTTGCGGGTGATACATATTAAATTCTTCCTCCCAATTCAACTATCGTCATTCTACCCAAACACATTAAACCACTTCAAACAACAAATAGTGCCTTAAACTCTGCTGATTATGCCACCTAATCACTCAACTCATTCCAAGGTCTGTTATTAATTACCACTTCATCCTTTTACAGCTTAAATATCGTTGCTATATTTTAATGCAGCGTTCAGATACTTCATTAAATGGTTTTCGGGAATATTCGAGCCTGGTGAGGTATCTAGTTATTATGAGTATTCAGCAATTTCATTGCCTAAATAAAACACTTGTTGTCCTTTTAGAAAAAGAGAGAAGACAATGCATAAAAAGCTAGTTGCACTATTGTGCGTTGGCGTGATGATCACAATCGCAGGTTGTGGTGCATCGAACCCACCGACGACTCCAATTACCGGTCAAGTTAAGTACGATGGTGAAGCCCTCGAAGGTGCTACCGTCACTTTGACTCCACAGGCTGGTTCAACAGACCAACGTACTGCCAGCGGTATTACCGATGCTAGTGGAAACTTCACGTTGACCACTGTATTTGCCGACGGCGAAAGCGCAGAAGGTGCTCTTGGTGGTGCCTACACCGTTCGCGTAACCAAGTTAGAAGCCCAGGAAGAATTAGATGACCAGGGCATGTTTGATCCAAGCCAAGGTGATCCTTCCGCTGCTTATATGGGTGTTGTAGGACAAATGTCCGAAGATGGAGAAAATGTTGGCCCTAAAAGCCTCATCAACGAAGTCTTTGGTGGCTATGCCGAATTAGATAACTGGAAAAACAAAGTTGAAATTACCGGTGGCGGAGAAGAAGGGGCTGCAGCTCCTGCAACTCTGACTATCACGCTGGAAGACAACGGATCTGGTGAAGTTACTATTCAATAGTCTTCAAATCTAATCAGACTGACTCACAAGCAGCGGTATGGTGCAAACCTGCCGCTGCTTTTTTATTTTCCATGGGGTTCCTCTGCCAAGACAAATTGGCTAACCCGTACAGCTTTCCAACTCGACGCTCGCATCCAAGATTTGCCAAATAATTCTTTCAATTCTGGCGGAGAGTCGTTTATATTTATTTCATAAACAATTTTTTGGGAATAATTCCAAGGCGGTTTGAATCTACCTAGTAGTTTCACATTTCCTTTTGAAGTACAAATCTCGTTTAGGTTTTTTGAGGACAATCAAATGCAAATTTTTAAAATTCTAGCTGCCTTTTTGGCTATCGCTACTGTCGGAATCATCGGTTGTGGTGAAGAAAAAGCTGCTGAAAGCGGAACTGAAGGTCAATACGCAAATCCCACCGAAATGATGGGTGAAGCAGAAATGCCAGAAGAACCAGCAGAAGAAGCTGCTGAAGAACCAGCAGAAGAAGCTGCCGAAGAGCCAGCCGAAGAAGCTGCTGAAGAAGCTACCGAGGAAGCCGCTGAAGAGGCTACCGAAGAAGCTGCTTCTGAAGAAGCCGCTGAAGGTGAAGGTTAATCAACCTTTACTTTGATTGAACAGAAGAGCCTGTTGTTGGAGTCGTTTCCTCAACAGGCTCTTTTTTATGCGCTCTACGGATTCTGACGCTTGAGGCACGTTGACCTCGAATTCTATCCATCAAATATGTAAAACAACTCGCCTTATCATTCTTCATCTCTGCTATAGCTTCCTGCTATCATGAATGAAAATGGGTGTTCTTCCCTCCGCGGACGTTCTTCCCTCCCCCCACAGTCTCCCAGTCTTCCCCGTCTCCCCTGTCTCTTAAGTACTTACGACTAACCGCCCATGAGATTCGTCATAGCTCTTCTGTTGCTCTTCTCCAATCTCTCCTTATCTCAAGCTGCAAAAAAGCAGCCTGTAGATTTCGTCCGTGACATCAAACCGATCTTGTCAGACCGCTGTTATAACTGCCATGGACCGGATGCAAATAACCGTCAGGCCGAATTGCGTCTGGATCTCAAAGAGGACGCATTAGCTGCCATTGGATTTGAAGGCCGCCGAATCATTCACCCCGGACGAACGCACCGCAGTGAATTGATCAAACGCATCCAGTCCACCGACCCCGATCTACAAATGCCGCCAGCTGATTCCAAGCTCACACTGAGTGCGGAAGAGATTGATCTATTAACACGCTGGGTTCAACAAGGGGCTGCATGGGACAACCACTGGTCATTTGAGCCTCTTCAAACACCGATCGTACCCAAGACGAAAAACAAAGTCTGGAGTTCAAATGAAATTGACCAGTTCATTCTGCAAAAACTAGAACAACAGGAATTTGAACCTGCAAATCCCGCTCAGTCGAACACCCTTCTACGGCGTCTGGCGTTTGACATCACAGGCCTCCCTCCCGCTGACGAATTGGTGGAACGTTTCGAACGCGACTCTTCTCCTGAATCATACGCTGCCATCGTGGACGAGTTACTAGCGAATAAACACTACGGTGAACGGATGGCATCGACTTGGCTGGATGTTGCCAGGTATTCCGATACCTTTGGCTATCAAGTCGATCGTGATCGATACGTATGGCCTTATCGTGATTGGGTCATTAACGCCTTTAATAACAACATGCCCTATAATCAGTTCGCCACCGAGCAAATCGCCGGAGACATGTTAGAACAGGCCACTGATTCTCAAAAAATTGCTACCACGTTTAATCGCCTTCACTCTCAGAAGGTCGAAGGCGGATCCGTTCCGGAAGAATTTAGAACCGAGTACGTTGCGGATCGTACACATACGTTTGGCACTGCCTTCCTGGGACTAACTCTCGAATGCTGTCGCTGCCATGATCACAAATACGACCCCTTCACTCAAAAGGAATACTACCAGTTCTTTGCCTACTTCAATAACATCGACGAAGCAGGACTCTATTCCTACTTCACGACGTCCACTCCGACACCAACTCTGCGTATTCTTTCCGATGATCAAAAGAAACAAATCGCAGCGGCAGAAATGGCCATCGCCTCGGAACAAACCAAGCTGAATCAATTGGCGAAGCAGGCTAACGAAGGATTTGCAACCTGGTTACAACAACGACCGTCTGAAGCTTCCGCCTTGGAAGCCGTGGAAATCCTCGGGCTCGAACAAGAGCTTACGTTTGAAGATTTCAAATCTGGTGCCAATCAATCCGTCGAGGGAAAAGTAGGCAAGGCCATTAAGTTATCCGGCGACGATGCCGTTGGCCTGACTGTCGGTAACTACTCACGAAACACTCCCTTCACGGTCTCACTCTGGATGAACACCCCAGACATTAAAGAGCGGGCTGTGGTGTTTCATCGATCGAGGGCGTGGACGGACTCGGCAAGCCGCGGTTACCAGATGCTTATTGAGGACGGGCATGTCAGTGTCTCACTCATCCACTTTTGGCCAGGCAATGCGATCCGTGTACAAACCAAAGAGGTTTTACCGCCGAATCAATGGCATCACATTTCGATGGTTTACGACGGTTCAAGCACAGCCAGTGGCCTCAAGATCTTTCTTAATGGTAAACCGGCGGCTTCAAAAATCGTCCGCGACAATCTCTATAAGAACATCACAGGAAGCGGCGGAGACAATATCGCAATTGGTCAGCGATTTCGTGACAAAGGATTTAAACAAGGATTGGTGGATGAATTCAAAGTATTCAACCGACAACTGACCGAAGCCGAACTAGCCCATGTGGCAGATGGTAATTCTCTATCGACATTATTGGCTATCCCCACCGCGGATTTAACCGAGACTCAACGTCAACAACTCAAGCAGTACTATCTAAGCCAATTCGACGAAGGATTCGGTAATCAAATGGCTGCCTTGAAAGCGGCTCGTGACCAACGCAGTAAACTGGTCGACGGAGCTCAGGAAATCATGGTGATGGCTGACATGCCAAAACGTCGTGAGACATTCATGCTGAGTCGCGGCGCCTATGATCAACCAACCGAACCTGTCACTGCCAGAACTCCGGCAATCCTGCCAGCCTCTGAGTCTGGAAACGCCAATCGGTTAACACTTGCCCAATGGGTCACTAGCCCTGAAAATCCGCTCACAGCCCGAGTCTTTGTTAATCGCATTTGGCAAATGATGATGGGAACAGGACTTGTGAGAACGCCGGAGGACTTCGGAAGTCAGGGAGCTACACCTACCCATCCGGAACTTCTCGATTGGTTGTCAGTCACCTTCATGAACAACCAGTGGAATACCAAGGACCTGATCAAAACGATTGCCTTATCATCCACGTATCGCCAAAGCTCGGAAGTCACGGATAACAAGTTAACTCGTGATCCAGAAAACCTCTATTACAGTCGGGCCAATCGATTTCAGTTGCCAGCTGAAATGTTACGGGACAATGCCCTGCTCACTAGTGGTCTACTAGTCGACAAACAGGGCGGCCCTTCGGTCAAGCCATACGAAGTCGCCGAATCTTTCAAACCCGTTGCACGAGGAAAAGGAGAACAGCTCTATCGCCGTAGCCTCTATACCTATTGGCGCAGAACCGCCCCTGCGCCAGTCATGATGACACTCGATGCGGCCAAGCGAGAAGTTTGCAGTGTTGCCCGCGAACGAACTTCTAATCCATTGCACGCCATTGTTTTACTTAACGACCCTCAATACGTAGAAGCGGCTCGAAAAATGGGGGAAAACCTGATCAAAGAGTTTGGCGACGATCATCAGGCTGCAATTGCTCAGGCCTTTAGAGCACTGACAAGTCGACACGCCAATCAGGCTGAGTTAGACGTCATCTCGCACTCCTTCAAACAACAACTCACTTACTTCCAGGCTCATCCAGAAGAAACGCAACAGTTTCTCAGTACGGGTGACGCACAAAGGGATACCGAATTGCCTGCCGATCAGGTAGCCGCGATGGGTATGGTAATTAACCTGTTACTCAACTACGACGAATGCGTCGTGAGACAATAATACGTCAGACGGAATGAACATGTCTTCACAAACAAGCCAATCCTGTACCGGATTTGAAAGCCCTTTTGGTTTATCTCGACGGACCATGCTGCAACGCTTTGGCATGGGCTTAGGAACTATTGCACTATCTCAATTGGAATCGGCGAAGATGGTGCACGCGCGCGATGGTGTACTTAAAGAAGTACATCATCCGCCAAAAGCCAAACGAGTCATCTATTTATTTCAAAGTGGTGGTCCGTCGCAACTCGACCTATTTGATTACCGTCCCGAGCTGGAGAAAGTACACGGACAACAATTACCCGATGAAATTCGTCAGGGGCAACGGCTCACAGCCATGTCTGGAAATCAAGCCAGCCTGCCCATGGTTAAGTCACCGTTTAAGTATTCGCAGCATGGCGAAAGTGGTCAGTGGATTAGTGAGGTACTCCCGAATATCTCTAAAATTGCGGACGATATTTGTATCGTCCGCTCAATGCATACCGAAGCAATCAACCACGGGCCTGCCGTGACTCATATGCAAACCGGTTCTCAATTCCCAGGGCGGCCGAGTATGGGAGCATGGCTCGACTATGGACTCGGCACCGAAAACGATGACCTCCCGGCCTTCGTCGTACTGGTCACTAAGAACAAAGGGGGGCAACCTTTGCTCACTCGACTTTGGGGGAGCGGTTTTTTACCCTCAAGGTATCAGGGAACTCGGTTCCGTTCGGGCCAGGATCCTGTCCTCTATTTAAGCAATCCGCAGGGGTTAAATGCAGAGGCACGAAGGCAGATGCTGGACCGCCTCAAAGACTTACACGAACTCAAACTGAAACAACAAAGCAGTCCCGATCTGGAATCACGGATCGCGCAGTACGAACTCGCATTTCGAATGCAGCAGTCCATTCCGGAAGTTACCAACACCGCCGACGAGCCGGAACATATCTTCAAACTCTATGGAGAAGCAGCCAAGAATCCCGGATCTTACGCAGCCAATTGCCTGCTGGCACGACGACTTGCTGAACGCGGCGTGCGATTTATTCAACTGTATCACCCCGGTTGGGACCAACACGGAGGACTCGTAGGTGGACTCCGTAATCAGGCCAAAGAAACGGATCAAGCATCCGCAGCGTTGGTTATGGATCTCAAACAACGTGGTCTTCTCGAGGACACGCTGATTATTTGGGGAGGAGAATTCGGGCGAACTAATTACTGCCAGGGAAAACTCAACGGTGATAACTTTGGCCGTGATCACCACCCAAGAAGCTTTTCACTCTGGATGGCCGGCGGAGGGATTCAGGGGGGAGTCACTCATGGTGAAACCGATCCACTCGGCTATAACGTTGCAACAGATGGAGTCCACGTCCATGATTTCCATGCAACGATTCTGCATTTACTTGGAATAGACCACGAACGACTGACCTACAAATACCAGGGGCGTCGATTCCGCCTGACAGATGTACACGGACAGGTCGTCAATCAAATCCTAAGCTAGAGCTGAGTAGACTTTGCCGATTCGTCTTCTAAGATGCCTGCCCATTTCTTTTTCTTGCGTCTGGCGTGATGTTCCTTCATCAGCTTGCCATGATCTTGCATGAGCTCTTCCAGCTTCTGTTGAATCAGTGAATTACCTTCCGATGTTGTCTCACCTAATCGGGCATTAAACTCCGGAAGGCGATAGAGAAAGTTACCTATGATTTCAGCGTTTATCTCGGGAGCATTACTTCCAAGTTTCAGCATATCCAACCAAAACCCGTTCAGTTGTTGCTCATACTGACCTGTCATCGGCATAGCAAGATATGGTTTTTTTAGATACAACGCCTCGCTGATCAATGTAAATCCAGCCGTCGCGATGACAGCTTTGCTGGAAGCAAGATCATCCAGAAATCCCTGTTTACTCGGTGGTTTGAACTGTAAGTTTTCATCTTCATCGTCACGGTCGTATCCATAAACGATAAATCGCTCGCGCTGAAACTGCTTCAGGTAATCTAGCAACGTTTCGTAACCACTCGTGAGATAAACCAACAAATGGCCGGCATCGGTGCTGTCCATTGCCATGACTTCATCGCGGACAATCGGTGGAAACAGATACGTTCTGTCATTGGTAACTTCCCCTTGATAAAACGTCGTAACCAGAGACGCATCAGGTCGGGGGACCATTGCCCGGATGATACCCTTGGTCATTTTCTGATCCATTTTCAGACCGGGAGGACACTCATATTTCATGTACCGCATCCGGTGCTGGTTATCGATGGTTAACAAAGGAATATCGTAATGATGGGCAAGATAAGCAGTCATCGGTTCAAAATCCGTAATCACCACCTCCGGTTCAAATTCTTTGAAGATCTCCTGCTTCAAGGCCCGCAGACGCTGCCAACCACGTTTAAGCCGTTTCACATTTTGGGTGACGGTTCGAATATTCGAAACTTTGTTATCACTACTGGCAATCGTTAAGCCTTCGATTTCAAAAACATTGAAATCATCTTTGAGATTGCGGTACCCCCGATCGTAACTGGCAAGACGTACATCATGCCCCAGATTTTCAAGATGACGAGCCATCTGACGTGAGCGGGAACTATGCCCGGAGCCTTCGCCTGAAAGGCCATATAAAATACGAGTCATGTGATTGACCGAAATAGGATGTAGCTGAAACCACTGTATCCTACAAAACTCGAACGTCGTAAAATGGGGTCCTATTAGAAATTCACGAGATTTTAATTATGCGATCATTCTTATTCAGTCTTACCGTCCTACTTACCTGTAGTGGCTTTGTGCTTGCCGCTAAGCCACAAACGGGTGTGATTATCCATCGTGAATATGACATGCCCCTGGCGGAGAAGAAAATCCCTTACACCATGTACGTACCTAAGAAGTACGACGGTACCAAAGAACTACCAGTCGTCTTTGCTCTACACGGATTGCTAAGTAACTGTTACCAAATGATCCGCTATCCCGGCATCGTCCCAGCCGCAGAAAAGCATGGCTTCATTCTGGTAGCACCACAGGGCTATAACAATCATGGTTGGTACGGCATGTATGGGAAACACCGAGCTTCAGATACCCCTCAAAACCTCGGTGAATTGAGCGAACGGGACGTCATCAATGTGATGAATATCATCCGTAAAGAACTAAAAATCGACGCTCGTAAGATCTATCTGTACGGCCATTCCATGGGCGGAGGTGGAGGTTTACATCTGCTTAGCAA
>CALKCC010000208.1 GCA_938082855.1 uncultured Pirellulaceae bacterium | reverse complement strand
ACAATACCGAGGTACTTTTTGATAATCTCGTCGTAGGACCTGAATCTACGACAATGACCGACGCTAATGGTGACTTCCGATTTCAGGGATTGCCCGCGGGTGATTATCGAGTTCAAGCGGTGGCAGGTGCCGGTCAGCAGTTGGGTACGACTGCTGTGCAGCAGCGATCATTGACCGCTTCGCAGGCAATTACCGATCTGATGTTTGGGTTGGATAATCCGCCCTGGACAAATCCTCTTAATTCCGAGGATATCAATAATGACGGAGTTGTTTCCCCACTCGATGCGTTAGTGGTAATCAATTACCTAAATGAGAACGGAGTTAGAGAGCTACCATCTCCGGGTGAGTCCGAGAGCCCACCACCTTATTGGGATTCCAGTGGGGATGGTTGGGTGACGAGCCTCGATGCACTGCGTGTCATTAACTTTCTGAATGCTCAGGCTGCTGGCGAGGGAGAAAGCGTTGAAGGGGCTCTGGCTGCCTCAGCGTCAATGTTATCGCCCTCTTCTGCTGTGCCAATAGCGAATTCAGACATGGCTGACTCGGCATCTCAAGGAAGTCCGCTTGAGTCAGCTTCGGACTACTTGTACCATACTCAGGCGATGGACCTGGTGTTAGAACTTTGGTTTGCTGACGAGTCGTTGGGTACAAACGAATTGTTAGAGGATGAGTTGGAGTTAGGAGAATTCTAGAGATCAGAGTTGTCCTGGAAATGTAACGTACTGTAGTGAATACCAAAGAAGAATTGCTGACGAACGATTCACAGCCTGACTCTCAGACAGAGTTTGAGGCTGAAGAATCTATGCTCCCAGCAAACCTTTCCGACACACAAGCTTCCTCCAGGGCAGATCGGCGTCTAAATACCAATGTGATTTCCCGTTTGATGGCCTCGCGACAAGGGGTGGCCGGAGCTCGGCTTGAGCATTGGAAAGGGCTTTTGCCGGTCATTGAGCAACACGAAAAGACCTATCTGGAATTGAATCAGCGAGAGCTCAAAAAGGCGAGTCTGGCGTTGCGATTTCGAGCGCGTACCGGAGAGCCGTTGGGGAAGATCCTTCCGGAGGCGTATGCACTCTGTCGAGTTGTGTCGGCTCAGGTCTTGGGAATGCGACATTACGATGTTCAGATTCTTGGTGGCATTGCCCTGTTTAAGGGGGCCATTGCTGAGATGGAAACAGGTGAAGGGAAAACGCTTACGGCGACGTTGCCTGTTTACCTACGGGCTCTCATGGGGCGTGGAGTGCATGTTGCAACGGTAAACGACTATTTGGCAGAACGAGACGCCGACCTCATGAAGCCAGTTTATAAGGCTTTAGGGCTGACCGTAGGCACTGTGTTAACCGATGATAGTCGCGATGACAGACGGGAGTCATATCATTGCGATGTGACCTATGGCACGGCCAAGGAATTTGGTTTTGACTTTATGAGAGACCGCCTGTTACTACGTCGGATGGGGCACGAAGCCGATAATTTCCTGGGAGCCGGGAGTAGTCAGCGGTGGGACGAGTCTGGAGATCGGCCGGTACAGCGAGAAGCGTATTTTGCATTATTGGATGAAGCTGACAGTATCCTGATCGATGATGCCAGAACGCCATTGATTATCGGGTCATTAGAAGATGAAGCCCGTGAGCAAATTATTCAGTCGTATCGGTGGGCGGCGGAAGTGGCGCCTCAGTTTACGGAAGATCAAGATTACGAGTACGACCATGAAAAGCGTAAGGTGGAATTAAACTTCCGCGGCCGTCAGATGGTACGTTCGGTTAGTAAGCCTGATGAGATTCTTGAAGTTGGTTTGGTTGACCTGTACGAATACGTCGAGAGAGCCATTAAGGTTGGACGCGAGTTTTTCCTGGATCAACAATTTGTGATTCGCGATGGTGAAATTGTGATTGTGGATGAGTCCACAGGGCGAATTGCCGAAGGTCGAAAGTGGCGAGATGGAATTCACCAGGCTGTTGAGGCTAAGGAAGGCGTTGAAGTCAGTGTCCCCACCGGACAGGCTGCCCGAATTACCGTACAGGACTTTTTCCTGCGGTATCGACATTTAGCTGGAATGACAGGTACGGCTCGGACTTCTGCTCGCGAATTTCGTAAAGTCTATAAATTGAGCGTGGTTAAAGTGCCAACCAACCGGCCCAGTCAGCGTCAACGCTGGGATGACAAGGTCTTTGGGACCGAGCATGCGAAGTGGGATGCGATTGTGGATGAGGTGAAGGAGATCCATGCCCAGGGGCGTCCCATTTTGATTGGGACTCGCTCTATCGATAAAAGTAATATTCTCTCCGCGAAATTGCATGAGGCAGGAATAACTCACGATGTTCTCAATGCCAATGAGGTCGAACGAGAGGCAGAGATTGTCGAATTTGCAGGGCTTGGAGCACGAGTGACTGTCGCTACAAATATGGCAGGCCGTGGTACGGATATCAAACTGGGCGCAGGCGTTGCTGAAAAAGGTGGTCTGCACGTGGTGGGAACGGAGTTGCATGATTCGGCACGAATTGATCGCCAGCTAATTGGTCGCTGTGCTCGGCAGGGAGATCCTGGTTCCTATCGGCAATTTATGTCACTAGAAGACAAGATGCTTGAAGAAGCTCATGGTGATCAGAAAGCAGAAAAATACAAAGCATTGGGAGCAGGTGTCACAGGAGAAGTCAGCCAATACGGAAGGTTGCTTCGAAAGGCTCAGCAAAAAGTCGAGAAGAAACATTTTCGCGATCGAAATGTCATGCTGCATTACGAGAAGGAACGCCGTCGGATGCAACGAGAGATTGGGCAGGATCCGTATTTGGACTCAGCAGAGTAAGTCCGGCCGCCTTCAGCAGTTGTTCTTTTCTTGAATTAAGCAGGTTTGAGGCTGATATTCAGGTTGTTTTGAAATCGGGTATTCAGGTAAATTCCTGTTGTTGTATTTTTTACAACATAACCAATAGGCAGATTGGTGAAGAAATAAGAGGGGGGATGCATGGCATCTGACGGTAGTAATCAGGAAGCAATCGAGAATACCAAGCAGCAGATTCGTGGCTTGGTGAGTGAGATTGCACAGCTTTCCAAGAGCGAGCTGCAGCCTGGCGAATTCTACGCCGCATTCATGCAGAAAATTGTGTCTGCTTTGGCAGCACATGGTGGGGCGGTATGGAGTCTGTCCGCAGATGGTGCTGCTTCTGTACTCTATCAAATCAATATCGCCGGAGAATTGCTGGATCCGGACTCAGAAAATACTCAACGTCACTCCAAGCTTCTTCAGGTTGTGGCACATTCTAACGAAGCTCAACTAGTACCACCCAACTCTGGGTTTGGCGAAGATGGAGCGATTGGGAATCCGACCGAACATCTTCTGGTGCTCGCTCCTTTGGTCGGAGACCAGGGTGTTGAGGCCGTTGTTGAAGTATTTCAGCGACCGAATGCTCAGCCAGCGACTCAGCGAGGCTACTTGCGATTTCTCGTACAAATGTGTGAGTTGGCAGCCGAGTGGGTCAAAAGCCAGAAGCTGCGTCAGTTTAGTGATAGACACTCGCTGTGGGCTCAAGCGGACCAGTTTAGCCGCTTGGTGCATCACAATTTAGATTTGCGAGAAACAGCCTATACGATCGCCAATGAAGGACGTCGACTGATAGGCTGTGATCGGGTCTCTGTGGCATTGCGGAAGGGATCTAAGTGCCGAGTGGAGGCCGTTAGCGGTCAGGATACCGTCGAGCGACGAAGTAACGCTGTGACGCTGTTAAGTAAACTGGCGACTCGGGTGATGAAATCCGGTGAGCCGTTGTGGTATGACGGCAACACAGAAGATTTACCTCCCCAGATCGAATCCGTGCTGGATGAGTATGTAGACGAATCCTACACGCGAATGATGGCTGTGCTGCCATTAAAACGCCCGGAAACCAAGGCTGATGCAGCACGAGACCCGTCCGATGTGGATCCTCAGGAAACCAAAAGGCGAGAAGAGTTTATTGGTGTTCTGATAATCGAGCAAATTGAAACCAACTTGCCACGAAGTGTATTAGATCCGCGAGTTGATTTGGTTTATGAACATTGTTGTCGAGCTGTGGCGAACAGTCAGGAATTCCACAATTTATTCCTGATGCCGCTGTGGCGAACGATTGGCAAGACGGCTTGGATTATCAGGGCTCGGGCTTTGCCGAAGACTATCGCTATCACTTCAGCTGTTTTAGCAGTGCTTTGCTTTTTCATGTTCTTTCAGGTTGACTTTTCCGTTGAGGCGGAAGGAGTTCTTCAACCAGTCGATCGGCACGATATCTTTGTTCCAGCCAACGGTATTGTTACTGAATTGAATATCCATGATCAGCAAACGGTTGCGAAAGGGGATGTCTTGCTTTCGCTTGAAGATCCGGATCTGTTGATTGAAAAGCGACGGGTGGAGGGACAGCTGGAAGAGACCAAAGACCAGCTTTCCAATGCTCGCAGAGCACAATTTCAAGTGGGGTTGAGTCCGGCCGACAAAATTCGTGTGTCCGGTCAGGTTCAGCAGCTGACATTACGAAAGCAAACTCTGGAAAAAGAAATCGAAATCATCGAGAAGAAAGAGGATCTTCTCGAAATCAGGTCTCCCGCTGATGGCCAAGTGGTACTTCAGTGGGATGTTGAAAAGACGTTGCTCCATCGGCCGGTTGCGATTGGTCAAGTGGTGATGACGGTTGTCGAAATCGGTGAGGACAAAGACTGGGAGCTCGAGCTAGCATTGCCAGAGCGGCGTTTTGGGCACTTGGCTGAATTTATGGAATCCCAAGGTGTGGACGAATTGGAGGTCGAGTATGTTTTGGCAATGAATCCGGAACATGTATTCACGGGTACGGTTCATCGACTTGGGCAGTCAACAGAAGTCGAAGGGGAAGAAGGCACAGTTGTACCCCTATTAGTGAAAATTGATCGTCAGAAGCTGAAGGAAACATTACAGGGAGATTTACGCCCCGGTACGACCGTCACCGGGGACATCCATTGTGGACGCTCTTCCCTTGGGTATTCGTGGTTTCATGAAGCCATTCAATGGGTTCAGTATCACTTGCTGTTCTGATCTGTTTTGGACATGGGTATGCAGCTGGGATACGGATTTCCTAAAGAACTGGATTAAATCAGAGAGTCATAGGACTTTGAAATGAATAAGACAATGAAAGTACAAATTGGGTTGCTGGTTTGCGGCCTGTTGGTGTTTTTAGGGCTGCAGTCTGGAATCGCTCAGCAGCCTGCTACGATTACCAAAATTGTGCTGCCGGGGTGTAATGTCGCTTTGGTTGAAGAGGTTGAAGTGGCTGCTCAGCTTCCAGGCGTGCTGGTGTCACTTGAATTTAAGGAAGGTGACTCGGTAACGAAGGATCAAGTCTTGGCTCAAATCGATGATGCAGACGCATTGTTGAAACGCAAGGAACTGACATTACAGCTGTCCGTCGCGGAGAAAGAGGCTAGTAATGATATTAATGTGCGAGCAGCCGAAGCATCAGCTGAAGTGGCGGAAGCCGAGCTCAAGGAATCCCAGGCAGTCAATGCAGAGTCGCCCGGAGCCGTTCCTCCGACGAAGATTCGCCGGGAAGAGTTGACCTTTCGTCGGGCAGAATTGCAGGTAGATGTAGCTCAGTTGGAGTTGGATGTAGCGAAGCTCAACGTGGATGTAAGAAAGACCCAGCTTGACAATGCTGATCTGACGATTGATCGTTTGAAAGTGAAGTCCCCTCTCAATGCTGAGGTGGAACGGAAGCTGAAAGATGTTGGTGAATTTGTTCAGATTGGTGATCCGATTGTTCAATTAGTAAGAATGGACAAGTTACGGATTGAGGGATTTGTTCAACTGAAGGAAGTGCTTCCTCAATTGATTCATGGCCAACCGGTAGCTATTGAATATTCATTTGTTGACCCGACAGATACAGAGAATCCACAAAAGAAATTTGTTTTCACTGGTGCTGTTAGCTTCGTGAGTAACAAAGTACAGGCCGGTGGAGAATATAAGATCTGGGCCGAGGTTCAGAATCAAAAGTACAAAGGCCAGTGGATTCTACGTCCCGGTGCTTCCGTCAATATGTCGATTGGTGAATGACGACGGACTCTTTTTTCAACGACTACAGGCCCCAGAGTCTATAGGGATTAATAATGGTCACGCTGGCAGACAGTTTGGTTAGTAGCACAAGTCGTGCTATCCGTCTGCGTATGCGTCCCGATTTATCGGTGAAGCGACAGCAATACCAGGGAGCTTCCTATTGGGTTGTCAAAGAACCGATCGGGCTAAATTACTATCGCTTTCATGATGAAGAATATGCCATTCTCAATATGATGGATGGTCAGACTTCGATGGAGACCATGAAGGAGGAGTTTGAGCGTCAATTTGCTCCTCAAAAAGTCTCCTTCTCTGATCTACAACACTTCATCGGGCAGTTGCACCGGAGTGGCTTGGTGATTTCTGAGGCGCCTGGCCAGGGACGTCAGCTGAAACATCGGCGTGATACGAAACGGCGAAAAGAGTTTCTGGGTAAATTCACAAACGTCTTTGCCATTCGATGGCGTGGTATCGATCCGGAGCGTATTTTAAATCGGCTTTACCCATGGACCGGGTGGATGTTTTCACCTCTGGCGATTTGTTTCGTTGTTCTGTGGGGCCTTTGTGCGTTGACTCTTGTTGCCGTGCAATTTGATGTGTTTCAAAGCAAGATGCCCACGTTTCATCAGTTCTTTGGTGCCCATAACTGGATTTACCTCGGCACTTCGATGGCCTTGGTAAAAGTGGTCCATGAATTTGGGCACGGTCTGACGTGTAAGCGTTACGGTGGTGAATGTCACGAAATGGGGTTTATGCTGTTGGTCTTCACGCCTGCGCTGTTTTGTAACGTTTCCGATTCCTGGATGCTGCCAAATAAATGGCACCGTATTTTTATTGGGGCTGCAGGTATTTATGTGGAGATGTTCATTGCTTCGACAGCCACGTTTATTTGGTGGTTTAGTCAGTCGG
The DNA here is from genome assembly GCA_938082855.1 of uncultured Pirellulaceae bacterium. GTDB lineage: Bacteria > Planctomycetota > Planctomycetia > Pirellulales > Pirellulaceae > UBA721. The sequence continues at coordinate 4,523 of CALKCC010000208.1, read as the reverse complement.
GGATTCTGAATCAAGTTTGTTTGAGTTTGATGTTCATTTGTAGTGTAAGTACCCTGCTCTTCAACGGAAATCCGCTGCTGAGATTCGATGGTTACTACATTTTGATGGATCTGATTGAGATACCTAACTTGCGACAAAAGTCCACGGAAGTTCTCAAGCGATTTATGGTGGGCATGTGTCTGGGGATCGAGCAGCCAGAGAATCCATTTTTGCCCCAGCGAAACAGGTTTCTATTTGGCTTGTATACCGTTGCCGCGGTGATTTATCGCTGGCTCATTGTGTTTTCGATTTTTATGTTTTTGAATCAGGTCTTGGAGCCCTATGGCTTGAAGATTCTAGGACAGATTATGGGAGCCATGGGGGTCTTCGGACTGGTGGTTCAGCCGCTGTGGCAAATGGGTAAGTTCTTTTACACTCCAGGGAGGATGCATAAGGTGAAGAAGCATCGCGTCGCAATTACCGCCGGAGTAATTGCATTAGTGATCGGTGGCGTTTGTTTTGTCCCATTTGAATATCACATTGACTGTGCTGTGCGTGTTGTACCACGCGAATATAAAGTGCAGGAAGCCGCCTTTGCACCGGAAGAAAAGATGTCAGCGACGGTATTTGCTCAGGTGGCCGGGCGATATGAAAAATGTTTTGTAAAGCCGGGGACGTGGGTGGAAGCCGGGGACCTCATTGTGAAATTGGAAAATCACGATGAGCTGCGGCGTCTGGAGCAGATTACAGGTGCGCTGGACGAACAACGATCCCAAGAATCCGTGTTGAAACAACAACGGTCGGTTGATGAACAGGCCGCAGAAGAGCTTATTGAAGTTCAGGAGCGGATAGTTTCACTTGAAAAACAGAAACAGCAGCAGGAATATAAGAGCAGCCTCTTGGAAGTCAGAGCTCCTATCGCAGGTGTCGTCCTGCCTGCTCCGTATCGAGCTCCTCAGTCATCGAGTGGACAGCTTCCAAGCTGGTCGGGGTACCTGTTGGATCACGAGAACATTGGAGCGACCCTCGCGCCGGATGACCCAATTTGCATTATTGCCAGTCCTCAGGAATCGGAACTTGAACGTGCTCGGCAAAACCTCGGAGAATCTTCGGTGAAGCCTATTCGAGTGCAGCTTGATGCCGAATTGGTAGTGGATCAGGCGGATATCGAACTCATTAAACCGGGGAACAAAGTTGAAGTCTGTCTAGAACTAATGCCTAGCAAAGTTTACGACACGGAGATTCGCCAAATTTCCTATACGCACTTACAACAAAGCCCAGCGAATCTGTCGAGTCAGTCCGGTGGTCAGCTTGGGACGGTTATGGATGGCTCAGGGCGAGTCGTGCCAGTGAGTACGAGTTACTATGCCAGAGCCAATATTGATTCCACAGGAGGGATGTTATATCAGGCAGACCTTCGAGGGCGAGCTCGGGTTTATCCGAATCAGAAGCGGTCGCTTGGCTGGAGATTGTACCGCTATGTGGCTCGTACTTTCCACTTCGCCATGTAACGGGCAATCCAACGAAAAACAACTAAATGTTGTTTTTTTTGTGCTTGTCAATAAAATGACGATTGTGCTATAAACACCGAATCATAAATCAAATCAGAGACTTAATTCATCATTTTGGAGTAAGAGATGGCTAAGGATAAAGAAGACGCACCTGTTGAAGAAGAAGTTGCAGCAGAAGAAGTACAAGAAGAGGCAGCGACGGAAGCTGCTGCTGACGCCCCACAAGCGGCACCACCTCAGCGTGTTGCTGTCCAGGTTGATGATTCAGAAGCAAGTTGCGCGTACGCGAATTTCTGCCGAGTAACCGGATCGCCTGAAGAGTTAATTATTGACTTCGCATTGAATCCGCAACCAATGGGAGTACCCAATGGTGCAATCGATATTGATCAACGTGTAGTCATGAACTACTACACTGCCAAGCGATTGCTGGCAGCTCTGCAAATGTCTGTCCAGCGGCACGAAGCAGTCTTCGGTGTTCTGGAAACAGATATCAATAAGCGAGTTGCAAATCAGTAACCACTGATTTTGACAATCGAAAATAGTCAATTACCGCAGGGATTCTGTTTCCAACAGGTCTCTGCGGTAAACTATTTTGTAGGACTATTGTGATAAGACTTTAGACGCTCTACACATAGGTAAAGGAAATGGATCGGCATCAGCGGATTTTAAATTGGTGCATAGGATTGATGGTTTGCCTATGTCTGGCAAACACTTCAGAAGCTGCTAAACCAAATGTGATCCTCATTTTTTGCGATGATCTGGGGTATGGAGACATCGCTTGCTTTGGTTCAAAGAAGCATCGAACGCCTCACATTGACAGTTTGGCCAGAGATGGGATCCGCTTAACCAGTTTCTACTCCACTAGCGGTGTTTGCACTCCCAGTCGCAGTAGCCTGATGACGGGGTGCTACCCTCGACGAACAAATATGCACGAGGATGCCCGCCGAGGGTGGGTGCTTTTCCCCGTTGCACACAAAGGACTTAATCCAGATGAGATTACGGTTGCGGAACAACTTAAAGCCCAAGGCTACGTGACCGGGATTGTTGGTAAGTGGCATCTAGGGGATCAGTTGCCCTTTCTACCGACCAGACAGGGCTTTGATTCCTATTTTGGCATTCCCTATTCCAATGATATGGGAGTTGGGAATCAAGGAAAGAACTACCCTCCACTGCCATTGATGCGAAATGAAGAAGTGATTGAAAAGGAGCCGGATCAGGCCTTAATCACTAAACGCTATACGCATGAAGCATTGGATTTTATTCGAGCTCATCATGAGAAACCCTTCTTTCTCTATATGCCGCACACGATGCCACATGACCCTCTGTTTGCGTCTGAACAGTTCAAGGGGAAATCGGACAATGGAATTTACGGAGATGCAATTGAAGAGATCGATTGGTCTGTCGGGGAGATTTTGGACGAGCTGGATGCGTTGGAAATCGCAGAGAATACGCTCGTGATTTTTACCTCGGACAACGGAGCTTCACCACGCTATGGTGGATCGAATCTGCCATTAAGTGGTTTTAAAGGAAGTACGCTCGAAGGAGGCATGCGAGTTCCGTTCGCTGCGCGTTGGCCGGCTGGAATCAAGCCAGGGAGCGTTTCGGATGAAATTACCTCCACAATCGATATCATGCCGACGTTGACGGATTTGACGGGCGGCGAATTACCTCGAGATAGAACGATTGATGGGAAATCCATCGCTGCTATTCTTTCTGGTAAACTCAATGCCCGGAGCCCACATGAAGCGTTCTATTACTACTTCAGAGATGAACTACAGGCCGTGCGAGTTGGGGACTTTAAACTGCATCTGGCACGCGTGAATCGTCGTACACCGAAGCTGACGAAGATCCCGTCCCGCTTGATAAATCTCGCAGAAGATATTGCTGAGCGCCATGATGTATCCGTGCAGTATCCAGAGGTTTTGAGAGAGTTGATGCAGTATGCCGATGCTGCGAAACTTGATCTGGGGCATTTGGCAATGCCAGGGACTGATCAACGGCCAGCTGGGCGCGTTGGAACTCCTGAACCATTAACACAACATGATTAATTTGTAGTCAGAAAGAGATAACACATGAACCGTCTGGTCCTCACTTTATTTTTGGTGCTGACGTCGTCGTTAGCGCAGGCTGAAAAAGTTGCAGTCCAAGAACTTCCCAACGTCGTGGTCATATTTACGGATGATCAAGGCTACTCGGATGTTGGGTGTTTTGGGGCAGAAGGTTTTGAAACTCCTCATTTGGATCGCATGGCTTCAGAAGGAATGAAGTTTACAGATTTTTATGTGGCTCAGGCTGTCTGCGGAGCTTCGCGAGCTGCGTTGTTAACAGGTTGCTATCCCAATCGAATTGGAATGTTAGGTGCGCCAAGTAGTCATTCCAGGTATGGGATTCATGGAAATGAAATGCTGATTCCAGAGTTGGTAAAGCAAAAGGGCTACGCCACTGCGATGTATGGGAAATGGCACCTTGGTCACCGAGTCGCTTCGCTTCCTATGCAACATGGATTTGATGATTACTTTGGTTTGCCCTATTCCAATGATATGTGGCCACACCATCCCACTGCCGGCGATCGCTTTCCGGATTTGCCCACAATCGAGAAGAATGACATTGTGGAATATAACTCCGATCAAACTCAATTAACAACCTGGTATACGGAGCGGGCTGTACAGTTTATCCGTGAGAATCGTAGAAATCCGTTTTTCCTTTATGTGGCCCACAGTATGCCTCATGTCCCTTTGTTTGTTTCTAGGAAACACAAGGGCGTGAGTGACCAGGGAATGTACGGTGATGTTATTTCTGAAATTGACTGGTCGGTCGGACGAATTTTGGCAACGTTGAAGCGATGTGGCATCGATGAGAAGACGTTAGTGATCTTTACGTCGGACAATGGCCCCTGGCTCTCTTATGGTAATCATGCCGGAAGTTGCCGCCCGTTGCGGGAAGGTAAAGGGACAACTTGGGAAGGGGGAATGCGAGAGCCCTGTATTATGCGTTGGCCCGGAAAGATTCCCGCCGGTACGGTTTGCAAAGAGC
>CALKCC010000207.1 GCA_938082855.1 uncultured Pirellulaceae bacterium | reverse complement strand
CGTAACCATATTCAATGGGTTTCAATGTGTCGCTTGGGCTTTGCAGGTAATGCTTCTGGAAATGCTCTACCGAGGCGGTGGCTTGTTCTCCGGCATAATCAAACTCGTTAAGCAGTAGGACGTCGGGACGAATCGTACGGATAACCGCGGCGATTTTCGCAATCTGCTCGTGATTCCCTGCTGCCAATTGTTCAGATAACTCGCCTTCTTGCGAACGATTCATACTGACATTGAATGTCGCAAAACGAATCTGCCCGTGACTGAAATTGGGCAACAAAATGGATATCAGGAATCCGCACGACACCCACCACGGGAAGCGACATAAAGAAACCAGCGACGATTTTGATGATCGACGCTGGTTGTGGATTGGATTCTTCATGAGATTTACTTCGCGATGTAATCGACGACGACGACCTTGGCTAACTTACCTTTCACTAAGGCGACGAATTTCTCGTGAGCGGGATGTGGTAAATACACTTCCAGTCCGGCCTTGTTTTTGAAGGTGACAAAGAAGCAGTGCGTCAGCTCGTCGTTAATGTTTTCAGGACTTACGTTGGTGCCAAATTCAAAATCGATAATGGTGTCGATTTCTTTAGGTAGGTTACCAAAGGCGACTTCCACTTCCTTGATTTGTTCTTTGGTGACATCCTCATTGAATGCAAACAGGACCACATGTCGATAAACTCCCTTTTTGGCTTTGGCGTGAGCGGGAGCCTGAGGTGTGACCAGCATCACGGCAAACAGTAGCAACAGCATGGTGGAAAAGTGACGCATAAGAACGTTGTCCTTTTGGAACGAGAGTAGAAATTAAAGTTATTGGAGTAAGCCACGAGCTTCGAGTGGCCAGATATCAACCAGTGTATCACCTTGGAAGACATAGAAGAAATCATGAAGCACACAGGTCATATCTGCGTACCCAGGGACGAGTTCAATTCGTTCCCCGATTTTCAGGTTCTGAGCTTCACCGGCAAGTTTCAATTCGCCGTGTTCAGCGGACAGTCTTTCAACGGTGATGTCGTCCCGGCCGACGACGATGGCGGGTTCATATTCAACATGCAGCGTCTTTTTCCCAGCATCAATAATGGCACGATCGGAAGAGGGCCGACCCACAACAGTTGCCACAATGGTCAAGGCTTTCTGCATGCCAGTTACCTGACATTGCTGTTCATAGAACTGGTCCATGAACATTCCACCGCCTGCCTGTAGTTCGGTGATTCCAGGTTGCATGCGACTAAGAAGATACGACCCCGTACCTCCACAGGAGACGATGTCGCAGGGGATTCCAGCAGCCTTTAACTGCTCGGCATTGTCGGCTAATAATTTCAAAGCCTGTTCAATCTTGGTCCGTTTCTCGTCCTGATCTTCGATGGTAAGCAGGTGTCCTTCGTATCCCATGATGCCGGCAAATTTGATTCCGGGTAGAGCGTGCAACTGGCGGGCCAGCTCAAGGGTTGCTTGTGGTGAGCAGCCAACGCGATCGAGGCCAATATTTACTTCAATGATGGCTCGACACTCCACACCTTCACGGGTCATGACTTCGCTCATCGGAGTTGCCTGATCGAGATGATCAATACAAACAATCGGGTCTCCTTCTTTGCATAGATTGGCCAGCCGTTTGAGTTTGGCATCGCCGACAATCAGATTGGCAATCAATACATCGGTGACGCCACCGCGGACCATCACTTCGGCTTCTGCCAGCTTGGCGCAGGTCGCTCCTATCGCTCCCGCCTCCACAAGACGTGAAGCAATCTGGGAAGACTTATGCCCTTTGCAGTGTGGTCTCCATTGGACTTCAAAGTCCCGAGTGCCCTGACTGATCTTCGCGACGTTGGCATCCATTTTGTCGAGATCAACCGCCAGGATGGGTGTATCCAAGTCGGCTTTTGACAAAGACTGATCGACGGGGAGCTTGGTTGGATTAATGAAATGCGTGGGCATTAGCCACCTCCGATGGCGGGAATAAAATGAACTTCGCTTTGGGGCTTAACTTTAGCAATCATGCCTCGGGAGGTCATGATACTGTCGATGGAGACCTGAAGTGATGGTGAAATATTCCCATCGGTACAGATCCGGTCTTTGAATCCAGGAAACATCTCGTCCAGCTGATTGACGATTTCACGCACATTCCGGGCCTCTATTTCCACCGACTGAACACCGCCGGACAATTCGCGCAGCTGTGCCGGAATAAAAACGGTTGCCATGATGACGTTACTTTCACCAAACTTTATTCAGAAGTCTGCTTCGATTGCATTGCCTTCCACAACTTAGGCGGAGACATTGGTAGCTCCGTCATACGTGTGTCGGTTGCATTAAAAATAGCGTTGGCCAGGGCGGCAGGCGGTGGAACAATCGGTGTTTCACCGACACCACGAACACCGTATGGATGATCCGGATTACCGGTTTCCACAATAATCGTATCGATCATCGGAACATCGAGCATGGTGGGCATGCGATAATCCAGGAAGCTGGCGTTGGCCATCGTGTCATCGTCTTTGTAGAAGTACTCTTCATTGAGGGCCCAGCCAATCCCTTGAACCGTACCACCTTGTAGTTGTCCTTCGACATAGCTGGGGTGAATTGCTTTTCCGGCATCCTGAATCGTCGTGTATCGCAGGACCGTAACTTTCCCTGTCTCCGGATCCACTTCGATATCTGCAATCTGAGCACCAAAACCGTTGGTGGGGCATTCCGGTGAAACGGTTGCTCGTCCAACGAGATGCTCACCTGCCTGAAACAACTCGGTAGCCAATTCTTTGAAGCCGACAGTTTTCCCAGCTCCTGTGAAGGCTCCATCTTCACCGACCGTGATCTCGTCAGCTGAACAATCCCATAGGTCAGCCGCGAGTGTTTTCATTTGCTGCTGTAGATCACGGCCCGCCTCGTAAGCTGCCATGCCGGTAGCAAATGTCACTCGGCTCCCTCCAGTGACATCGGTATATCCAGCCGTGTCTGTATCGCCAACCATCGGGTTAATGTCATCGGCTTCGAGTCCCAGTACCTCTGCCAATTGCATGGCAATGGAAGTTCTTGAGCCACCGATGTCGGTTGAGCCTTCTAGTAGATTGATTGTGCCATCAGAATTGACAGTACATGCAGCACTGGACTTGAGTCCACAACCAAACCAGAATCCGGCTGCAATGCCGCGCCCTCGATTGGGGCCCTCAAGCGGTGTATTCCAGTGATCACTTTCCTGAACAGCCTGCAGGCATTCTTCCAAACCGATTGGTGGATAGACTGGTCCATCGACTCGACGCGAGCCTTCCTTGACGGCATTCTTCTGGCGGATTTCCAATTCGCACATGCCGAGCTTCGCTGCTAACTCATCCACCAATTGCTCCGTCGCAAATGCGACCTGTGTAGCTCCGGGAGCGCGATAGGCAGAGGTTTTGGGTTTATTAAGGCAAACGTCGTATCCATCTACGACGGCATGTTCAATGTCATAACAACTAAAGACACACATACAGCCAGGACCGATCATCCCTCCGGGATAAGCGCCGGCGTCATAGGCCAGCCAGGCTTCTCCGGCAATCATCGTACCATCATTCTTAGCTCCGATTTTTACTCTCATAAAAGAGCCAGGCGTTGGGCCAGATGCTTCAAATACATCGGCTCGCGTCATGGTGATGCGTACCGGACGTCCTGATTTCTTACTAAGTATTGCGGCCGTAGGTTCCAGGTAGACGGTAATCTTCCCTCCAAAACCACCACCGATTTCGCAGGGAGTAACCAGCACATTGCCCAGGGGAATTTGCAGTACTTCTGCGGTTTGTTGTCGAGCGGTAAAGGAACCCTGAGTGGCAGTCCAGATTCTTAGGCGACCATCTTCGTTATAGTCAGCCACGACAGCATGTGGTTCGATATACCCTTGATGAACGGTCGCCGTTTTGAACTCGCGTTCGACAATGACATCGGCCTCTTCAAAAGCCTTGGCGGCATCACCTTTTTCAAAATGAAGATGGACAGGGACATTACTTGGATTCTCTGCTTTGTCTCCCATGCTATCGGTAACGAGATCGTCGTGAAGCAACGGGGCATCTTCTTTCATTGCGTCGAGTACCCAGGTAACTGAATCCAGTACTTCGTATTCGACTTTGATTTTCTTGGCAGCAGCTTCGGCAATATGAACATCTGTCGCCGCGACAGCCGCAACGGCATGGCCACGATAGAGCACCTTTTGTTGAGCCATGCAGTTGGAACTAAGATACGCCAGGTTGACGCTGCCTTCGCCGAGATCGGCCATTTTGTTTTCGACATTGGGGAAGTCTTTCCCAGTCACCACTGCGTGGACGCCTGGGGTAGCCTCTGCTTCGCTCGTGTCGATCGAGACGACTTTTGCATGAGCATGCGGACTTCGTAGAACAAACCCGGCTAACATTCCAGGTAGTTTGGTGTCAGCGGTGTAGATGGCTTTTCCGGTAACTTTATCCGCTCCGTCATGTCGAACGGGACGGCTTCCAATGACGCGATACTGGGTCGAGGTCACGGGTAATACTCCTGATAGGTTACTTAAACGCTGTGGCGGCAGTTTGGTTTATAAAAGGCTTTAAGCTTCGGCACTCATTTGTTGCCCGGCGGCCTGAACCGCTCGGACGATCTTGTCATAGCCGGTACAACGGCAAAGGTTGCCTGATAAATCAAAACGTATGGTCTCTTCGGATGCATTAGGGTCTTTATCCAGAAGAGCTTTGGAAGCGACTAGGAAGCCCGGTGTACAGATGCCACATTGCAGGGCAGCGCCTTCCAGGAAACATTCCTGAACCGGATGTAGATTCGAACTGCAGGCGATTCCTTCAACGGTCTCGATCTCCGCTCCTTCGACTTCGACACCCAGGACGAGGCAGCTATCGACGGGCCGACCATTGAGCAGGACAGTGCACGCTCCACAGTTTCCGTTGTTACATCCTTCTTTGGCTCCGGTTAATCCGAGATTATCACGGAGCACTTCTAACAGGCTATGACGCGGTTCACAGAGAAAGTCAGTTGACTCTCCGTTAATCGTGGTTGTCACATGGACTTTCTTCGAGGCTGACACGATTACTTCCTTTATTGAATGCAAAGGTACAGTGATGTACCTCAGGGCTTTTTGTGATTTGAGGTGTTATTTGAGTTGATTGGACTATGAGCTTTGAGCTCGTTCCACGGCAGTGGTCAATGTACGTTTGACCAGCACGCCTACGAGGTGCGTACGATACTCGTCGGTGCCTCGCATGTCGCTGATCGGCGTGGCAATTTGTTTCGCCAGTTCTCCAGCGGCCGCAAAGGTTTCTTCTGTTGGTTCCTTACCAATCAGGCTGGCCGAGGCCGCTTCGGCAACCAGTGGTGTTGCAGCCACTGCTCCTAAACCGATTTTCGCTTCTGCAATCGTTCCGTCATCGGCAAGCTTCACCCAGGAACCGACACCTACGACGGCAATATCCATTTCATTACGTGGGATAAAGCGTTCGTAAGCTGAGCCGCAATTGGCACCTTGAGCTGGAATCTGTAGTGAAACTAGAAGTTCACCGTTTTCCAAAACATTACGACCTGGCCCCGTGCAGAATTCTTCTACTGCCACTGACCGCTCGCCGCTCGGACCGGCAATGACTGCCGTTGCATTGAGCGCAATGAGAGCCGGGATGGAATCTGCTGCCGGAGAGGCATTACAGAGATTTCCGCCGACGCTGGCACGACTCTGAATTTGCCAGCCGCCGATAATATGGGTCGAATCAGCTAACGCTCCGTACAACTTGGATAATTGGGGATGTTCGTACAGATTGTAGCAGGCGACTGCTGCTCCCAATGACAGACCGTTTTCGTCACAGTACTTGAAGGATGTAACTTCAGCGATTTTCTTAATGTCGACGACCACATCGGCTTCCCGCAGGCCCTCGCGTAGCTGCACGATGATATCTGTTCCACCGGCCAGCAATTTCGCGCGGTCGCCATGTTCGCTGAGTACAGCAACTACTTCGGACACCGATTGTGGTGCCACATAATCGAACTCGTTCAAGGGTGTCTACTTTCAATTGAATAGTGTTATACGATGGCTGAGTCCTTAAGACTTCAGAATCTGGATTATAACAAATCCCTAATAGCAACAGGCATCGTATTCAGCGAATTACTAATCAGTAATTCGATTGCCAGTTGCATCAAAATAATGGACGGCTGTCAGGTCCGCTTGGAGATGTACGCTGTCCCCAATAGCCAACGTTGTCGTGGAAACAGTGCGAACTGTAAGAGTCTGTGAATCAACCTGAACGGAAAGAAAACAATCAGCGCCCGTATTTTGAATGCCAGTGACAATAGCCTCCACGCCGCGGGAGTTTTCATCGCCAAGCGAGAAGTCCTCAGGGCGAATCCCCAGACAGTCCGCGGTCGATTCGATTTGCAGTACAGCCGGGGGTATTAAATTCATCGCGGGATTCCCGATGAATGAGGCGACAAATGTATTGGCTGGTGTTTGATAGATTTCCTGAGGTGTGCCGATCTGTTGGATCTGACCCTCGTTCATGACGGCAATGCGGTTGCCAAGTGTGAGTGCTTCAATCTGGTCATGCGTGACATAGATGATGGTGGCGGACAACCGTTGGTGCAGGCTGGCCATTTCGTCGCGCAACGTGACTCGTAATTTTGCGTCCAGATTACTGAGTGGTTCGTCGAACAGAAACACTGCTGGCTTTCGAATCATCGCTCGCCCGACTGCCACCCGTTGTTTCTGCCCTCCGGAAAGCTGTCCTGGCTTGCGTTCCAGTAGATTTTCAATGTCCAGCGATTGTGCGGTTGCCAACACCCGTTGGTCGATTTCGTCGGCGGAAGTCTTTTTCATCTTCAGACCGAATCCAAGATTCTGGCGGACGGTCATATGGGGATATAACGCATAGTTTTGAAAGACCATCGCGATATCTCGGTCCTTAGGAGGGAGATTGTTGATGGCATTCCCGTCGATAGAGATCGTACCCGATTCAAATTCCTCCAGCCCTGCAATCAATCTAAGAGTGGTGGATTTACCACAGCCGGACGGCCCCACAAGCACTAACAACTCACCGTCTCGCGCTTCAAAACTCACATCCTTTAAAGCGACGACATCGCCATAGGATTTGGTCACGTGATCGAATTGAAGCTGAGGCATGTTACAAAAAGGTTTCCAGTTAACCAATTAGCCATTTAACCATTTAGACAGTTAGACAGTTAGACAATTAGACAATTAGACAATTAGGCAGTTGGGCAGTTGGGTAATTAGTTCTTCGTCTATCTTGCCTGCACTCGGAAGCAAAAGCAATTACAATAAGAGCAGGTTTATCTTGAACCAAATCATCACTCCCCCATCATGTACTCAATACTCTCAAAGTATCCTGCCACGATGAAGAAAATAACTTTCCGATCAGCCACTCTGGCACTGTTGTTACTTGCTCCATTTCATGCCCATGCAGAAGTGGATTTTAGTAAAGACGTTCTCCCGATTCTTTCCAATAACTGTTTTCAGTGTCATGGGCCGGATGCGGCTCAGCGTGCGGCTGAACTCCGTTTGGATATAGAAGACGGTGCGTTTGCTGAATTGCCATCAGGCGAGTTTGCAGTTGTTAAAGGAAAACCAGGTCATAGTGCTCTGCTTCATCGAATTACAGAAGAAGATCCTGAATTGCGGATGCCTCCGGCTGACTCAGGCAAGTCGTTGACTGAGAAAGACAAAGAGATCTTACGACAGTGGATTGAACAAGGCGCGAACTGGAATGAACATTGGGCCTATGTTCCGCCTCAACTGCCAGCATTGCCAGAGCCTGTTAAAGACTGGAAGCAGAGTAATGCGATCGATCTGTTTATTCAGGCCCGTTTACAAGAACAGGGATTGAGTCCTGAAAAAGAAGCAGACAAAGCGACTTTGATTCGTCGTCTAACATTAGATTTAACCGGATTGCCTCCGTCCGTTTCTGAAGTGGATGCATTTCTCGCAGATACATCAGATCAGGCCTATGAACGGTTAGTGGATCGTTTGTTGCAATCCGAACGCTACGGTGAACACATGGCGCGCAACTGGCTAGACGCTGCTCGGTTCGCGGACACCCATGGCTTACACCTGGATAATGAAAGGTCAATTTGGCCCTATCGAGATTGGGTGATTAAGTCCTTTAACCAGAACATGCCTTTTGATCAGTTTACCGTGGAGCAATTGGCTGGAGACTTGTTACCTGAACCCTCCTTGAGCCAGCGAGTGGCCACTGGATTCAATCGCTGTAACGTGACGACCAGTGAAGGTGGTTCGATCGATGAAGAATACTATGTGCGATATGCCGTGGATCGAGTGGAAACGACAGCCACTGTTTGGATGGGCCTCACTGCTGGCTGTGCAGCCTGTCACGATCACAAATTTGATCCGCTCAGTCAGAAGGAATTCTATCAGCTCTTTTCCTACTTCTTCAGTTTGACTGAACGGGCGATGGATGGAAATGCTTTGCTTCCTCCTCCATCAGTCAAAGTGCCGACCAAAGAACATTCGGCGGAGAAGGCTCGGTTAACGAGTGAGTCGGCGGAGGCCAATCAGACCATTGCGACCATTTTGGAAAATGCCGAATATCAAGATCCATTTAGTGGCACGGAATTTCCCACGTATGAAAAGCTTGATGCTGTTTGGTTTGATGACGAACTTCCGGAAGGAGCCAAACCGGAGGGTAATACACCTTGGTCCTTTGTTACCTCACCGGATCATCCTGTCTTTAGCGGAGAGAATTCAACCACTCGTACAGGTGACGGAATTACGCAGCATTTTTTCACAGGTGCTAAAGACGGCCCTGCGATCGCTGAAGGAACAGTCCTCTACTGTTATGTGTTTATCGACGAGAAGAATCCGCCGGAATCAATTCAGCTTCAGTTCAATGATGGAAGTTGGGAGCATCGGGCAACTTGGGGAGCCGATAAATGTTTCGGAGCAGGACGCGACTACGAAGGCAACCGTCGTCAGGGTGATTTGCCTGAAAAAGGAAAGTGGGTTCGTCTGGAAGTGGCAGCTGCCGATGTGGGATTGAAGCCCGGGGCGAAGCTGAACGGTTGGGCCTTTACGCAATTTGGAGGCACGGTCAATTGGGATCAGGCCGGCTCGATCGGAGCTCCACAATTATCGGTCGAACAGAAGAAGTCACTCGCGATCTGGGAACACTATCAAACGACCGTGGGTACGAGTGCTCCGGATAATATCAAGAAGATATTTGAGATTAAAGCAGAGGAACGTAATGAGAATCAGATTGCGGAATTGCGACGTTACTATATCGAGAATGTGAACCCGGATATCCTGGCCAAACTTGCTGAGCCTAAAAAGAAGGCGGTTGAGCTCAAGAAATCGCTGGATGATCTGGAAAAAGCGATTCCTGCCACGTTGGTGATGGAAGATCGAAAAGAGATGCGAGTGGCTCATATTCTGGAACGTGGTGAGTACGACAAAAAGGGTGAGCCTGTTGAATCCGCAGTGCCGGCCTGGTTAGGGGCTGCTCCGGAGGATGCGCCGAAAAACCGTATGGGTCTGGCGCAATGGCTTGTAAATCCTCAACATCCGCTCACATCGCGAGTCACGGTAAACCGATATTGGCAACATTACTTCGGTACGGGACTGGTCAAGACGTCGGAAGATTTCGGAGTTCAGGGCGAGCAACCCTCGCACCCAGCTTTACTGGATTGGTTGGCACTCACGTTTATCGAATCCGGCTGGGATGTCAAGGAATTCCAGAAATTGATCGTGATGTCGTCGACGTATAAACAGAGTTCTCGGGTGACATCTGAGAAACTTGCAATCGATCCACAAAACCGCCTTCTAGCCCGTGGCTCACGTTTTCGTTTGGATGCCGAAGTGATTCGTGACCAGGTTCTACAGATTAGTGGATTGTTAGTCGGGACGATTGGTGGAAAGAGTGTGAAACCTTATCAGCCTGCAGGCCTTTGGAAGCCAGTGGGATTCGGAGGAAGTAATACGGCGACGTTCCGTCAGGATTCGGGAGACGCGTTATTCCGTCGAAGTATGTATACATTTTGGAAGCGTACGAGTCCTCCGCCAAGTATGTCGATTTTTGACGCTCCGGACCGCGAAACCTGCCAGGTGCGACGCGCTCGAACAAATACACCACTCCAGGCATTAGTACTATTAAATGATGTTCAATTTGTCGAAGCAGCTCGTCGATTTGCAGAACAGGTTGTTCGTGAAGGGGGAGATTCGGTTGAGGCCAAGATCTCCTTTGTCTATCGATCTGTGCTGGCTCGGGAGCCGAGTGCGAAAGAATTGCAGATTGTATCGACGCTGTTTGATGAACATCTAGCGGAATTTACAGAGAATCCAGAAGCTGCGAACCAACTGTTGGCGATCGGGGAATCAGGTCGTGATGAAACGTTGGATAGTCAGCAGCTTGGAGCGTGGACCATGATCGTCCATCTGGTATTCAACCTAAGTGAAACGGTAACGAAGGGATAAGAGTCGAGAAGATGAATCCATTACTACGAGAAGCAGAACTCATTGAAACTCGTCGCCACTTCTTCGGTCGTGCAGCTACGGGAATCGGTACGGCAGCATTGGCTTCCTTGGTGAACCCAGAGCTATTTGCCAATCAACCACAGACTCAATTAGGAGCAATGGGAGCACCGCATTTTGCTCCTAAAGCAAAGCGAGTAATCTACTTGTTCATGTCCGGAGCTCCAAGCCAGTTGGATATGTGGGATTACAAACCCAAAATGGTGGATTGGTATGACAAGGATCTGCCTGATTCTGTCCGCAATGGTCAGCGTATTACCACGATGACTTCGGGTCAGAAGCGTTTTCCAATCGCGCCATCCAGATTTAAATTTAATCAGCATGGTGAACACGGAGCCTGGGTGAGCGAGATCCTTCCACATACCGCCGGCGTCATTGATGATCTGGCTGTGATTAAAACGGTCAATACGGAAGCGATCAATCATGACCCTGCGATCACCTATATCCAAACGGGCAGCCAATTGCCAGGTCGTCCGAGCACGGGTGCCTGGTTGTCATACGGCTTAGGCAGTATGAACGAAAACCTCCCCTCTTTTGTGGTCCTCCATTCAACCGTGAACGGTGGATTTGGCGGGCAGGCTTTATACGCTCGCTTGTGGGGTTCGGGTTTCTTATCCACTCGGCATCAGGGAGTCTCATTGCGATCCACAGGTGACCCAGTGTTATACCTTTCCA
>CALKCC010000206.1 GCA_938082855.1 uncultured Pirellulaceae bacterium | reverse complement strand
GGGAATGACAGCCCGACAAGCTAAATTCCCATTGGTGAAATCACCATTCCAAGTCCATCAACACGGGGAATCTGGAATGTGGCTCAGCGAGTTGCTTCCACACCTGGGCGGTGTCGCGGATGACTTGTGCAAGATTACTTCGATGCACACTGAAGCCATTAATCACGACCCGGCCATTACCTTTTTCCAGTCCGGGCATCAGCAACCAGGCAGGCCAAGCCTTGGGTCTTGGTTAAGTTACGGACTCGGCAGCGAAACGGAAAACCTCCCCTCTTTCGTGGTCATGCTAACAAAGAACAGTTTTAATCAGGCACAGCCGATTTATGATCGTTTGTGGGGCAGCGGTTTCCTCCCCTCTAGGTTCCAGGGTGTTAAGCTTCGAAGTCAGGGTGACCCAGTACTGTACCTGAATGATCCGGCAAAACAGGATGCCAAGTCTCGACGCAATCTTCTCAATAGCATTGCCAAACTCAATGCCAAGCGCGAGGCTGAAATCGGTGACCCGGAAATCAACACGCGCATCGCGCAGTATGAAATGGCCTATCGGATGCAGATGTCGGTACCTGAATTGGCCAACATCAACGACGAACCGGAAAGCACGTTCAATCTGTACGGTGATGCGGCTAAAGAACCAGGTACGCATGCATACAACTGTCTAATGGCTCGACGCATGGCTGAGCGTGGAGTCCGATTCATTCAGGTCTTTCATCGAGGCTGGGATCACCACAGTAATTGTCAGGGCAACCTACCAACGCTGACAAAACAAACCGACCAGGGTTCGGCCGCATTGATTGCTGATCTCAAACAACGAGACATGTTAAAGGACACTCTGGTCATATGGGGCGGAGAATTTGGACGAACCGTTTACGCTCAGGGGAACCCTGCCAGCTTTGGCCGTGACCATCACCCACGCTGTTTTTCAATATGGATGGCAGGTGGTGGAATCAAGGGAGGACTCACATACGGTAAGACCGACGACTTCTGCTACAACGTGGTTGAGAACGGAGTCCATGTTCATGATTTCCATGCAACGATTCTGCATCTCATGGGCATTGACCATGAACAATTAACCCATCGATTCCAGGGCCGTGACTATCGGTTAACCGACGTGCACGGCAACGTCGTTGACGGAATCATTGCTTAGAGAGAATGGGAGTTTATTGCTGCCTTGGTAACAAACCAACCGGCTTTCCATCGAGCTGCCACTCAGCCTGAGTTTTCACGTCCAGATGTTTTAAGGCTGTCGCGACCAAATCCACCAGGTAGATTGGCTGAGTCAACTTACCCTTGGCAGTAGATTCACCGCTGACGATGAAGTAGATGTTGTGAATATTGGGAAGCTTGTGTCCACTGCCATGCCCTTTCCCTTCGCCACCATGATCCGATGAGATAAGCACGAGCCAGTCTTCGCGATCATAATTTGGTCGAGATTTCACCGCCGCCATTAACCGTCCGACGTGCTGATCAACGGTTTCAATGGACTTCATGTACTGGGGCACAGAAGGATGGAAACCAAACCGATGTCCATTTTCATCGGTTGCTCCAAAGTAAACCATCGTCGCTCGCACATCTTCTTCGGCTAAGACCTTGACCGCTCGGTCCGCGCACTTCTTATCAAAATGCGTGTATCCGTCGGAACCATGAGCCTCGAGGCCAACACGCACGTCTGCTTGAGACACGATGTATTTATCGATTGGGTACCAGTCGATAAACGAAGCGGTCCGATAATCGGGATATTGTTGCTTGAGCAAATTGAAGAAGTGAGGATAACGATCAATGCGACGACCACCAAACTCGTTATCGTGGACTCCATGTTTATCGGCCCAAACACCGGTTAGGTAGCTTGTCCAGCCCGGCCCGCTAATGGTGTCATTTTTTTGATATCGAGTGCCAAGGATTTTGCAGACATTGGTATACGAGCCATTGGCCTTTAGTGCGTCAATATGAGGCGTGCTTGCTGCAGCAAGTGCGTCAGTACGTAGGCCGTCGATACCAATCGCTAACACATGTTTGGTGCGTTCGGCAGCTTGAATTGAGCTACTACAGATGCAAATCGCTGCAATGACAATTAGTGTTTTACGATTCATCTTATTTACTTCCCAACTCTTTCAACTCGATCATTGCTTTCCCCATAGCATCTCCAATCAGGAAGTAGCTTTCGGCGTTACCAAACCAGTGATGGCCATGGCCGACGTTGGGTGACTCCTCTTTCGGTCGAGCAAACTGAGTGGTCTTTACAAACACGGCATGATCTAGCTGTTGAGCAGCGTCTTTTTGAGCCAGACGGATTTGCTTCATGTTATCGGCTGCCTCTTCGCCCATATTGCCTGTCTCGCCGATCACCACAGGAAGTTGCTCGGCGCCGAGTGATTTACGCACGTCCGTAACCAAATTCACTAGATTGGTTTCGTATTCTGCCAACGCATCTTTGTCAAACATATCATTCCATCCCTGAAACCAAACAAACCCCGCAAGTTCGTAGTTATTTCCTAGCTTGGGAAATTCAGTTTGCATGGCAGTTAAACCTTGCTGGATTTCTTCGAGCATTTGTTTGTAGTAGGGACCAACTTCACCGCCACTCGACGGTGGTCTGAAATCCTTGTAGATACTCTTACCTCCCCAAGCGGTTTTAATGAGCAAGACAGGTTGTTTGGTGGCATCGCCGATGAGATGTCCGAATTGGAACTCTGGTCCAATGTGATGTTTTCCCGAATAGCTTGTAAAGCCGATCGAGAGTCCACCTCGTTTGGTTTCCTCTTTAGTTACGTGACGCACAAAGACGTCATCTCGAA
>CALKCC010000205.1 GCA_938082855.1 uncultured Pirellulaceae bacterium | reverse complement strand
TCCTGCATTGTTTCTTTGGAAGCATCTGAAAGCACCGATGCATCCTGAGAGACTTTCGATAGCACTGCCCACGCGAGTTGCTCCAGATGGCGACTGGCAATGTGGGGATTATCATACCGATCCGAGAGGATTTCTCCCTGTTCGGTCAGTCTCAATGTTCCGTTGAATGAATCTTCAGGAAGAGACAAAACGGACTTCGCAGCTGGCCCGCCCCCTCGGCCAAGTGAACCACCGCGCCCATGGAAGAACGTCAGGTTTACTCCGAATTCGTTAGCCACTTTCGCCATTCGGGATTGAGAGTTATACAGCCCCCATTGTCCTGCCAGATAGCCTCCGTCTTTGGTACTGTCGCTATAGCCGATCATTACCGTTTGGTTATCACCCTGCTTTTTCAGGTATTCCCGATAAACCTCGTTGTTCAAGAGATTCGTAAGCGTGGCATCGGAATTCTTCAGGTCATTAATCGTTTCAAACAGAGGTACCAACGGAAGTTGACTCAAATGATCTTGCTCATCACCTCCGTCTACCGCCTCAGACCACTTCCATAACCACAACACAGTCAGAAGGTCACTCGGCGTTCTGGTCATACTGACCACATGAGCTCCTAAGGCTGCCATTCCATAAACACGAGCAGTCCTGCGTAGCAATGTGAATAGTTCGAGTGTTTGCTTTGTACTGTCCTGAATATTTTCCGCGTCGACATCAACGGGGTTTCCAAGAGTAGCCAACAACAACTCCTGTCGCTGCGTTTCTTCCAGACTTTCAGGCTCCGCATGCTTACCTGTTTGTTTCCAGATGTCGTTCATGACTTCTGCGTAAACACTTGAATCCTGTCGGATATCGAGGTGCATCATGTGGAAGCCAAAGATGCGGATTTGATCAAGCCAGGGCTGAACTTCCTTTTGAGCGATGATGGTGTTACCGGTCGTTCGTAAGCTGTTGCGGACCAGCGTCACATCGCTATGCAATTCTGCTGCCGACATGTAAGCCCCGGGGATATCCGCCACACGGTCGGTCATCCCCAATGTAGCCGTCTGAGACAATCTCCAGTGAATCACCCTAATCCACTGGCGATATGATTCTCTCGATGGAACACGATCCAGAATTGGCTCCAATTCCGGCCAGCGTTGTTTGGCATTGGCTACCGAATCCAGAATCATCTTTCCTGATTCGGTGTGCTTATCGGAGATACACAATGACCGGCCCAATTTCTCACATTGGCTTAGATGTGTTTCCAGAGCTGCCTGTCGTAGCCACTCAAATGTTTGTGCGGTCACATCCGGAGTGACAAACGGGTTACCATCCCGATCTCCACCGATCCACGATCCGTAGACAAACAGAGGGTTGGTTTTCTTGACGTTGGGGTAATAGTCATTCAGAGCATCTCGCAGATCATTGGCGACCTGCGGCACGATATCCCAGAGTACATCTTTGTAGGCTAACCCTCTTTGGACTTCCTGTAGCACAGTAGGACGTCGTGAGCGAATGAAATCTGTTTGCCACAGTTTTCTCAACTGAGCTTTCACTTCGCTGGGAATGCGTTTGCTTCGTGACTGCAGCAGGTTTGGATCATCCTGACGGTCAAGTAACTCACGTAAGTCATTAAGCAACCGCCGAATAGATCGCCGTTTCGCTTCGGTCGGATGGGCCGTCAGTACCAATTCCACTCGAGCTTGATTAACGAAATCCTGAACTTGCTGATCGGACATTCCTTCATCATGGAAACGCTTGATGATGGCCCGAATCGTCTCTTTGGCTGGCTCCGGATACGTCTCTCGCCGGCGATCAAAAAGAACGCGGACTCGCTGACGGTCTTCTGCCAGATTGGATAATTCCAGGAAGATGGTGAATGCCCGAGTTAGCGTGATAATTTGCTCTTTATCAACATTGGCAATGATCGAGTCCAGCTCTTCTTCTCGCTCACGATTTCCCGCTCGTAATTCGCGGATCATCTTTCGCACAGCTTCCACCAACTCAAAGCCATCATCGCCAGCCATTTCTCGAATGACATCGCCAATCAAGTGACCCAATTGGTCCACTTCTTTGCTAAGCGTTTCAAAGGAAGACTGGGGCATAGAATTACAGCACGTTTAATGAATAGCGGAAGTTAGAAAAGAGCCTAAGCTCGACGAGGTATCTGAGCCTTTAGTTTAGTGTGGGAGACCTGTCTCTGATACCCCACAGAATTCCATCCTCGGTCCATCCTAGCTCCATCCTTTCGTCTGAATTGACTGGTAAGAAAAGGACGATCATTCTTCGCGTAAACTCCCTAACCAAATGGCGAATTCTTTGACTTCTTCCGGAGTCATACTCAATACCAATGCCTCCCGATGAATCGGATGCACTGCCAGGACATGGTCTTCATGGAAGTCGATTACAGAGTCCTTTTCAATCTCATGTAGTTTGGATTCATGCAGCCTGTTATCAACCCTGCCTTGAAACTGCTCCCCATCTCGTGCCACAATCTCGACCCAAAAGTCCTCACCCCAACCACGCGATGGAACCGGATCCGGCTCAACATTTACCAAGGTAAGCGGAAAAGGATGCCCGATAATCGGCTTGGTAGCCTCTCCGTTACAAACAGGACAGTTACAGGATTCCGGAGCATCGGGATGGGTAGAGAATCGAGGAGAATCGATCCTGACTTCCACGAATTGCCCGAGCGTCAGGTACTTTTTCATCAATCGATGAGGAATATGAAAGTAATCAGGGTTTTCCAAATGCATGGCCACACCGTCGACCAGATCATATTCATTTGCAAACTGTGACATGGTGCCTAATCCTGCTGCTGCGTCTGGTTAGGACCCAGATATTCAAAGCGTGGTACGGTCTGCCCATCCAATTCCACCGTCTCAAGAAACATCTCATAGGGCCTGACCCACAGATTACGTGCGCCGTATTCCTGTTGGTATAACACCATTGCCTCTTCGGTTTCACTGTGAAACGCAATTCCCAACACTGTGTAGTCTTTGTTTTTGTA
>CALKCC010000204.1 GCA_938082855.1 uncultured Pirellulaceae bacterium | reverse complement strand
ACGAATAAGCTCATCTTTGAGCCCGTGAGCCAGACGGTCGTCACGATCATAACTTGCGTGAGACATTGACGCTGGCTGCTCAATTAGTGACTCGACGGCGCCAAGCGAAACGGCGAGTTGGAATAATTTGGTAGAAGCAGTGACACGCTTTGCTTTATCGAAATCGCCGGCCAATTCAAAACTAAGCATGGCCCCAAAGCCGCCGTGCATTTGTTGGCTTGCCAATTGGTGGCCCTCAAAACTCGGCAACCCCGGATAGAGTACTCGGGAGACTCGTGGGTCTGCCTCAAGAAATTCGGCGATGGCCAGAGCCGATTCGGATTGCGCTTTCACTCGCAAATCAAGGGTCTTCATGCCACGAGAAATTAAGAACGAATCCAAGGGGCTCATGCAATTGCCGGTCGCGTTTTGAATGAAATAGAGTTGCTCGCGAAGATCCGGATCTTTGACCACCAAGGCACCGCCTAACGCGTCTGAGTGACCGCCGAGATACTTTGTGGCTGAATGCATTACGATATCAATTCCGAGATCCAACGGGCGAGTGAGGACCGGCGTCGCAAAGGTGTTGTCTATTCCGATTAAAATGCCTGCCTCAGAAGCGATTGATGCGCATTTTGCAATATCGGTAATAGAGAGCAGGGGATTGCCCGGGCTTTCTATCCAGATGAGCTTCGTGTTGGGTTGAATTGCCGCCTGCAAATTATCAGGATTGCCTGCATCAGCAAGAGAGACAGTGATCCCTGCACGATTACTAATCTTGTGTAGAAGGCGATACGTTCCGCCATAAATGTCAGTCCCAGCAACGATGTGGTCACCAGCGTTTAACAACATTGTCACGCAATGTGTGGCCGCCATGCCGCTCGAGAACGCTAGGGAATCGATGCCGTTTTCCAAGGCAGCAAGGGTGGCTTCCATATTGTCTCGGGTGGGGTTGCCGCTTCTGGAGTAGTCGTACTCGCCCCATTCACCCGGTGACTCCTGGACGTAGGTTGATGCTAGATGGATCGGAGGGACGACAGCGCCTGTTAATTTGCACCGTTCGTTCCCGATGTGGATCGCTTTGGTTCGGAATTTCATTACGCCGTACCTTCTAGGGCTTGCTTCAAATCGTCAATTAGATCCTGCGTATTCTCGATGCCGACAGCCATGCGGATCATGTTGTCTCGGATGCCGTAGGATGCGCGTTCCTCTGCAGGCAATTCATAATAACTCATTACCATCGGCTGTTCGATCAATGATTCGACTCCGCCGAGTGACGGTCCAATTTTTGGAATTCGGCAACGGTCTACAACATCCGCCGTAGCACGCCAGTCGGCGTCTCGCAATTCAAACGTGATAAGGCTACCAAATCCGTTCATTTGTGCCTTTGCGACGTCATGGTATTGATGAGATTCCAAACCGGGATAATAAACTTTTTCCACCCGAGGGTGAGCCTCTAGGAATTCTGCAATCGCTTGTCCGTTTTGATTGTGTCGTTCCATTCGGACGTCAAATGTCTTCAAGCCACGTTGCAATAAGTAGCAGTTGTGCGCGGAGTTGATAGATCCCAAGATGCCCCGTAAATAACGAATGTCTTCAAGCTTGTCGGTATCGCCGATAATGACGCCAGCCAATAGATCATTATGACCGGACAGGTATTTTGTTGCGGAATGAAGTACATAGTCGACACCGAACTCGAGGGGACGGCAGTTGTGTGGTGTTGCCAGTGTCGCGTCGATCAACGTTTCAACATTATGGCGTTTCCCGATGGCAGCAAAGCGTTCCAGGTCGACAATGCTTAGATGGGGATTAGTTGGTGATTCACTCACAAGTAACTTGGTATTTTCATTGATTGCGGCTTCCATAGCCTCGTAGTTGCACGCTTCCACCTGACGGGTAATCACACCGAATCGCGACATGTGTTTGGCGCAAAACTCGCGACTGCGATGATAACACTCATCAAAAAATACAACTTCATCACCGGCACTTAATTTGGACATGACGACGCCGACGATGGCAGCCATGCCGCTGGCATAGACAATGGCATCTTCTCCACCCTCTAATTTGGCTAATTTTTTCTCGACGACAGCTTCGTTGGGGTTCCCGTACCGTCCGTATTCCCCTCGGGATTGCTTTTGCTCGATGTAATCAATTACAGCCTGGGTATCGTTGAACGTATACGTCGATGCCATTACCACAGGGTCTGTGATTGAATTCTGAGCCTTTTGGTGGGCTTCTCCACCGTGTACTGCAAGCGTCGAATCACCGTAGAGTTTATCGATCTCAAGTCCCATTTGATTGTTTCCACTGCTATTTAGAATTGGAGTGTCGTCAACATAGAGAGTTGTGACTAGCTAGAACACCTACCAGCAGAAACCGTACACATGAACGTGTGTAGGTGGCACTTTAGCAGATAAAGGCTGCAAGCGGCCACAAACCCCTATACTCCCGATAATAACGGCTTTCGAAGAATTCGCAAGTCCCTATCAGGAATCAATTGAACGGCCCTCAAAGCATACTCCAGGGCTGCTCAATTCAGAATGATTACTTTTGATTAGCGTCGCAGTGGATTATCAGGGATCCGAAGCACGCTTTGTGACGATGGTGTCGTCGTTGCATTGATCAAATTGCTAGCTGACACGGGACGTATTTCGTTCTTTGTGGTGACGCTAGGGCGTGAAGGCAGCGGTTGAAATCTAATTGCACTGTCTATGGCCTCGGGAACCACTAACTCAGGCTCTGGGGTTGGTTGAGCGGGCGTTGGTGCTTGTTCGGAATCGATAATGACTCCGGACGGTACCGTGACACTTGCGCCACAGCATCCTGTTTCATAAAACCGTTCCGAAAACAGTAGTCCACGATATGCCCCGCGTCGCATTCCGCGGCAGGGCAGCAGGGCGTTTAGCGTATCACGAATTCCTTGTGCAAGCGTAGGAACCAGTGGCATGCAACAACCAGGAGCGGCGATCGTTCCCTGCGTATGGATGACTTCTGGCTCCACAGCAAGCTGTCTACCAGCTAAAAATGGATAACTCGTTGGCTGTGTACTCGGGTAATAGTCGCTTTGTAGGACCGTAATACCATCTTGCGAATAAACAGCCGTGGTCATCAAGCAAATAGCAACCAACACATATTTTGAATAAGCCATGGAAACACCCATCCTTCTAAGTAACAAATCTTCCTGCTAGGGATCTTTTCGTACCATTACCGCCCGAATATTCACTATAAGCAGCAGTGCCGGAGCGGCTTGCCTATTCTGCGCAGCTTAACATGCATGGCTGTGGCTGTTGGGATTGCTATTGACCCTAGTGTTGCTAATTACCTAATTACAACGTTGGAAATTGAAGGATTGGATTGCACGACACGGATGTTTTGTTGTGAAGACGTTTTTTTTACAAACTATTGTCATCGCGTTTTATCTGTTAAGCGCTGGACCAAACTGTCTATATGGACAAAGAGCAATTGAGTGGAAGGACGGGGGACCTGCGCTACAGCTTGTTACCTTTCAGGACTCTTCCGAACTTGGAGAACCTGGATTTGATCCCTATGGAAACTCCGGTGCTCCCAATCCACCCGGGTTTGGTGGCGAAAACGTGGGAGACCCTCCGGATCGCCCCTGGTTCGGCCAGCCATATACGGCGCCCAAGGATCCACCATCGGGATCTATCCCAAATCGGTTGTTCGGTAGCAATTCGTCGACACGGTTCTCAGATCTTCTACGATTTGCCGAAACGCCGCGGCTCCAATATTCCTGGATTCCGGACGGTCGAGGCGCTAATGATTTAGCACAACAGGAAATCGACTTTTCGGTGGTGTTTGCGTTTCCCAACTTTCTCAACACAGAACGACCGATTTACGTCGCGCCATCGTTTGGACTTAATCTGTTGCAGGGCGCCGGAGCGGTGGGATTACCCAATCAGGTTTATAGCGGGGTAATCGAGCTCCAGTGGCAAACGGATCCACAGGAGCGCCTCAGTGTCGACTTAGGGTTGGGTATCGGGGTGCACTCCGACTTTAAGAGTCTTACAGGTGATAGTATTCGTCTTACCGGTCACGCGATTTTTAACCTCGGGATTACCGAAGACACAACGTTCCGTGGTGGGATTGTTTATTACGATCGGCTCGACTTAAAGATGCTTCCGGCAATTGGTCTCTTATGGCATCCGCATCCAGAGGCACGAATTGACCTGTTTTTCCCAAGGCCGCGAATTTCTCAATACTTCACAACGATTAATAACTACGACGTATGGTGGTACTATGGTGCCGAATACGGCGGTGGAAGCTGGACCATGAGACAAAGCGGCGGCGGGAAGATGCAAACCGATATCAATGACATCCGTTTAACCACCGGTTTTGAATTTGGGTTAGCTGAACAACTCCGTCAGGGAGAACACATCGGATTCATCGAGGCAGGATTGGTAATTAACCGAGAGGTTGTTTTCCGGAATACGCCGGAAAAGAACTTTGATCCAGGTACGACTGTTATGCTACGCGCCGGAATCGGGTATTAAGGCTGCCATTGGAATTGACCACGACTGTCAGCGGTCGGTGTCATTAATACCCTAACGGGTTCGTCCTGACGATGTGCATGTTGTACACCGAGCACAATTTGGTGTTGTCCCTGCTCCAGAACTATTCGCGCAGTTCCGTTTCGCATCGCCGTTGGCTTTCCATCAAGCCATAATAGGACTCCCTCCGGATTTTCGATATTCAGTTTGAATTCACCGGTTTGAGTGACTTCTAAGGATGCTCGTAGGAAAGTGACAGGATTTGTTTGGGTATGCGGCTTAAAGATTGGAAGGTCTTGTGTAGGTACATCCCCGTGTACAGTGGCGTAATGTGGGAGCCAGAGAAAAGCCTCATTTGATTTGGCCGCACTATCGATACCAGTCCTGTTCAGAACACGGTGAGTCTCATTTGAGAATTGTAATACGCTCCACGTGCGAGCCAACGGTTCCTTGCCAATTTGAAAGTCACCGACTTTGCCTAATTGGGAGAGGAAAGAAACCAGATGGACTAATTCTTCCTTGGTTAGTTCATCAACCGTTCCGTCAGGCATCAGCGAGCGTGTCTCCTTTTGGAGTTCGATATCCGACTTTTGGATTTTTACCAATTCATCCTTAGCCGTTCGGAGCACTAAGGCGTTGTCGTCGGATTGAATGACAATTCCACTCGTTATCTGTCCGTCGACATCGAGGATCTGAATGGCATGGTAGTTTTCCTTGATCTTGGAATTTGGAGTTATCAAACTTTCAATCAGATAATCTACCGGCGCGCTTGCTCCGATACTGATCAGGTCAGGGCCAACTTTACCTCCGGCACCTCCAATTGCATGGCACTTCATACACTGAAGTTCTTTACGGCGATAAATTGATTCGCCTAAGTGGGGATCGCCCGAATTTTGGACTTCGCGGAGAAGTGACTCTTTGAGCATCTGGGTGAGTTGCCAACCCGCTTCATCAACTTTTCCGGCTGACCGCAGGGCCGTGATTAGCTCGGGCGAAGGATTTCCACCTGCACGAACAATTGAAATTGCCTTTTTGGCATTGTCCGATGGCAATTCCTTTTCGGCGAGAGCCTTAATGAGTATTGGTATACCAGGTTGTTGTGAGAGAATTGGTGGAAGGCTAAGCTCAGCGATTGAATCGGATAATGACAGATCGCGGACCGCAAAATTAGCGCTTCGTGCCAAGGCAAATCTCGCGAGTGCGTTAATTGCTGCGGCTCGAATGTTGGGGTCTTTGTCAATTGCCAAAGGCGACAGTACGTCAATGGCTTGTTGGCCCCCGATGATCCCGAGTGCGGAGATGGCGGTTGATCGATGTTTGCCATCTTTCTGCGCGATACTGTAAACCGTCGGGTATTCGGCGACGAACTTCCAAGCCGCAATGGATTCAAGTAGTTGCTGGGTTAGACCTGCTTCATTCATGCCAGAAATCCACTTGCCGGGATCGGTTGGCGTAACCTTGTTAGTTAGGCTTGCGGAAATGGCAACATTAATTGACGCCGCTGTTTTAGCGGGATCCGCCTTTAGTCCCCTGGTTAAAAGCCATTGCATTACGAAGTCCAAAGCCTTGGCGTCTGCGTTGGCAGAGATGGCCTCCGCGAGATCAAAGCCAGACGCGCGGACTTCTTCCTGTTTGGTTAGTATGCTCATTAACGTAGCAGATGCGTTCGAATTATCGATTGAATTGAGTGCAAATAGCAGTTGGGAAGTACTGCCTCCAAAAGTGAATTCGCCTTTCTGTACTAATGGGAACCATACATCTCGGTTGTCTCGTAAGGCGCGCCAGACGGCGAAATTGAGAAAACGGTCCATCGGTTGCTCCAGCACGTTAGCAATGTGTGAAACAGCGTCTAACGTTTCAAGTTCAGCAAGCGCACGGACTGCCTC
Source organism: uncultured Pirellulaceae bacterium (assembly GCA_938082855.1). Taxonomy (GTDB): domain Bacteria; phylum Planctomycetota; class Planctomycetia; order Pirellulales; family Pirellulaceae; genus UBA721. The sequence goes on along the minus strand of CALKCC010000204.1, from coordinate 2,419 downwards.
AAGTCTGACTCGAGGGTGTTCGTCCTTGGCAGCGGTAACGAAATATCCAGCATGCTGAGGAAGCTTATCACGCCGCACACTAGCTAGACGCACGCTCGCCGCTCGGACTCGATGATCGTCATCGTTGAGCAAATGTTCAACAAGATCTGTATTCGTATGCAGTACATTTTGATACGCCCACATCGCTTCTAGCTGTAGCTTGGCGTATTCGGGTTGGCTTGTGTCGAGCTTTGTAAGCCATTTCGAGATTGACTTAATAACGTCTTCCGGAGGCCGAGTTTTCAGTTCGAGCTTTGCATAAAGTCTCACCCAATCTTCGGGCACCTTAAGCTGTTCCAGCAGTTGGTTGATCGTTAAGGCAGAAAAGTCGGGCAACTCGAGAGAAGGTCTGTCATCGGCGGTGATTCGCCAGATACGACCATGCGTGTGGTCACGACGTTCATCTCGGAAATCAACTTCACCGTGTTGAATGATCGGATTGTACCAGTCAGCAATATAGATGGCACCGTCGGGGCCCATTTTTACGTCGATAGGGCGAAAAGCGACGTGAGTCGATTTAATCACCTCTGCGACTTGGCTACTAGCATATCCGGATCCGTTTTCGGTCACTTCAAATCGACACACGCGATTTCCGCGAAAATCATTAGCGATCATCGTGCCGCGCCAACTTTCTGGGAGATGACGACCACTCAATATTTCCAAGCCACAGTGTTTGGGACTACCTGGATTAAGGCCTTTGAGGCGACGAGGCTCATTGGGAGCTGTGGCAAAAACAGCTCCAGGAAATACGTAGTTGATTCCTTCTGAATATGCGCCATCGGTAGCAAAGGATTGACCCCAGGGATCAAAATGATGCCCCCAAGGATTCACAAAACCACGACAGAAGACTTCCAATTCCATTGTCTCTGGTCGAAATCGCCAAATCCCTCCACCTAAAAGTCGTTTGACACCACTAGGGGTTTCAACGTGAGAGTGAATATAGATTGATTGATTCATATACAAAGCGCCGTCCGGTCCCCAACGCAATGTATGCAATAGATGGTGTGTATCTTCGGTACCAAAGCCAGAAAGTATGACGCGTTGTTTGTCTGATTTGCCGTCGCCATTGGTGTCGCTGTAGTGGATAAGGTCCGTACTATTGGCTACATAAACGCCACCATCGCCTGGCACGACGCCTGTGGGAATAAGGAGATTGTCAACGAACACGCGTCGATGGTCGGCCTTACCGTCACCTGTTGTGTCTTTCAGAACGATGATTTTATCGGTTGCTGGCTGACCTGGTTTGATGTGAGGATATACTTCACTGGACGCGATCCAAAGTTGCCCTTTCGCATCGAAATTCATTTGGATCGGCTTCGCCAATTGCGGGTCCGAAGCATATAGATTGGCCGTGAATCCCTCTGGCAGAATGAAGGTTTTGAGTTCCACATCGGGATTAGTGTCGGGGATCTCAGTGAGATTGCGTTGTGCGTTACAGGTCGATATTAATGCGAAGACAATTGCAACTGTTTGGACTAACTTCATGCTGTTGGTGCCCATGGAAATTTATGGAATGGTTGAGAATTAAAGTTATTGAACCGGCTGGATGGTTAGTTTGAGAGGCTGTGGTTTACATAACTCATAAATTTGTTTGTCTAAATCTTCTACGAGCGGATCAAACTGCGGTACCTCGACGGCATTGTTTCCCTGTTCATGTTTTCGAAAGAGAAATAGATACGTTTCGTTTTGAGGCCGATGTCGATGGAAGAACATCATGTTTTTTGTCGTGATTGCGTGAAGCAAAGTTCGGTGAGTCTTTGCATCGGCGGGAATCGTCACAGGAGCGCCTTTGGCGAGTTCCGTTTGAGTCAGCACTCTTAGTGGTGTTCCATTTCCTAAGACTCGGTATTTTCCAGCGGGGAGCCCTTCCACCTTTAGGTTTAACGAGGTTTGCGGGACACCCTCACCAGCAGTAGTTAAGGTGGGAAATTGATCGGGTATGCCTGCCACTTCAATTTCGTTGCCGCTCTTAGCGTAAGTAATACCGCTCAGTCCCTTAGCATCGATGTCGTCTCCGTTGACAACCACGGATAACTCGACACGGTCTAGGCCCAGCGCCGTTGCAAATGCTGGAGCTAGAGTCTGATAACCACTTGACGTTAGGTGGACTCCATTGCTGGTAAGGCCCGTCGGCAGTTTTGATGGTTCGTTACCATCTCCGATCGAAGGTTGCAAAACTTCGTCTGGAACCACTGGTTCGAGTGTCGCAAGATCGATGAAGGGGGCCTCTATCCGTTCTGCCTCGGCACGTAAAACGTCACGATAAGCTGTCAATTTCGAATTGTAAGTTTGTGGAGACGGTAATGGTGGACCAAGGTTTTCATAAGGTCGGGGACCGACAAAGATTAGCCTCGCGTTGAATGGTGCGAGTTTTTCAATG
>CALKCC010000203.1 GCA_938082855.1 uncultured Pirellulaceae bacterium | reverse complement strand
ACTCAGGATATGTACTGCCCTCCAAGGCTGTCATCAGATGGACCGCCTTGGCCAATGCAGTCGTTTGCCCCTGATAGATAGTCGGATCTAAACGGGGTGTCACCACGATGGACGCTTTGTCGATTAGAGTCGTCACATCTGGGATACTCAGATCGAGCTCAGTAAGCTTTTCCAAAGCCACTTGAACTTCTTCTGGATCGTTGCAATCTCCCGTAACTTGGACTCGGAGCGATAACGACTGTAACGCATGACCTGAAGCGTCGGCTAACTCCTCAGCCTTCTCTTGAATCGCCTTGATGACAAATGCTTGTACCCCGCCATCTTCCTCACAATCACTGATGTCGATCGGAAACTGACTATATTTCACGCTGGAAAGCTCAAGCAGTTCCGGTAGTGTTCCAGCGGCAGTGTCCAGTAACCACACACCATGAGCACCTTGCTCGCCTGGATCCAAGGCCTGCGGGGAACCAGGATACAACACCCACGGCCGTTCAGAATGGCGGATTTTAGGAACATGAACGTGGCCTAACAACCATCCGTCTACGTCTTTGCTGGCCAAATCTGCCAGATTCAATGGTGCGTACTTACTGGAGGCATCGTCAAGATCTCCATGGATCATGCCGATTCTCAAATCAAAATCGTCCAGCTCACCTACAGCGTCAGAATAATCATCGACAGGATTCGTCTTTTGAGATGGCGAGCGAAATGACCAGCCGTCGACTCGCAGTTTTTCATCACCCACAGGAATCACTTGCGATTCCCATTGACCATCTTTCCCAAGGAGAATGAAGGCACCGTCCTGTAACAATGTGGCTAATTGCGGCAGTACCTTGGCGTCATGATTCCCAGCTACAGCAATCGTAACGACTCCAGCCTGTGCCAGTTGTTCAACGCCCCTTTGCAGAGGCCCTTGTGATTCAAAAATACGATTGCTTTGGTCAATCACATCTCCAGCCAACAGCACGGCATGAACGCCTTCAGAGATGGCCAAATCCACCATCCGATTCCAGCATGCAATGGCAGAATGCCGAGCCCCATCACTTACTCGTGAGGACCAACGCCCCAAATGTAAGTCAGCTGACATCAATAACTTCATCGTGATTACCTAAACTGTTTCTGACTGAACTACTGCAAGATGGCTCTGGCTTTATTATTACGCTATAAAGCCGAAGTTCCGACATTCCATCGAAAACTCCGGAGATTCCGTCCTGCATGGACCTAAAGACCATGCCTATAATAGGTACTTCAACCTGTAACCAAGTCTCTATCTTAATGGATTTAACAAGTTTTGCTCAAAGCCACTCTGTCATCGACAATCCTAGGATTAGTTTTGCTTCTTCATGCGAGTCCTGCACTGCATGCTCAGGGACGGGAACTGACGCCAGATCGCGTCAATCAGCGAGTCCAAGCCGCTGCTGTCGAAATCCTCGTCAATGGACGATTAGCCGGATCCGGAGCTATTATTGACCGCTCGGGGATTGTTTTAACCGCTGCTCATGTCGCAAACGGTAAGGACTTGAGCATTGAAGTGCTGCTAGGGACGAATGACCGAATCACTGCTGAAATTCATGCCAAAGATGCCAGCCACGACATCTTACTACTCAAGCTCCCTGCGAAAACCGGTGGTTATCCGACACTTACACTTGCCAAACGTCCGCCATTGGTAGGTAGCAAAGCATACCTCGTAGGCTCTCCAATCTTTCGCCACCGACTGTTTTTTACAGGGACTGTGAGCCAAACCAAGGTATCCGCCGAGTTCCTTAAACCTCATTATGTGCAAGTGTTCTATATTCAGTCCGCATCACCGCATGGCACGTCCGGCGGCGCATGGGTCAACGGCCACGGCCAACTCATTGGACTCCAATCCGCCATGCTGTTTGTAAACAACGCACCTCACGGCATCGCCTTCGTAGCGCCGTTAGATGCCATTAAGTCACTTAAAGCGAACCCTCGGACAGTCGCAGTTGCCTCCACAGGATTTGCAGTGGAGGAACTGTGGGAACAGCCTCCTAAATACCTCGAACAGGTCACCGATGGAACTGCTGGAGTAGTAATCAAATTCATCGTCCCTGGGTCGCCTTTAGAACAAGCGAAGGTTCCGGTAGGAGCGATTCTTACCTCGATTGACGGCAAGGTGATTCGCACGAGAGACGAATACGTCGATGCAATTCGACAACACGAACCCGGTGATGTCATCGCGTTGAAAATCCGCGCTCCCAACAATGAAACCGAGCAGGAGTTCAAGTTCAAACTCGGCTCACTGCAATAGGCTCTTTTACTAGCCGACTAGAAAGCTAGATGGCTAGGCGACTACTGTTTGGCTTTGGCGGCCTCAAGCTCTTTGGCCGTGTCCTTGGCGTAGCCCTCGATGTTTGTTAATTCAATTGCCTTTTCAAACATTGGGATCGCTTCCTTAAACATCTCCTGACGTACGTAGATCTGTCCCATTTGACGATGCCAAAAATGCCCTAACAGGTCATTTCGCTTTTCAGGTCCAGTCTTAGCTGCCATCTCTAGGGCTTTGCGTAGGTTTTTTTGGTCTCCAGCTTTTTCCCATGCGAAGGCAGCCTCCTTCCAGTTCCACGGCTCTGTGGATTCCAAGTGAGGAGCGATCGTCTCAAACAACTTCGCACCTTCCTCATGCTTTCCAGCCTTAACCAATGCAGCGGCAGCCTTGGCTTTTTGAAACACCTCCGTCTGACTAATTTTGCCATCCGCGGTACCTTTTGTGGGTGTCCCATCAGACTCTGAATCTATTTTCGTAAGCTTCAGGGTGATCTCTGCTGCTTTGGCTGGTTCTTTGGTTATCTTGTCGTAAATCTCGCTAAGCATGAATAATGCGACGGTATTCTTGCCGTCCTTTTCCAACATCTGTTCATATCGTTTTTGTGCTTCTTTGATTTTGCCTCGCTGATACATGAACCCTAAGAGCTCACGGCCTGTATTATTTCGACCGGCCGTCGTCGCCGCATTTACCATGATGTACTCACAACAATCCCGCATCTGATGCTCTGTTGGCAATAGTCGATAGGATGCTTTGAGAGCTTCTGAACACTGCAATCGCTGGCGATCCGTTTCTGCAAGTTTGAATGCCGCCTCAAAAGGAGCTCGACTTTGCTCAAACATCCGTTTGTTATACCTCGTCACTCCCACTGCCCAGGCTTCTTGAAAGGACCCATATTTTTGGGCAAAGGCGGAAGGGGTTAATACAAGAACGGTAAATAGCAACAGCAGTGTGTTTCTGAGATATTGCATGTGTTACATCCAATTCGTAATCCATAAAAAAGCGGTGTCCCCCGACTTTCGGAAAGACACCGCTTATTATAAACCCTAGATGGCTTCGTGATAAATCTCTTGGTTATTAAACCTCGAGAATCTCATAGCCCTTACGACGCTCACGCGACTGCATTGCAGCTGCCTGGTCATCACCGACGATTTTTTCCTTCTTCGGATCCCACTTGATCTTACGACCTAAGCGAGCAGCAATTGCGCTCAGATGGCAAGCTGCCATCGCTTGAACGTGACTGAATGGATCCGAAACGGTCAAGCCGCCTTCGCGAATACAGCGATAGAAGTTGTTCTTATGCCCTTCGTGAGGTTTCCCTTTATAAAGTGCACTGACGTCCTCATCACTGTAAACGTCTTTATCCCAGTTTTCCTCAATTGGAGTTCCGACGATTTTACCACGGTTAACAAAAATACGGCCTTTGGTTCCCTCGAAGGTAATCCCGTTGTCTCCGTGACTGGTCACGTCCATGGTGATTCCATCAGAGAACTTGTGGATGACAGAGAATTTGTGCGATGTATTGTAGCTATCGTCTACAAGAGGATTTCCATCCTTGTATTCAACAGGATGCTCGCAATTTGTACCGTCAATTTCAACAGGTCCTTGCTTGGAACCGTTCTTATTAAGGGCCCACATTGCAATATCTACGTGATGAGCTCCCCAGTCGGTGAACTTACCACCTGAGTATTCATACCACCAGCGGAATTCATAATGACATCGTCTTTGACGATATTCTTTGACTGGTGCCTGACCTTGCCACATTTCCCAGTTCAATTCCTTAGGAACTTCGGCGATCGGGAATGGGCCGCCGGTTGGTGAGCCGTTGATACCGACAGTGACATGCTTAATATCACCGAGCAAACCCTTTTGCACCATATTTACCGCTCGCATGAATTTATTGCGGTCACTACGCTGCTGAGTTCCTACAAGAAATGCCAAGTCTTTGTGCTTTTCACAAGCACGACGAATCAGCTGATTCTCTTCCAAAGTCAGTGTAAGTGGCTTTTGCACGAAGACGTGCTTACCAGCTTCCAATGCTTCCACGGCGATCTTAATGTGCCAGTGGTCTGGAGTTACGATACTGACGACATCGATATCATTACGATCCAAAACCTTTCGGTAGTCTTCGTAAGCATCGGCCTTACCACGACCAATATTACCGTCATTTTTCGCTCTTAATGCATGACGTTCGTCAACATCACACACAGCAACGATATTACCAAAGTTAGCGTGACCACGAGCGTCTCCCGAGCCCATACTTCCTACACCAATACACCCAATGTTGGGGCGGTCATTCTTATCCTGGTTGGCAAAAGCTTTAGCCGACCAGTTGAAATATGGAGTGGCTGCGGCTGCACCGGTTGCAATCGCACTAGATTTGATAAAGTCACGACGTGTTTTCTTATTCGTCATTACGATTCTCCTGTTATTAGTTCCGCTCAACAGCGGCGTAATTCTTTTGAAAGTGTATCTATTATATAAGGATTCTTTAGTGATACGACTACTTAAGACCTATTTATATCGGCCACTCAAGGGTGTGGCTGTCTAAGATTCCGGTAATCGATTGGGATCTTCGTCACCTGTTTCACCAGGGTCGTCAGGAACGTCAAACAATCCACCTCCGTTGCCGCCCCCGCCAGGTCGCCCAGAACCACCTGGTCCACCTGCCCCGGGTTGGCCACCATTGTTGCCGGACCGTGATGAACGAGCCGCCGCCAGAATCGCTTCCATAGCTTCCATGAACTCCTGCTTCGTT
>CALKCC010000202.1 GCA_938082855.1 uncultured Pirellulaceae bacterium | reverse complement strand
CAGGATTACATCTCTTCGGTCGACGCCACGATAGATATCGGTTTCTTCATAAACAACCGTATTAAATTGGCCCTCACTGCGAACCGTCATTAATCGTAATGATTGATCATCGCCACGTAATTCGGGCAACCGATGGCAGTGGATTTGAGCTTTACCATTGGGAGTTGCAAATTGGGGTTCATGGAAAGTCCGGCCGCCAATTTGGAATTCATCGTTGGTTTGATCGATGTCTCCAATTTTCTCAAATCCAGGAATCGTCTTGCTGATCGCAGCACGAATATTAGGAGCCTCTTTCATCGCTTGCCAGTCCACCGGGCCTGTTGTCCCTAACACTTCCTGAGCGATGTCGGTGATAACCTCAATTTCACTGCGTGGTCCTTCGTGGCGTCGAGGACCGCCATCACTGATCCTTACGAAATTGAACATGGATTCCTGAGTGGTGCGTTGAGGTTCCTCGTCCCGAGCTAGTACAGGGAGGATTATTGTCTGATCGGCCAAGGCATGAGCATGCCCCGTGTTCAAGGTTGTATTGATGTAAACCAGTGTCTTGAGCTTGCTTAGTGCCTGAGAGGCAAAGTCGAGGTCTGGATTGGACCCGTAGAGGTTGCCCCCAAGGCATACCCCCAGACTCAGGTCTCCGCGGTCGGTCGCCTCCATGCAACCCAGCGTATCCAGCCCCGGAGTTGTTGGTAGCTCGACTTCTAACTGTGACTGCAATGCATCGAAAATAGCATCCTTTAATTTAGGAGTGACGCCGACCGAACCAATTCCCTGAACGTTGCTGTGGCCGCGTACGGGAAGTAGACCGGCATGTGGACGTCCCACCATAGCACGCATGAGTGCCAGATTTGCGATGGCCTGTACGTTTTGAACGCCATGTTCGTGATGAGTTATTCCCATGGTCCAACAAAAAATGACATTCTTTGCTTGGGCATACAGTTCGGCCATTTCACGAATCTCTGATTCCGAAACGCCTGACTTACTGGTGATTTCCTCCCAGGATACATTGCGTAATTCTTCGAGCCATTGCTCAGAACCGTCACAATAAGTCTGCAGGAAAGCTTCGTCATAAGCCTCCTGCTCCTGTATCGATTTGGCGATCCCTGTAAGTAACGCCAGATCCCCGCCGATATGGGGTTGAACGTATAAGTCTGCAATCGGAGTTCCGAAAAGCAAGCTGAAGGGGTTGCTTGGAACCTTGAAGTTTACCAAGCCAACTTCAACGGCTGGATTGATTACAACTACTTTTCCCTTCTTGTTTTTAACCTGCATCAACGTTGTCATAAGACGAGGGTGATTACTCGGTGGGTTGCCGCCAATGACAAACACCAAATCAGCATGTTCTACATCGTCGAGAACGACTGTAGCAGTTCCGCTACCGACGGCACTTGAAAGTCCGACGCCACTGGCCTGATGACAGTAATAGCTACAGTTGTTGACGTTGTTGGTTCCATAGAGCCTGGCGAACAACTGTAGTAAAAAACCTGCTTCATTGCTGCTGCGTCCACTGAAGTACCAAAACGAGTCATCTGCAGGGGTTTCTTTCAATGCGGATGAAATTCTTGATAACGCATCATCCCATGAAATTGGGCGATAGAAATCCTGTCCCTTTTCATAGAGCATTGGCTGGGTCAGTCGCCCGGCATGCTCCAATTGGTATGGAGTTTGGAGCTTCAGTTGAGAAATGGCGTGGGAAGTGAGGTGTTCGCTGGCACCGGCTTCCTGAAGGTCAGCGGCCATGGCCTGTACCGACTTCTTACACATTTCAAGTGACCGCCCAGCTTCATTTACCATGCCACCGGCTTGACCACCCATGCCGACAGCACAGGTTTTGCATGTGTTCTTGCTACGAAGCGCTTTCCACATGCGTAGAAAGCCTCCGGATGCTCGGGACTTTTTTAAGACATAGCGGATAGCTTGCCAGCCGCCGCCGCTTTTAGGTTTCTTAATCAAGGTGTTTTGTGTCGTGATTGAAGTGAGAAAGAAAAGGGTTAGTCTAGTGCGACTGTGACCGTTTTGATTTCAAGGTAGTTTTTAAGCCCCTCTTCACCGAGTTCTCGGCCGATTCCAGACATTTTGAAGCCACCAAACGGAGCTGCTGCATCAAACACATCGTAGCAATTCACCCATACCGTACCTGCCCTTACTCGGTCAGCCAGAAGGTGGGCTTTACCGATGTCACGAGACCAGACAGCGGCGGCTAGTCCATAAAACGTATTGTTTGCTCGTTGAATCAAATCTTCCGTGTCTTTAAATGTCAGGATCGACATCACTGGTCCGAAGATCTCATCCGTGGCGATTTGCATTTGATCCGTGACTCCATCGAACAACGTGGGTTCGATGAAGAAGCCTTCCTCACCGTGTCGTGCGCCTCCGGTCAGGCATTGAGCTCCTTCATTTTTTCCAATGTCGATGTACTTCAAAATCTTGTCAAACTGTGCCTGGTCGACTTGCGGTCCCTGTTGAGTCGCTTTGTCGAAGGGGTCGCCTACGACACGTGTTTGATTCATCGCAACTAACTTAGCTACGAATTCGTCGTGTACGTCTTCTTGAACGAACAACCGACTACCGGCACAACAGCATTGGCCCTGATTGAAATATAGGCCAAAGTGAGAACCTGCAGCCGCTGCATCCAAATCGGCGTCATTGAAAACTACATTGGGGCTTTTGCCACCCAGTTCGAAGGTGAGCCGCTTGAGAGTCTGTGACGCATCAGCCATGATTGTCTGGGCCGTTTTGTACTCTCCCGTAAAGGCAACTTTATCGATGCCCGGGTGTTTTACGATAGCTGCTCCGGCTGTTGGACCAAATCCGGGAACTACGTTAATGACACCATCTGGAATCCCGGCTTTTTGGGCAAGGCGAGCCATACGCAGACAGGTAAGCGGCGTTTGTTCGGCAGGTTTCATTACAATCGTACAACCTGCGGCCAATGCAGGCCCCCATTTCCAGGCCACCATTAGCATTGGGAAGTTCCAGGGGATGATCTGTCCAACCACTCCGACGGGCTCTTTTTTTGTATAGGTGAAATAATTGCCCCGCACTGGTATTGTCTGGCCATGGATTTTGTCGGCATACCCGGCGTAGTATCTCAGGCAGTCAATGGTCAGCGGCAGATCCGCCGCCAGAGAATCACTGATAGGTTTACCGTTATCCAGAGTTTCAAGCGCGGCTAGTTCCTCCATCTCGGCTTCAATCAGATCGGCGAGGCGATGCATGATCTCACCTCGTTCACGAGCGTCCATTTGACGCCAGGGGCCTTCGTCAAATGCTTTGCGAGCGGCCGTTACGGCTTTGTTCACATCTGCCTCATCCCCTTCAGCAACCTGAGCGATGACTTCACCGGTGGCTGGGTGAATTGTTTCAAAGGTGTTCCCGCTTTCAGCCGGGATCCACTCTCCTCCTATGAAGCACTGTGTTTGTCGAATCGTGGGGCGGTCTACAATTTCAGCCGTAGCCATGGTGGTTCTCCGAGAGGTTCAAGAGCAAGGAATTCTACTACGTGATTTTAACGCTTTGGAGAGCCATGTTACAAATGGGAACCCAACACGGTTTAGCTCAACCAAGATGGAAGGGGGAAGATGGTTTTATGATGGCTACACGATGCAGAACCTCCTATCTATACTTAAATGTTTGAAATCCAACTTGTTCTCTCCGTCTTAGCGACTGCAGGAATCAAATGAAAGCAATTGCCGTAAAGCCCGGTACACCGAATAGTGTTCACATGACCGAGTTACCTAAACCGACTCTGGCAGACGTCCAGGACGGTACAGGGGTACTCGTACGTGTACTCAAAGTAGGTGTTGATGCTACCGATCGTGAAATCAATGATGCACTCTACGGCAACGCTCCGGACGGCTACGACTTCCTGACCATCGGTCATGAAGTGTTTGGCGTTGTGGAGGAAACCGGAGAAAACGTACGGACGGTGAAGCCAGGTGACTTTGTGACGGCCACGGTACGTCGTCCCGGTGGTTCGATCTACGACCAGATCGGTACGTACGATATGACCAGTGAAGAAGTCTACTATGAACGTGGAATCAATCTACGTCATGGGTTTATGACCGAGTATTTTGTGGATGCTGAGGAATACATCGTTAAAGTGCCACAGGGCTTGAAACACCTGCACGTTTTAATGGAACCGATGAGTTGTGCCGCCAAGGCCATCCAGCAGGCTTTTGAAGCTCAACAGCGCATGAAAGTATGGCGGCCTCAACGAGCCTTTGTGCTTGGTGCTGGACAGATCGGATTATTGAGTACGCTCGTGCTGAAAAACCGAGGATTGGATGTCTATACTTTGGCTCGGTCAGCTAAAGGCACACTGAACTCAGAAATCGTGGAAGGACTTGAAGCCACGTACGTATCGACTCGTGAAACACCGATCGAACAACTAGTTGAGCAGGTCGGCAAGGCAGATCTTATCGTCGATGCCACCGGACATAGTGGTGTTGCATTTGACGCGATGAATCACCTGGGGCATAACGGGGTGCTGGTCTGGACTAGCATTACCGGTGGGGATCGGGCTGTCGAAATCCCCTCGGATAAAATCAATATCGAATGGGTTCTCGGAAACAAACTGCTGGTCGGAAGCGTTAACGCGAATAAAACGCATTTCGAATCAGGGATTAAGGATCTGGCGTTGGGGGAAGTGATGTACCCAGGCGTACTGGAGAAGATCCTGACCAATCCCATTGACGGATTTGAGAATTACCAAGAGCTGATGCGATTGCTTGTGGAAGAACCAACGGCGTTGAAGGTGTACATGAACGTCAGCGAATAATCAGCTGATGATTTCATTAACAACCTTCCCGTGGACATCGGTGAGTCTGAAATCGCGTCCCTGATAACGATACGTTAATTGCTCGTGATGGATTCCAAGTAGGTGCAGGATGGTTGCCTGCAGGTCGTGCACGTGGACATGGCCTTCCGCCACGTTGTAACTGAAGTCGTCGGTCGCACCATGTGTATAACCTGCTTTGACACCGCCTCCGGCCATCCAGTAGGTAAAACAGCGTGGATGGTGATCGCGTCCCGCACTTGGAGTGTTCCAGTTACCTTGGCCTGCGACTCCGCGGCCAAACTCTCCTCCCCACACGACCAGCGTATCTTCTAATAATCCACGTCGTTTAAGGTCAATAATTAAAGCGGCCGTAGCTTGATCGGTGTCTCGGCAGCGGGCCACACACCAGGTGCTCAAACGGCTATGGTGATCCCAGTCCGGATGGAATAGTTGAGTGAATCGAACTCCCCGTTCGGCCAGTCGGCGAGCCAGAATGCAATTGGCGGCATAGCTTCCCGGACGACGGGAATCCGGCCCGTAGAGGTTGAATACTTCTTCAGGTTCATCCGACAAATCAGTCAGTTCAGGAACACTGGCCTGCATACGATAGGCCATTTCAAATTGCTTTGTGCGGGCTTCAATTTCGGGGTCCCCGCTTTGGCGCGATTTGATCTTGTTTAGCTTGCCGATTCCATCAATCAATTTACGACGCATTTCACGTGGTAAACCATCGGGGTCTTCAAGGTACAGCACCGGTTCGCTGGCGTTACGGAACTTGACACCCTGATAACGCGAAGGCAGGAAGCCGTTTCCCCAGTAGTAGTTATAGAGCGGTTGGTCGCTGGGCCGTTGCATTTTAGAAACTAAGACAACGTAGTCTGGTAAGTCACGATTAGGTGACCCGAGGCCGTAACTTGCCCAGGCTCCAAGGCTGGGGCGCCCCGGGATCTGGCTGCCTGTCATCATGAAGGTCATTGCTGGTGCGTGGTTGATGTACTCGCTGTGCATTGACTTGATGAAACATAAATCGTCTGCAACCGCACCGATGTGAGGAAGCCATTCGCTTACCGTAGCGCCGCTCTCTCCCCATTGACGGAATTTAGCGTGTGACGGCATGACTAACTGCGCCTTGCCGGCTGTCATGGTCGTCAATCGTTGTCCCTGACGAATTTCATCTGGTAAGTCTTTACCAGCCCATTTTTGCATGTCAGGCTTGTGGTCATATAACTCGATCTGTGAGGGGCCACCGGATTGCGTTAAGTAGATGACTCTTTTGGCTTTCACTTCGTGGTGTGGTAGGCCTACCAGCCCGCCCGTTTCATTACGAGCAGGAGTCTGTGCATTGACTTTGTCGTTCAATAGTCCACCGGCCGCCATCGCTCCAAGGCTAAGGCCTGTGCAATGCCCCAGGAAATAACGTCTGGTTGTGGATAGTGGGTCAGTCATTGTTCTATTCCCGCGTGATGGTTTCATCGAGGTTCATAACCATCGAGGTGATACTACTTAATGCTGCCAGCGAAGTGGCGTCCTGCTCACCAGTTGTCACGCCCCATTTCGCAAATGTTGGAATGGATTCAGGTTGCCCATGACGAAGGTATCGTCGAGCCTGCTCCGGATTGGAACGGTAGAAACCTTCCAATGCTTCGAGTTGCGTTAGAATCACGTCCAATTCTGCTTTGTCGGGATGACGACTGAGCAAGTGCTCAT
>CALKCC010000201.1 GCA_938082855.1 uncultured Pirellulaceae bacterium | reverse complement strand
AACGATCCTCCGGATTAAAATTCCTCCGCTGACCGTTTCCTCCGCCTTGACCACCCTCTCGATTGCCACTGCCCATTCCTGGGCCGCTCATTCCGCTCATGGGAGTTCCGCCACTTTGTATCAAAGAGCTATCGCTCGGAGCTTCGTCCGCGCCGTCTCCATCATTATTGGCTGCACCACCCGCGGCTGGCTTTTCTAGCGAAGCTGGTTTGGGTGTCCAAAAATAGTAACTTTGTTGGGTCACATTTAAGGTCGTCAGGAATGGATTCTCCCTCGAACCTCCCGCATGATAATCCACAATAAGCCAGTACGAACGCAGCCCCGAGCTCTTGGAAAAGACTTTAATCTTGAATCCAGAACGCGACTCATCAAGCGAATAGCCTCGATCTTCCAACCAGCTATCCACACCTTGCCCCTGTTGCATCATCTTCAAGGCATCTGGGTCCGATTCCTTCTGAGGTAATCCTTTGCTATGTGTCAGCGTACTAAACAACACCTGACTTTCCTGCTCCCAGGAAGTACGCAGGCGATAATCATTTAATGCGAATATTGTGAAGGCAAGTAAAGCACCATAGATAATGACACGCTGCTTGGTATGGCTAGATTTCACATCCGTTTCGCCAGTCTCAGAAACGGCGTTAGAGTTACTCTCGGTAATAGCACTATCGGTTGAAACCTCGTTGGAATCTAACGGGTTCGATTCGCTTGGATCGTTCAATGGAAGAGACCTGTAATTGCTTTGAATTGTAGAAAAGACGTGTTGTTTCACTTGGGTTTTGAAATCGAGGTGAATCAACGAAGTATCTATCCTATCACACTATTTCTTCTCATGACGAATTCTGAACCAGTGTCTTGATAACGTCCACCAGATTGTCACTACTGACATTTTATGTTGAGGTAATTTTCTTCGACTCGCTAGAATATTCCTATGTCGAAAGATAACAACAAAGAGGAACTTTTAGGCAAGCTTGGGCATGAGCTCCTAGTGCTTGCTACCACGATGGATGGCTTACAGCCACATCATATCGAAGCGGCGCTCGACAAATTCAACAAGGATCACGACGCATCTATATCCTGGGATGATGCGGCATTCATGATAGATCGACTTCTGGCTCTTACAGCGTCAGCCTCTCCCTTCGATTCCTGGATTCCACCAAAGTACGAATTTCTTAAGACGTTGGCTAAGGGAGCGACAGCGGAAGTTTCTCTGGCCGAAGATCGAGAGACGGGTCAACAGGTGGCGATCAAACTCATCAATCCAAATGAGTCGCTCCCTAGGGTCAAACAAGAGTCTCAAATATTAAAGTCACTACAATCTCCATATATCGTGAGATTACTCGACACCTATTTCAATGAAAGTCAGGCTGGGCAGGCTCGAGCTGCGATTGTCATGGAATATGTTGAGGGAAATTACCTCAATGAGATCATTCATCAAAACGAGGGACGCCCTCACCCGATCGAAGAAGCAACTCGCTGGATGATCCAGGCGTCTCTGGGTTTACGCGACGCACATAAACAACGAATCATTCATCGAGACATCAAGCCAGCCAACTTAGTGGTGGATGCGAAAAACCGCTCTGTCAAACTTCTTGATTTTGGCTTGGCCTCTAATCTTGACCGGAGCGGCACGCTCACTCAAAAGGGGGAATTCCTTGGAACTCCCCATTACGTCTCACCGGAACAAAGCAGAGACCCGACAAACTTGGACCCTCGCAATGACATCTATAGTTTTGGTGCAACCTTTTACCACCTGCTTACCGGCACCACTCCATTCGAAGGTGATTTCATTGACATCATCGGACACCATCGCCATTCATTGCTGGAATCCCCGTTAGCTCGCAATCCAAATCTTCCTAAGCGAGTTAATGGCATCATTGAAAAATGCATGGCCAAGCAGGCACGTGACCGGTTTAAGTCGTTTGATGCGATCTTGGAAGAATTGACTCCGGAGCCTCTACAATCGGCGCCGGCAGAACCGATGGAATTTGCGTCATCTGCTGGGGTTTTCTTTGAGGATCTCGATCTACAAAGCGAGAAGTCATCATTTCGGCTTAGTCATTTTCGAGAAGAACCTATTGTTGGCCGACCGGCAAAGCAAATTCATTTCCAAGGCGGGCGATCAATTGAAGTGCTCCACGGAGACCTGTTGGATAACGGCGAAGGTTGTGAAGTCATCGTCGTCTGTGATGACAGTCAACTAAGCATGGGCGGAGGTACTGCTAAACGTATTTTGGAGGCCGCTGGCGTTGAATATTTCCAGCAGACAAGACAACTCGCTCCAGCAATGCCTGGACGGGTAGTCACATCCTCGGCAGGTAACCTACGGCAAAGGTCTATCTTCCACGCAATCACGATGTCAAGACAGCCAGAGCAATCACGAGCACTCACTCCGACGCCTGACTTGATTCGCAGCTTATTGGATTCGTGCTTTTACCATGCCGAGTCATTAGGAGTTTCCACGATCGCTATACCGCTGCTCGGGAGCGGGCATGCGGGGATGGATACGCAAATTTGCTATGACACGATGATTGAGCATATTTCCCGAGAACTGGACTTCGGGCTCACGCCAATCCGTACGGTACGTATCGTATTACAAGATGAGGTAATTCTGTAGATGTCGTTGCACGATACGCCGTTTGACTCCATTCGCCCGAACAATGAACTCGGCTATGGATCGATCACGCTGAAAATCCAAGAAGCAGCCACCGGTAATGAAGACGCTCAGCAAATACTTTTCGTTGCGGTCATGGACGAACTCAAGGCGTCGGCTAGACGAATACTGAAGCAGTTCCCTCGCGTAAGAAGTCTAGATGCGAACATGTTGGTTAATGATATCTACGAGACGTTACTCGGAAAACTCATTAGTAAGCAGTTTGAAAACCGTGAACATTTCTTCGCTATCGCCTGTAAGAATTTTCGGTGGACTTTGCTCGACATCGTCAACGAGAAAACCATTGAAACCGAACCGCTGATCGGAGATCACGACAGTGAAGATGCGCGACAGGACGAATTCGAAAATGAAGAGTTCTATCGATTTGCTCTGAAGTATCTCGACGACATAGACTCCGAACTCGCAATGGTCGTCGATCGGCATCTGGTGCTCGGCATGTCTTATACCGAGATTTCTGAACAGACCGGCATTGCACGAAGTACTGTGCATGAGCGATTTAACAAGGCTACTCAGTTGTTGAAAAAACTATTTACCGATTAATTCACTTTTCCTCTCGAATTTTCCGGACGCACACCCCCGTTCTCACTCTTACTTACTGGGCAACACTGCCAACAGATTGTAAAGGAGAACTCAAATGAGCAATTTCAACAAAGTAATTATCATGGGGCGACTCACTCGAGATGTCGAATTGAAAAGCGTAAATAACGGAACGAGTTTGGCGCAAATCGGAATCGCCGTGAATGAACGTCGCAAAACTCGGGACGGCACGTGGCAGGACGATGTCCACTTTGTCGAAGTGACTTTCTGGGGTAAACAAGCGGAAGTCTTGTCACAATATATGGAAAAGGGACAACCTCTTCTCATTGAAGGCCGACTGAAGCAAGATCGCTGGGAGTCCGACGGACAAAAGCATAGTCGCCTCAAAGTTCATGGTGAGAAATTCAGCTTCGTCGGTCCCCGACAACATGGATCTGAAGTCATTCTTCAGGAAACACCTTCGCATGTAAACAAACGAACTCCTGTCACCACGCCTGATGACGACATACCCTTCTAACGGTCTGTCGCAGTCGGTCGTCGGAATCAATTTGATGCGGCGACGCAACGGGGCATTGTGATATAATATTGGTATGAAAAACACGCTTAGTATCGACGAATTTTCTATAGACGGCGGTTCTGGAAAGATCCTCGGGTCCACCCATCTATTTCTGCTGGCCACAGCAATGCTGTTTGGGAGTAACCCTTGTTTTATGCACATCGCCAGGGCACAGTCACCAGCGGACACTCCGATTGTCTTCCCTAATCAGATCCTGCTGGTAGGGCCTGAGAGTTCACAGCAGATAGTAGTCACACAACGACTCAATGATGAGCGACAAGCTGATTTGACTCGGACAGTTACCTATCAATCGACGAACACCCAAATCGTAAGCGTAGACAGCCACGGTGTTGTCACTCCCAAGAGTGAAGGAACCGCTGAATTAATTGTCAAACATCAACAATGGTCACAGACGCTCTCGGTTACCGTCACCGGTCTTAAATCTCCCATACCGGTAAGCTTTCGGAGTGACATCCAACCGATTCTCACCAAAGCCGCCTGTAACTCGGGCGGTTGTCATGGCAAAGCAGAAGGACAGAACGGATTTAAACTGAG
>CALKCC010000200.1 GCA_938082855.1 uncultured Pirellulaceae bacterium | reverse complement strand
AAACGGGGATAGTCGTTTGTGTGGAGTTCCTGGCCCGGCTGCGGAGTAGATTTTATTGATGGAAAACCAGCTATGTGGTGAAGTTTCCATGGCCTCAGTAAGTTTAGTGCCAAGGCCCCATCGAGGCGGGAAGTTGGGGTTGCTGGTCTTGGTGGTGAATTCAAGGAACGTCTTACGTTGTGGTTGATCCTTAAACAGATTAAGTGCTTTCCATTGATACCTGTCGGTGGCAAGGAATGTTTGCTTTTCACATAGAAAGGCGTTGTCGATCACCGTCCTGTAAGCTGCCTGCTCACCACCGGATACCGAAACGTGTAGGAAGTTTCCAGGAATATCGCGAGTCAGAGGGCTTCGTAAGGCCCCGTTGAGTTTGGTGGACAATGAAGAAGTCGCAATGCCTGGTAGCATCAAGGCTTTGATGAATTGGTCACCGGGTTGTAGGGTGAATTCGCCGGGAGTCTTGATGTACTCGATTCCTTGCCCGTCCGTAAACCATCCGTCGACGGGACCGTTTCGAAAGTCGGCAAGCAGTGTGTAGTTTGCATTGTTGAATTCTTCCGCTTTTTTGTCTTCTGCAATATGAGATTCCAGAGTCTTCAACCAATGGTTTTGTAAGGCTGTCCCTTCGTGCTTGTAGATTTCATTCCACGGGTGGTTGATATCTCCGATTGGCAGTTTTTTGGGAGGCTGGATCCCATCCAGATTCTGGATGTTGATATTAGCCATGACGTCGTCGATCCATATTGCTGCCAAGGCCTGTTTGAGCTGCTGTTTGGCCTGTTTAAGCTGCGACATGATGGCAGCGTTTCTTTCTGGAAGATCAACGGTACGGCTGATCCAGCGGGAACTCATGAAGGTACCGGCCAGAGCATAGTATTCAGCCTGAGAAATCGGGTCGAGCTTATGGTCGTGACAGCGAGCACAAGCGATCGTGAGCCCCTGAAAGGCTTTCGAAAACGCGTCGATTTTATTGTCGAGCATTTCCTGATGAATGCCTTCGAATTCCTGGCTGTCACCGTGGCGATGTTCACCAAGTTGGTAAAACATCGGGCCGATGTGTGATTCAATGAGTTGTAGATCTTGAT
The DNA here is from genome assembly GCA_938082855.1 of uncultured Pirellulaceae bacterium. Lineage (GTDB taxonomy): Bacteria > Planctomycetota > Planctomycetia > Pirellulales > Pirellulaceae > UBA721. Next base: position 2,806 of record CALKCC010000200.1, on the reverse strand, counting down.
TGATTCTGGGCTCTGGCAGAAGGTCTCCGGCGATCTGTTCACGGACTAGCTGGTCATACGGAACATCTGAATTAAACGCTCGGATTAAATAATCGCGGTACCGCCACGCGCCTTTGGCGGGGACATCCCACTCATAACCGTACGTATCCGTATAGCGAACGACATCCATCCAGTGCCGAGCGAAGCGTTCTCCGAAATGAGGAGAATCAAGGTAGGACTGGATGGCTGTTTTCCAGGATTGTTCCGTAAGCTCTTTCGAGAATTGTTCTCGTTGGGACTGTGTGGGAGGCAAGCCGGTGAGCGTAAAGCTAAGTCTACGCAGTAATGTGCTCGGTTCTGCTGGTTTGGCTGCTTCGAGTCCAGCATCCCGTAGCGATTTTAATATGAATTGGTCGATGGGATGATCTGACCAGTGATTTCGCCGGTTGACCGGTGGGGCCGTAGTCTGGAGAGGTTGAAAGCTCCAGTGAGACTTTCGTGTTTGGAACGCATCTTCCCAGATTTGCGCAGATAGTTCTTGGCTATTGGCTGGTTTGTCACGCGGGTCAAACGCGCCGGTGAGAATCCATTGTTTAAAATCGGCTACCACCTTGTCAGGCAGTTTGTTGTCGGGAGGCATTTCAAACGATTCATGTTGAAGTGCTGAGTAGAGAAGGCTTTCGTCTAGCTTTCCAGGGACTACTGCCGGACCGCTTGCTCCACCTTTTCGGATCGCATCACGAGAGTCTAGTAGGAGGTCACCTTTGATCTGTGACGAGATTGAACTGTGGCATTCGTAACATTTGGTGATGAGAACTGGACGAATTCGCTTTTCGAAAAATTCCAACTGCGCAGCATTATCTTGAGCACTCAGAGAGCAATGACAGCACGTCAGAACAAAGCATAACAACAGGGCCAATCGCATAATCACCAATTATACACTTCGTGCGGTGTTGATTGTCTGTAGTACTTGTATGGAACAATGGCCATGAGGTTGTTAGATACCTTAAAATGACTGTTATTATCTCTTGTTTAAACAGTGGGCTCGTTGAGTCAGCTAACCAAGTTCAGAAAAATCGGGATTGCCGGATGAAGAACGTCGCCTTGTTGTTATTGATTTCTTCTCTATTACTTCCCGCTTCAAAGAGCTTGGCGGTAGATCAGTTTTCACTAGAAGACGGAGAGGTTGTCGTCTTTTTGGGAGGGACTGATATGGTTCGTGCCGTACGGTCCGGTGAGCTTGAGACTGGAATGACTCGTGAATTCGTGAATGCGGACACGGCCGTGAAGTTTCGCGATCTGTCATGGGAAGCAGACACCGTCTATCGATTGGGGACGGTCAAAGAAAGATGGCGACCGGACGGGTTTGGGCAACGGTCAGAGCAATTTGAGCGAGTGGGAATGACGGTTGCCATTCTTCAATTCGGACAAATGGAGGCGTTGGACGGGTTGGATTCTTTACCTCGCTTTGTGGAGTCCTATCGAGAATTATTGGATAGTGTTTTAAAGCAGGCACGTGAAGTCGTCGTGATCACGCCGCGTGCATTTGAAACACCTTCGAGTAAAGACCTTCCGGATTTGTCTCGCCACAATCACGTGTTAGCCAAATATGTAGAAGCCATTAAAGAGCTCGTCGCTGAACGAAATGGAGTCTTGGTGGATTTGTATCAGACGACGACCGACGGAGTGACCGAGAACGGTCTGCACGTGGCTGAAGAGAAGATCGGAGTCGTCTCCAATCTGGTTCTGGGGCAGCTTCGGATACCTGCGGTAACTAAACGAGACGCAGTCTTACTCGGTGCAGTAAGGGAAAAGCAACGCTTGTGGTACGACTATTGGAGACCAGCAAATTGGAAGCTTCTCTATGGAGATGATGCTCGGCGAGAATTCACTAAAGGAGGGGATACTTATATTCCATTTCGTGAAGAGTGGACCAAACTGCTCCCACTTGTCGATCAGGCAGAGAAACGGATTGCCGCAATCGTCGAAGGGCTTCCGGACCCAGGGCATAATCGACCAACGCCTGAAGTATTGCATGGAGATCGCCTTGCTGATATTCAGAGCGAATTAGAGGCCTTTGAGGTTACTGACGGCTTTGAAGTGACTTTGTTTGCTTCGGAAGAACAAGGTCTTACTTCCCCGCTTAATCTTCGCTGGGATCCAAGTGGTCGCATGTACGTGACTGTGACAACGACTTATCCACATGTTTGGCCGGGTGATATTCCCAACGATAAAGTCATTGTGTTGGAGGATGTTAATAGAGACGGCAAGGCGGACCGTTCGACCGTTTTTGCTGAGGGGCTGAATATTCCGACAGGAATCGAATGGGGAGACGGTGGTATCTACATTGGTCAAAATACCGAAATACTATTCCTAGAAGATACTGACGGAGATTTGCAAGCCGACAAAAGGCAAGTTCTGCTAGGTGGATTCGGTAATGGTGATTCACACCAAACCATTAATTCATTTATCTGGAGCCCTGATGGAGAATTGTATCTAGGGCAGGGTGATGGTTGCGAGTCACGAGTGGAAACACCGTGGGGCAATAGTGAGCTTTATCAGGCTGGCTTTTATCGTCTTCGCCCACGGAGGCTTCAGTTGGATCCGCTGTTAGATGACTTTATGGGACCCGGTAACCCATGGGGTGTGGCGTTTAATAGATGGGGGCAAATTTTCTGTGTCGATGGCGCTGGTGGAGTCACGTTTTTGTCTCCCGGACAAATCCCCGTTCATCATCGCCGACGTCTGGGACGGATCGGGGATCCCGGAGGTTATTGTGGAGTTGGGTTATTGGATGGTCGTCATTTGCCAGAGGATTATCAGGGTG
>CALKCC010000199.1 GCA_938082855.1 uncultured Pirellulaceae bacterium | reverse complement strand
CCATGGAAGAGGATCCTAGCTTCAAGCAGCTAATCCCCTATGTAATCTTTCGCCATGTTGCAGCTGACGGTGAGGTCAGTGTCTATCAATATTCCCGCGGCGGTGGTTCCGGGGAAAAACGGCTTGTTGCGAAAAAGTCTGTTGGCATCGGTGGGCATATCTCCCAGGAAGATGGTGAAGCACAGGATGCGGACCCGTATCATGACGGTATGGCGCGGGAGCTTCAAGAAGAAGTTGTGATCGATACTGAATTTGAAATCAAATTAGTGGGACTGATCAATGACGATGAGACGGAAGTTGGTAAAGTTCACTTGGGTATCGTCCATATCTGTGATGTGGTGGAACCGCACGTCAAATCCAATGAAGAGGAAATCGAAGGAAACGGATTTCAACCAATTCAATCCCTGCTTGAAAACCTTGACGGGTTTGAGACTTGGTCCGCGATTTGTTTGAAAGCCCTATTTACCTAACGTCGCCTAACGACCCTTCGCGAAATTGCACGGTATAAAGCCATGGTTTCAAAACCAGTCTATATGGACAATCATGCTACAACGCGTGTTGATCCACGAGTGCTAGAGGAAATGCTTCCTCTATTCGGTGAGGTCTACGGTAATCCTGGAAGCGTCAACCACGTATTCGGTTGGGATGCCGCAGATGCTGTTGAGGCGTCCCGTCGCACGCTTGCCGGATTGATTGGGGCCGAAGAGCGGGAGCTAGTATTTACAAGCGGCGCAACCGAAAGCAATAATCTTGCGATTAGAGGGGTGTGTGATAGGAAAAAGCGCAAGGGTTCACACATTATCACGGCGCGGACTGAGCACCATGCTATTCTCGATCCGTTAAACCAACTTGGACGCCGCGGATTTAATGTCCAATATCTGCCGGTGTTTGATCAAAATCACTCCGAGACGGGCAGGATTGATCTGCAGCAATTAGCAGACTCCATTTCAGATGACACATGCTTGGTGTCGGTCATGTTGGCTAATAACGAAATTGGGGTTTTGCAGGACCTGCAAGAAATTAGTCGAATATGCCAAGCAGCCGGTGTACCGTTGCACACAGACGCAACTCAAGCTGTCGGACGAATTCCAATCGACGTTAAACATCTCGGCGTCGATTTATTGAGCTTCTCATCTCACAAATTCTATGGGCCAAAGGGAATTGGAGGACTTTACATTAGGAAGTCCCGCCCATCGATTCGTCTCGAGCCCTTAATGCTGGGCGGCGGGCAGGAAGGGGGGCTTCGTAGCGGGACTCTCAACCCACCGGGAATTGTTGGTATGGCTGCAGCCCTGAAGTATTGCTACGAAGGCTTGGACGATGAGAATGAAAGACTGCGAAATCTACGTGACCGCCTGTATGCCGGTTTGTTAAATAATATAGACCATATATTTCTGAACGGTCCCAGATTAGACGCAACCCAGTTAAGACTCACGAACAATCTAAATGTTTCTTTTTCAAACGTTGACGGCGAGGCATTGATGATGAGCATGAGGGATTTGGCTGTCTCGAGTGGAAGTGCTTGCAGTTCCACTAACCCTGAGCCAAGTCATGTACTTCGTGCCATTGGTCTCAACGATGATATGACCCGAGCAAGTCTGCGATTTGGTCTCGGCAGATTCAATACGGAAGAAGAAGTGGATTTTGCGATCGAAATGGTGACGCAGAGTGTTGGCCGCTTGCGAGCGCTTAAAAATCTATAGTCGAATTAGATGATGAGCATCGCGTCGCCATAACTGTAAAACCTGTATTTCTGCTCGATTGCCTTGGCGTACGCTTCCTTGATCAGGTCGTCACCACCAAAGGTTCTTACCAAAACGAGTAATGATGACTTCGGCAAATGGAAGTTTGTGAGCAAAGCATCAACCGCCTTGAACTGATAGCCAGGTTTGATGAACAAGTTTGTATCTCCACTCCATTCCTCGATCCCCTTCGTGCCTCCAGCGGTCTCGAGAACACGAACCGCTGTTGTTCCGACACTTACGATCCGCCCACGATCGTTGTTATGAACGCCATTCAATGTTTGGGCAACCCTAGCGCTTAACCGGCCCCATTCACTGTGCATTTCATGGTCTTTCAAAGAGTCTACTTCGATGGGTCGGAATGTACCTATACCCACATGCAGCGTGACATGACATACGGACGTTCCCTGTTTGGCGATTGTATTCAGTAGTTCGGTGGTAAAGTGCAATCCAGCCGTCGGCGCAGCTACCGCACCCGGCTCGTTCGCATAGACGGTCTGATAGGTTGCAAGATCTTCTGCTTCCATTTTTCCGCCGCGTATATAAGGCGGTAGCGGGACTTCACCTACGAGTTCCAGGGCTTCGACGAAGTCACTGTTACTATCGGGCGTGACAATCCACAGCCCACCTTCCAACTTGGCGTCAAACGTCAACGTAAAGCGAGCAGTTCCCCGACGGTCCATTAACTGAACACGCTCGCCAACGACAATCTTGCCTCGGGTTTTGCTTAGTATTTTCCAGTGCCCAGTATCAGACGCCTCAACAAATAGCCCCTCCCATTTTCCTCCGGTTGCCATCCGCGTACCGCGCAAGCGAGCGGGTACGACTCGGGTGTCGTTAAGTACTAACGCATCTTCTGGAGTTAAAAGGGCAGGGAGGTCCGCAATTTGAGCATGGGTCAATTCACCTTTTTGACGGTTCACGACGAGTAAACGCGAGTCTCCTCTTGTCGCGGTTGGATATTGCGCGATAAGTTCTTTTGGTAATCTGTAATCGTAGTCGTCTAAAGAATGCATATTGGTAGCTATGATGACTGATAGGCGGAGTTTTTCAAAGGACTGACGTCTCACATTTTTATATCTATCTTAATCTCGCAGCCATTCCTCGGTCCTACGTACCGCAGCAGGATTGACACCGTGAAAATTGTTTTCGTTATTACTGAACTCGAACCCGGTGGTGCGGAACGAAACCTAGTAAAACTGGCTGTGGCCTTTAAGGATCAAGGACACCATGTTGAAGTCATTTCAATCGCTGGTAGGCCCGCGAGGACGGTTCTGATTGATAAGCTTGGTCATGCTGCAATACCGGTCCACTACTTGAGAATCAAACGATTATGGCTCGGCTTCATCGCAATTTTCCGGCTTAGGCACCTTTTGAAAAGCCTGCGACCAGACATTGTGCAGTCCTTTCTCTATCATGCAAATCTCCTTACTAGCCTCTCAAATCGGGAAAAGAGTACTCGGCACTTTACTGGTTTTCGGGTCAGGGATCCGCGGC
>CALKCC010000198.1 GCA_938082855.1 uncultured Pirellulaceae bacterium | reverse complement strand
AAACGTAACCGCTAAAATACGACTCGCACGGGTGCCATGCTTGATTAAATTGGCGATTCGAAACGTTACAACACGCGTTTTACCACTCCCTGCCCCTGCCAAAACGAGCATTGGTCCGGTAAGTGTATTAACAGCCTTCCGTTGAGCGTCATTGAGGCCCGCGTCCATAAACAGTTCGATATCCAACTCTGGTTTTTAAGTATTTTGCCCAAGCTTTTACGCATCCCAACTATACGCAAAGCGTTGTAAAAGATAACATAATCTATTGCCGATTACATGACAGCGATTTAACAATATCACCATTCAGTGGATAAAAAATGAGCGACGACAATCTTCCTGAAGACCCTACCCAACCTGAAAACGAAACGGAAACTCCCGAATCGTCCATGTTGCCACGACGATCCCGTGGAAATCGCCGGGACGAGGAAGAAGTAGTAGAGCCCGATAGGATAGACAAGTTACGCGAGAGGGTCTCATCAACAACGTCATTGATCATCGCGGTTGGAGTTATCGTCATTGCTGCGGTAGTGGCCGGCTGGATTAACCAAGAGGATGGCCCAGCCGAAGTTGACGACACTTGGAATACGGTCAACGCAGAAATCTTAAAAATCCGCGAAGAAACTCGGGGCGGAACCTTTGACATTGTCGAATACGAACTCACCGTCAACGACGCAGCGCCCAACCCCGTCGCGAAGGGGTATCTTCAATTAGAACTAGGCACTGCCGGTCTAAAAGTGGCCATTGGCGATAATCAACCACAGTTCAGTCAAGCCAAGCCCCAAATCCTTTTCGGGGACGAAGCTGCGATCGCGTCTCGCGTTGGCCAACTTAATGAGGCTTTAGAGCAGCTCACTGAGGCCATCGAAAGTTTCACTCAAGCCAAACCTTCCGATAATCCTTTGATAGACCTGGGGATTTATCGAGCCAATTATTCTGCAGCTTTCATTCAGGAAGCGCTGATGATTTTGGACTCGTCCACGGAGTTTGAATCACACAGGGATGATGCAATCACCCACCTTAACCAAGCCAAGCAGGCATTACCCCAACTGGCGTCAATTGATGTGGCCGCAAATAGATCGAGTACGGACCAAGCAATTAAGGTGCTAAACGACCAGATCGATGAACGGGTGAAAGCCATTGAAACTTTAGCCAGTAAAACGTTTGATCCTGAGAATCCTGAGAGCGATGCTGCCAAAGAAGAATACTTCTATTCGTGGCTTAGTACATATATCAAGGATCGCCACGCTAGCGAAGCTGCTGCCGCAGGTACCGACACCACGCCTGACAGTCCTATATTGCCTCCAACCTTGACGGACCCTGATCGGGAGTCGGCATTCCCAATAAACAACGACGACTCAAATGGTGCCGATGCGACTGACGATTCAAATGAAGCGACTCCAGAAGATGCTGATGAGAGTCCCGAAGAAAGCACAGACACACCAGAAGTCAAAGAGGACGGCGACGAGCAATAACTTCGCGCCGTGGCCTTCATGAAAAAGGATGCGGATGGAAGTCCATCGCCACGTCGACATCACTGTACCGGAATCTGACGTGGGAACGCGTTTGGATAAGTTCCTTTCTGAGAGGATCCCGGATTATTCACGTGTTCAAATTCGGCGTGCCATTACCAACGGTGAAGTATTAGTCGACGGCAAATCGGCCAAACCATCTTATCGGCTAGTTATAGACCAGCAGATCCAATGCCAATTAATGGCACCAGCAGTAGAACTGCCCACTCCAGAAGACATCCCATTGGATATCATTTACGAGGATGAATACCTCGTCGCCATCAATAAGCCATCAGCAATGGTGGTCCATCCGGCTAAAGGGCACTGGAAAGGAACTCTGGTAAGCGCCTTAAGCCATCACTTTCAATCGCTGAGTCAGGTAGGCGGCCCGCAACGCCCAGGCATCATACACCGACTCGACAGGGACACCACGGGCGTTATTGTGATCGCTAAAACAGACCTAGCTCACAAACACATCGCCAGTCAATTCGAAAATCGCACGACGACCAAGGAATATGTCTGCTTAACACTTGGAATACCCGACCGCGATCGAGACAACATTGACCTTCCGATTGGTCCGCATAGCTATCAACGAGAACGGATGGCAGTACGACACGATCACCCGAAAGCTCGAAGCGCACAAACGTTCTATGAAGTTCAAGAGCGATTCCGTCATATCGCCCTTGTTAAGGTTACTCCTAGAACGGGAAGGACTCACCAAATCCGCGTCCACCTTACTCATCTTGGTTACCCTATTCTGGCTGACAAACTTTATGGAGGTAAGTTCCCAGTGAGTGCGGCCTTTCTAAAGACAGGACGAGAGATCGAAAACGATAATCAAGAACCCGTCCTCACACGACAGGCGCTGCATGCAGCTCGTCTTACGATCGCTCATCCTAAAGACGATTCCTTAATAACCTTCGAAGCGCCTTTACCAAACGATTTGATTCAAGCCCTGGAAATCCTCCGCCTGGGATGATTATCAGAAACTACCGCCAGATCACCAAAGCCTTATTGCGTTGCTGTAGCGTATCAATCGCCTCGTTTGATACATCGCAATTCTGTATCACCAAAGCTTTCAAACCGGGAAACGTTTGCAGATAGAGAATTCCCGTATCGGTCACCATTGTCCCTGGAATGTCGAGCACTTCAACGACATCCGGAGTTTCAAGGGCTGCAAGAAAATCATCAGAGAATTGCCCTCCACGACTCGTGATTATCGCTCCCTCCTTCTTCGGATTCCGCGCGATGCTACTCCACCCGTTTAGCCGATTCACCAGCAGAATCACCCGCGGCACTACAGAACGGCCCGAATGGAAGTTAGCTGGACGACCCAGCGTCGACAAGTAGAACACATAACTACATCCAATTAACACACTGATGACAATGGATGTAAAGTCTTGCGCAGTGACCATATACACCGCCAGAACAAACACCAAAAATACCCGTAGCCAAAGGACTAGGTTGTTTGGATCGTTATTGCTGGTATGGCGCATCAAGAACCGCTCAAAACCCATCGCTCCTTCAAATTCGTCGAGTTCTAACGGATCGAATTCGCGGGCCAATTGTGGGTTATATCCACAAGCGGCACATTGCAACCTTCCAACTGGGATATCTGCTTGGCACTTCCTGCATCGACTGGTCGACACTTCTTCCACCGGCGCCAAATGAACGCCTTGGGTATTTCCTAAGCTTGCCGTGGCGGCGTCCAAATGGGAGTTGCCTGCCGTAGGAGGACTCACTGGCGTTTCTACGGGCGCCAACGTTAGTTCTTCGCCAACGTCCACGGCACAATATTCACAAACCATACTCTCGGGGAGCGGGCGCTGGCAATTTGAGCATAGCATTAGAGGAAACTCAGCATTTAGGTACGTAAATCACTTCAATATCGCCAGCCTCTGTAACGACCTCAACGCGATTCATTCCCGTTTCGTCTGCAGGTGGTTCCTCTGTTTTACCAAACAACGCATTAAGGACGCCATAAATTACGTAGACGCCTACAAGAAATGCTCCAAACGGTCGTGAGAGTTTCCCATCCTTGGCCGCAAAAATACCAATCCGGAAGCACAATAGAATGATGAGCATCGCTGGAAATTGCAGCCGGAAGAAGATCGATTCTGCCACTAGCCCTTCGGGAGTTATCGCGGCGGCGGCCCCGGCGACAAATAGTACATTGAGAATGTCTGCACCAATCACGTTTCCAACAGCCAATTCACCCTGCCCTTTCCTAGCAGCGGTGACGGCCGTGACGAGTTCAGGCAAACTCGTACCAAACGCCACTAGTGTAGATGCGATCACGGCCTCCGGAATTCCAGCCTCAGTAGCCAGTATTTTGGTGGCTTCAATCAGAGTTATGCTCGAAGCGACAACGAACAGACACCCGACCAAAATACTTCCAACGAGGATAGCAACGGGCGAATCATCTGCTGCTTCTTCTTCGGACTCATCTGGATCAGCATACTTAGCAAGCCTTACCGACCAAATCATATAGACGATCAGTCCACCAACCAAAATGAATCCTGCCCATTGCGGAAGCGTGGCCCTAGTAGTAAAGACATTACCCAAATCCGTAAACGGCAAACAGAAGACAACGAGGAGAACTCCCGCACCAAACTGGACCCACCCTTGCCGGTTAACCACTTTTTTATTGAGTGGCAACGGAGCAATTAGACAAGCTGTACCAAGTATGAGGCCTGCGTCGCAAATGACTGAGCCCACGGCGTTTCCTAAGGCGATGTCCGGATTGCCATTGAGCGCTGCGAGCACGGAAACCACAGCTTCTGGAAACGTCGTTCCCACTGAAACGATCGTTGCTCCGACAATCACCTTGGGCATGCCGGTCCTCAATGACAACGTCACAGCCTTTTCGACCATCCAATCCGCTGACTTTCCGAGGACCAGAATGGCAACCACCATCACTCCAAAAAGCAGACTCATATTGACATCGGCTAGCTGCTGAATGATTTCAGCAAGCATTTCTTCCGGGTTCCAGGACGCGATTAGCATTGACGACTTTCCGTAAGGGATTCGGGTACACTGTTGTGATAGGATTTTAAGGTCCAGCCGGAAACCACACAACCACGACCCGCAGAACTACGCATGCAAACCAACCCTCCAATGGCATCGCCCGTATGGATTTCTACCATCCAGAGGGTCTGGAAGTTCATCCGAACTCCTTTGTTTGTGTACATCGGCTTGATCCTAATGATGACAATCTTTGAAGACCGGCTCGTCTTCCAGCCTACCGTTGATAAATCTAATCAGTATCCTCCACAAACGGAATCACCTCAGGATCGGTATCTAACACGCGATGACTACAAGCTTCATGGGATTCTGATCGAACACGAACGCCCGCTGGCCTATGCCGTATATTTCCACGGAAATGGTGGTAATATCTCACACCGCAGGTCCCTGTTAGCCAACTATTCTTCCGAATTGCAACTCACCATTCTCGGAATCTCCTATTCGGGATATGGAAAAAGTGGCGGCAAGCCTGGGGAGGAGACTTTTTACCGAGACTCCGAGGTCGCATTGGCGTATTTGCTTAAACAATTCGACATTGAACCAGATCAGGTGATGGTCTTTGGAGAAAGCATGGGTGGCGCAGTAGCCACAAGGCTCGCGGCCAAACACAAACTGCCTTTACTGGCACTCGATAGCACATTCTCGTCGCTGCCTGATGTTGGGCAAGCCATCTATCCCTGGCTGCCAGTCCGATTGCTCATGCGGAATCAGTTTCCTGCAACAACGCATGCGGCGAATTACCACGGCCGTGTCATCCAAACTCATGGCACCGACGATTCAATTGTCCCTTACCGGCTAGGACAACGGCTCGCTAAGTCATTTCCCAACACCGAAGGCAATCAGTTCATTACCAAAACAGGTGGAGATCATAACGAGATGCCAAGCCAGGAATATTTCGACGCGTTGCAAACAGCGGTTCGGGATATCTATAACAAATAAAAAGCCCTGCATTTATCAACGCAGGGCTTTTAATTCGTTTCTATATTACTGCCAACTAGTCTGTTGAGCCTTCGAAGAGAGGTGTCGACAGATATCGTTCACCAAGACTTGGCAATACGGTAACAATTACCTTGCCAGCAAACTCAGGCCGAGCGGCGACCTTGGCTGCGGCACAGACATTGGCTCCGCTGCTAATGCCCGCCATTAGTCCTTCTTCTTTAGCCAGTTTCTTGGACCACTCGAATGCCTCTTCATCTGAGACAGTTACAACGTCGTCCACGATCGAGGTATCTAGATTGGCTGGAATAAATCCGGCACCAATACCCTGAATACGATGCTTACCTGGTCCTTCTCCGCTAATCACGGCAGATGTGACAGGTTCGACGGCAAATGCCTTCACATCCGCGTTTTTCGATTTAAGAAATCTTGCCGACCCTGTGATCGTTCCACCGGTTCCAACTCCGGCTATAACTGCTGCTACCTGACCATCGGTATCATCCCAAATTTCCGGTCCTGTAGTAGCTTCATGGATAGCTGGATTTGCTGGATTTTCAAATTGTTGTGGCATCCAGGCATTCTCTTCTGCGTCCACGATTTCAGCGGCTTTGTTAATCGCCCCCTTCATTCCTTCAGCAGCCGGAGTGAGCACCAAATTAGCCCCGAGCTGACGCAACAACGCTCGTCGTTCTACGGACATGCTTTCAGGCATGGTTAAGGTCAACTTATAGCCTTTCGCAGCACAAACAAAGGCAAGTGCGATGCCTGTATTACCACTGGTGGGCTCAACAACGTGAGTATCAGCATTCAGGACACCACTTTCCTCACCGGCGCGGATCATCGCAACTCCAATACGGTCTTTAACACTATTAAGTGGGTTAAAGAATTCGCACTTCGCGTAAACTGTCCCACCGCCCGCTGGAATGACACGGTTGAGTTTGATCAATGGGGTATCGCCCATTACTTGCGTTGCATCCGCATATGTTTGATTTCTAAGCATCTATCCAAAAACCTCTAATTCTTATCTTTATTGCTCTTAGCGAAAAACCAAAGCTAATCTCTTAGCACCCTAGATACACTAGATACACGAAGAATAGCATATTTTTGCATCGCTGACACTCGAGCAGATACAAATTCACCTTTACAGCGGCTTAGGGTGCCCATTAACCTAACGCCAACCGTAGAGTAAGAGATTGTATTAGCTGACTAAGCAGGACAAATTTGATGAGCGATAATTCACACATTATTGGTTTACTACAAAAGGCTTATAGCCACGAACTCGAAGTCGTTACAAACTTCATCGCGATAAGTACAAACCTTGATGGAATTCGGGCCGAAGAGATCAAAAAGGCACTGGCCGCCGATGTGGCTGAAGAATTAGCACACGCTCAACAACTAGCCAACCGTATCAAGCAGATTGGTGGACTCGTGCCAGGCTCAGCTGGCCTTGAATTTGGAAGTCTACCGCAACCTCCCGAGGACACCTGTGACGTCGCTGGCGTAATCAAGGGTGTCATCGAAGCGGAAATCATCGCCTGTAAACTCTACAACGAGATCATTAAGGCGACAGACGGAATTGACTACGTAACTCAAGATCTATGCATTACGCTTTTGGCGGACGAGGAAGAACACTTAGTACTATTCCGCGGTTATCTCAAAGAGTACGAGCGTGACGCCTAAGACCAAACGTAAATTTCAGGATCATCTTCGCTGTAGCCAATAAATGTCGCTAAAACAACCCGCGCATCTTCGCCGGCTACGCCGGGGACTTCATGAATACATCCGGTGTTGAAGAAATATAAGTCTCCAGGTTGCAGAACAATATCGGCATTCGCGATTGAGTTGTTTTCCGCATATTCATGAAACTTGTTCTCAGCCAAATAGGGCTGAACTTCCGGTTCCCAAAAACACTTGTGGATCCGACACTGCGCGGACACTCCATCTAGCACGGTATTTTGCAGAACCAGGACACCGGCAAATTGGTGTTCAAAACGATAGGCCTGATAATCGGTGCGTTTTTCGCGACGCCTGACGCTATCAAAGTGAGGGGCGTAACTATATCCGCCATAATGAGCACGAACGATCGCCTTTCCATACTTTCGGCCATCGGGTTCAACTGCCGTACAAACACGTTGCGTTGGTGCTAACAGCTGAAGATGCTCATATAGCTTTTCGATCGGGTTCGTTAAGTCTTCGAAGATGGAATCCAACAAAGCGTTAGATTCTGCCGAGTGGTTTAAGAAGCCTTCTCGGTCCGATCCTCGATACCCCAAGCTAGTGCCGATATCGATTCTAATTTTTTCGTCTCCGACCGTCCCAGTTTGTTCACTCCGCCAGGCACGCAAAGCCTGATCTTCATTCCCTTCTCGGTAATGTCCTTCAGGAATACTTTCCTGACGAAACTTCTCCGGAATTCCCGCGACAGGGTCAAATAGCAAGTCCCGCTCAATGAGCCGCGTCATGATGCCTTCGCATTCAGTGGCGGATAGCACTTGCCTAAAGATGGTTGCAGGATACTCACCAGCGGCAAGGCCTTTAAGATAATCCTTGCCTGGGGCTTCACCTAGGGGCTTCTCTATTTCTAATGCCGGCCAATTCATCTCCGCGTCTTCCTGTCTAAGGGCCCATTTCTTGTCGTGTTCAAAATTACCCAATAGCAATTTTCCTAAAACCCGTCTGCCATGCCTAGTGTGGGGTGTGAGCAAGAACCGATTTTATTAGAATATAATTTGATTTAGTCGATGGCTTAACGCCCAATTACACATTGCTATAACAACTTGGATATAGATTTACATGAGTTCTAGCTCTAGCAACCGGTTACCTGGTGGCCTGACAACTGTCGGAGCCAAAATGTTGGTGGCCCTCACAGGTATCGCTCTCATCTTATTCGTCATCGCCCACATGCTTGGAAATCTTCAAATTTTCCTTGGTGCTGAGTCGCTAAACGAATATGCGCACAAACTCAAGAGTATGGGGCCGCTACTATGGGTCGCGCGGATCGGGCTCCTTGCAGTCTTCCTTACGCATATAGGTCTTACTCTCGCTCTGACGAAACGCAACGCAAGTGCCCGTGGGCCGTCAGCAGCCGAATCACCAAGTAACGCTCTCGGTGAACGATATCGCGACGGGTATGGTTACCAGACCGCTACATCAGCAAGCCGCTATATGATCCATACCGGCCTCTTGATTTTAGCTTTTGTAATATATCACCTGGTTCATTTCACCATCGCTCCGGATACCACTGCTCTGGGCACCGAGGGTAATGTCTATGCCATGGTGATCAAGGGCTTTAGTCAACCTTTGATTGCGGCAATCTATATTGTCGCTCAACTCATGCTTGCTTCGCATATCTATCACGGAGCAAGCAGTTGCCTCCAAACTTTGGGGCTTAGAACTCCCTCCACGAAACCGGCCATTAGTAAAGCGGGACTCCTGTTAGCGACGGTGATCGCTATCGGCAACCTTTCCATCCCCCTTGCCGTTTTAACTGGTCAAATAAGCTAACCCCTCTTTCGTAACCATATTCCGCACCTTCCCTGGTAAATCTCACCATGAAATTAGATGCAAAGATTCCTGCAGGTCCTATTGAGTCCAAGTGGTCAAATCACAAGATGGCCATGAAGTTGGTCAACCCTGCCAACAAACGAAAATACAAGGTCATCATCATTGGTTCCGGTCTAGCCGGTGCGTCAGCCGCTGCAACGATGGGTGAACTCGGTTACAACATCGACTGTTTTTGCTTTCAAGACAGTCCACGCCGCGCCCACAGTATTGCTGCACAAGGCGGAATCAACGCGGCAAAGAATTATCCCGGTGACGGAGACAGTATTTATCGACTGTTTTACGACACCGTAAAGGGTGGAGACTTTCGTTCTCGTGAAGCGAATGTCTATCGACTCGCTCAAATTAGCAATCAAATCATTGACCATTGCGTTGCGCAGGGTGTTCCGTTTGCTCGGGATTACGGAGGGTTGCTCGCCAATCGCTCCTTTGGTGGTGCTCAGGTGTCACGTACTTTTTATGCACGTGGTCAAACCGGCCAGCAATTATTAATTGGGGCTTATCAAGCCTTAAGTCGCCAAATCGCAGCTGGCACTGTCAAAATGCATTCGCGTACTGAGATGCTGGATGTCGTTGTGGTAGACAATGTTGCCAAGGGCGTGATTGTAAGAAATCTCGTCACGGGACAGATTGAGAGTCACTCTGCTGATGCGGTCGTTTTGGCGACTGGTGGTTATGCAAACGTATTTTATCTATCGACCAACGCGATGGGTTGCAACGTTACGGCCGCTTACCGAGCGTACAAAAAGGGAGCTGGTTTCGCGAACCCCTGCTACACACAAATCCATCCCACGTGCATCCCTGTTAGCGGAGACCATCAATCCAAGTTGACTTTGATGTCGGAGAGTTTGAGAAATGACGGACGCGTCTGGGTTCCGAAGGAGCTAGGAGACAGCCGACGCCCAGCCGATATTCCGGATGAAGAACGTGACTATTACCTAGAGCGAAAATATCCTTCCTTTGGTAACCTTGCCCCACGTGATATTGCCTCACGCAGCGCTAAGGAAGTTTGTGATGAAGGCCGTGGCGTCGGGAATACCGGACTTGGCGTTTATTTGGATTTCCGAGATGCGATTGAACGACTTGGCGAGGACACGATCTCTGCTCGCTATGGCAATCTCTTTGATATGTATCAAAGAATCACTGCGGAAAACCCTTACAAACAGCCAATGCGTATTTACCCGGCCCCCCACTATACGATGGGTGGACTTTGGGTTGACTACAACCTGATGAGTACGATTAATGGGCTTTACGTTATCGGGGAAGCAAATTTCTCCGACCACGGTGCCAACCGTCTCGGTGCCAGTGCCTTAATGCAAGGGCTTGCCGACGGCTATTTTGTGCTCCCTCAGACCATCGCTGATTACCTGGCCACCATGGGCGGCAGTC
Organism: uncultured Pirellulaceae bacterium; assembly: GCA_938082855.1. Taxonomy (GTDB): domain Bacteria; phylum Planctomycetota; class Planctomycetia; order Pirellulales; family Pirellulaceae; genus UBA721. Next base: position 971 of record CALKCC010000198.1, on the reverse strand, counting down.
ACGATCGGATGCCAATTGAGGATCCTGCATTCGTCGAAGCAGAGGAGGCGGTCAAAGAGCGTGTTAATACACTTCTCAATATTGACGGCAAACGTACCGTGGACTCGTTCCATAAAGAACTCGGTCGAATCATGTGGGAAAATTGCGGCATGAGTCGTACGAAGGAAGGGCTTGAAACAGCGATTGAAGAAATTCCACAATTACGCCAAGAGTTCTGGTCGAATGTGAAGGTGAATGGTGATTCCGACAATCTGAATATCTCACTGGAAAAGGCTGGGCGAGTCGCAGACTTCCTGGAATTCGGCGAGTTGATGTGCCGCGATGCTTTGGCTCGCGAAGAATCGGCAGGAGGCCACTTCAGGTCGGAACACCAAACAGATGAAGGGGAAGCCCTTCGAGATGACGAACAATTCTGCCATGCCGCAGTCTGGGAATATCAGGGAGACGATGAAGTTCCCGTTCGGCACAAGGAAGAACTTGAATTTGAAAACGTTAAACTCGCAACGCGGAGTTACAAATAACATGGCAAATTACAATCTTAAGATCTGGCGACAAAAGGGGCCTAACGGCAAAGGCTATTTTGAAGCCCATCGTGTGACACGCATTGACGGAGATATGTCCTTTCTCGAAATGCTGGACCACCTCAACGAGGACCTTGAGCAAGAAGGGAAAGAACCTGTTGCTTTTGATCATGACTGCCGCGAAGGTATTTGTGGTGCTTGCTCCTTGGTGATTAACGGCCAGTCACACGGTCCCGAAACCACGACCACTTGCCAATTGCATATGCGAAGTTTCGAAGAGCTCGGTGCATCGGAAATCGTGATTGAACCTTTCCGCGCTAATGCCTTTCCTGTGATTCGCGATTGCGTAGTTGACCGAAGCGGTTTCGACCGGATTGTACAAGCTGGTGGCTATGTATCGGTTAATACCGGAAATGCCCCCGATGCCAACGCTAATGCCATTCCAAAACC
>CALKCC010000197.1 GCA_938082855.1 uncultured Pirellulaceae bacterium | reverse complement strand
CTTTGAAGGAAGCGAATGATTCTGAGCAGGTGTCGGCAGTGGAAGAGGTGGAGGGGGTCGTTCCAGAGGTGACAGAGTCCTCAGACCAGCCAGAATTGGGATTTGCGGATCTCATGGGTGATGGGATTGTGATGCTATGCTGTTTAGCCTTCTTCTTTCACGTGCCAGTGGAGGCATGTGTTGGAGCCTGGGCGACGACCTTATCAATGGACCGAGGAACAAGTGAAGGGAAGGCGACGGGATTGTTGTCGGTATTCTGGCTGACGTTTACTGTATCTCGTTTAATCGCGGCATTGGTTCTACCACACGGAAGTCATGAAGTTGCGGTGATTGGATTCGCGGTGGTAATGCTTTTGGTTGTTCTTGGCTTGATTAAAAGTCAGAAGGCTGAAGGGACAAATGCCCTATTGATTGTCGCTGGTTTGATTCTCGGTCCTATCTTCCCAATCCTGATTGCCCTGTTGGTAGGGCATGTCGATGTCGCTTTGCAGGGCCGAGCTATAGGTCTATTCTTCTGCATTGGTGGAGTAGGTTGGGCTCTGATTCCCTACTTAGTAGGTCGCCAGGCAGATAAGAGTGGTTTGCAGAAGAGCTTCTACATTGTGGCAGCCAGTGCCGCCGGCCTGATCCTCTCAACCGTAGCATTGGTGAGTCAGTTAAACATTTAACCACTTAACCACTTAACCAATTGGCCAGTTAGACAATTGAACAATTAGACAGTTAGACAATTGGGCTCGAGTGACGTCTCAGCAATCAGAGGCATTTAAACGGCTAAACGAGTCAACTTCCCAAACGTTGCAACAGAAATTAAATTGTTACTATAGATGGAACGAACATTTAACACCCTTTCGAAGAACGCGAGATCCATGAAACGAGTTACTACCCTTCTTTTGCTTTTCGCAACCACCATCCTGATGTCTTCCCAAGTCGCGGCACAGGAATTCCAGACATTATTCAATGGAAAAGATCTCAGCGGTTGGAAAGGCAAGTCTGAATTCTGGACGGTCAAAGATGGAGCCATCTTTGGACAGACCACCAAGGAAAAGCCAACCAAGGGGAATACCTTTCTTGTTTGGCAAGGCGGAGATGTCGCTGACTTTGTATTCAAAGCGAAAGTTCGTTTCCAAGGTAATAATTCGGGCGTTCAGTACCGTAGCGAATTGGTTGGTAATCCAGAAGACTTTGTCGTCAAAGGGTATCAAGCCGACTTACATCCTAAGCCCGAATATTTCGGAATGCTGTACGCTGAAAAATGGCGTGGTATTGTTGCTCAACGGTTTCAACGCGTAATTGTCGGTGCCGATGGTAAATCTCAAGTCGTAGGTGAAGTCGGGGATAAGAATCAAAAACTGGTTGATACCGAATGGAATGAACTAACGGTCATTGCCGTGGGGAATCGTCAAATTCATCAAGTCAATGGCGTTACAACGATGGACTTGACGGATAATCATCCCGAAGCAAAACGCAAAGGAATCCTCGCTCTGCAATTACACGCTGGAGCTCCCATGACCGTCGAGTTCAAAGATGTTCAGTTAAAGCATCTAACCGGAGCCGCTGGGAAGGCTGCGATCAACGCCGTTTCTGCTAAGACCGGCAATACAGCGACTCCCATTGATCGAGTGAAAGCAGCTGACGGATTTCAGGTTGAACTGCTTTACTCAGTGCCCGCAGAAGTTCATGGCTCATGGGTCAATATGTGCGAAGACAATAAAGGACGTTTGCTAGTTAGTGATCAGTTCGGAAAGCTCTATCGGATCACTCCTCCAGCTCCTGGTGAGACCTTAAGTCAAGCTGATATTATCCCCGTGCCTGTCGATATCCGAGCGGTCAATGGAATGGTGTGGGCCTTCGAAGCCCTTTACGTTGGCGTCAATGATTACGAACGCAAGATTCCATCGGGACTTTATCGGATTACGGATTCGGACGGTGACGACGAATTGGATAAGGTGGAGATGCTTAGAGCCATGGAAGCTCGAGGTGACCATGGTGTGCACGCTGTTGTACCGAGTCCGGATGGTAAATCACTGTTCCTGATCACCGGTAACAGTACCAAGCCAACCGAATTCGCCGGTAATTCTCAGGTTCCACAAATTTGGGGTGAGGACCATCTCTTGCCGAGCTTCCCAGATGGTCGAGGTCACAATCGAGGCGTGTTGGCCCCAGGCGGCATCATCTACAAAGTTGACCCAGATGGCAAGAACTTTGAAGCATATGCCAATGGCTTTCGTAACATCTTTGACGCAGCATTTAATCGCGATGGTGAATTGTTTACCTATGATGCCGACATGGAGTATGACTTCAATGTGCCATGGTATCGTCCTACTCGAATTTGCCAGGTAACAAGTGGTGCTGAGTTTGGATGGCGAAATGGCGCCGGCAAACGCCCCGTGTTCTATCCCGATAATCTTCCTGGTGTGTTGGACATCGGTCCGGGGTCTCCTACTGGAATGACTTTTGGCTATGGTGCGAAGTTCCCTGCTAAATACCAAAACGCGTTGTACGCTTTGGATTGGAGTTGGGGTAAGCTCTACGCTGTTCACATGAAACTTGACCCGAATGGCTCGACCTATACGGCCACAAAAGAAGAGTTTGTAACGGGGGCTCCACTCCCCATTACCGACGCAATTATTCACCAAGGTGATGGTGCGATGTATTTCGCCATTGGTGGACGTCGCGTTCAATCGGGGCTTTACCGAGTGACCTATGTCGGAGACCAATCAACGAAACTAGTCACCGATCCACCTCAAACGACTGATGCTTTAGAGCGTCGTCGTTCGCTCGAGTACTTTCATGGACGGCAGGATGAGAAGGCTATTTCTGCTGCTTGGAGCGAATTAGACAATGAAGAACGCTTCGTGCGTTATGCAGCCCGTAAAGCGATCGAACATCAGCCTGTCGACACCTGGGCCGATAAAGCACTGAACGAAAAGAACCCTGCGATCCAAGCCGAAGCGCTGCTTGCATTGGCTCGAGTAACGGGGGTTTGCCCTCAGCATCGCAATGATGCAACCCCTCCTGTCGATACCGCTATGCGTGCTAAGTTGCTTGATGCGATTCTGGCTGTGGATATGACAAAACTCGACGAAACGACTCAGCTTACGATTCAGCGAACTTTACAAATCGTATTGAATCGATTCGGCCGGCCAGACGATTCAACCGTTCAAAAGCTGATCACGAAAGTGGATCCGCTTTTCCCATCTGATTCAGCAGATATCAATTGGTTGTTGTGTGAAACGTTGGCTTACTTGCAGTCGCCCACAGTCGCTGCCAAAACAATGGCATTGATAGAGTCGGCACCAACTCAGGAAGAACAGGTTCAATACGCTCGTTCTATTCGCTTGCTAAAGGCGGGCTGGACTCCGGAGTTGCAAACGCAGTATTTCGAGTGGTTCCTGAAAGCAGCGAATTATCGCGGTGGCGCGAGCTTTGCGAAATTCATCGAATTCATTCGCAACGACGCCGTGGCCACACTCACCGATAGCCAAAAGGAATCTTTGAAGGAAGTACTTGCTAAGAAACCAGAACAAAAATCCGCTCTGGAGAATCTCGGCGCTATCTTTGAAGGCCGTGAGGAGAAGCAATGGAGCTTGACCGAACTTGTCAACGTTGCAAACTCGGAACTCAAAGCTCGAGATTTTGCCAATGGTCGTAAGATGTTTGGTGCGGCTGGATGTTATGCTTGTCACCGTTTCCAAAATCAGGGAGGGATGACTGGGCCTGACTTAACCACAGCGGGGCGACGATACTCAGTTAAAGATTTGCTCGATCAAGTGGTTAACCCAAGCAAGGTAATTAATGATCAATTCTCTGCTGTGATGGTCATTACCGATGAAGGGCTTGTGCACAGTGGTGTGGTGGTCAATCTAAACAATGACGGCCTGACACTAAACACCGATCTGACTGATCCGAATAAGCGAGTGACGATCAATCGAAATACGATCGATGAAATGATGGTGTCTAAAACGTCCCCTATGCCAGCAGGATTATTTAATCGAATGACTAAAGAAGAGATTCTAGACCTAGTTGCCTACCTGATCAGTGGCGGCAACAAAGAACATGAATACTTTGACAATTAACCAGTTACCCATTTAACCATTTAACCAGTTAACCATTTAACCACTTAGCCAATTGACCAGTGGACATTGGGGCAGTTAGACAGTTAAACAATTGTCAGTTTCTACATTTGTTAGGTGGGTTGTTGGTGGTGGGGCGAAAGTCGGAGTGCGCGGAGATTGCTTTTTGGCTTTGTTGTGCGAATAATACACCTATCGTGACAGGGGCTGTTTACGAAATTTAAGAGGCAGATAGTGGGAAGATTTACGAATGGAGTCCTTTTAGGACTAAGGAAACTTTTTCTACCCTCTAATTACTCTCAGTCTCAACGACGTCGATTATTCCTTAGACCACTTCAGTTGGATCGACTCGAGCCCCGACGAGTTCTTGCAACATTTGGCCTGACGCCGCAGTATGGAGTCGAGCTTACCTCAGATGTGGTCTATCGCACCGACGCGAAAATAGGCCATGGTACGGAAGAGGGCCTGCGTAACAAAGAACTCAAGCTTGATATCTATACGCCTACCGGTGATGATCTCCCCGAAGAACTCCCAGGTGCCATTCTCATTCATGGCGGTGGTTTTGTTGGCGGTTCTAAGTCTCAGGGCAATTTCGTAGACCTGAGTAATGATTTTGCTAGTCGAGGGTATCTCACCGTTTCCATCGACTATCGGTTATTCGGTGATGATGTACCACCAGCTAAAGAAACGCCATTTTCAGATTTGGATCCGCGATACGATACATTCGTTGCCGGCGTGGAGGATACATTTCATGCCATTAAGTGGATGAAGGACAACGCAGGCGAGCTTGGAGTTGATCCGGATCGAATTGTACTCGGTGGTCACTCAGCAGGTGGTTTTCTCTCGCTCGCAGCAGGAATGTTTGACACTCAGGATGTACAAACCTTTTCCTCGATGGAACTCGATGTAACTCCGCTTGGTGTCGCGGCAGTGCTCGACGGTGCTGGAAGCATGATGGGGACTGAATATACCATCGACGCGCATGACCCGCCCACCTTTGTGTTGCACTCAGAAGATGACGCTACTGTAGCCTATGCGGATGCAGTGAAAGTCGTTCAGGAGCTGCAACAGGATCAGGTCGCTCATGAATTTCCGACAATTACCGATGCTGGGCATGGTTTGGACACGAAACTGGATACTGTCGTTGATGGTATCAAAGCTTCAGATAGAATGTTCTCGTTTTTTGAGAGGGAGCTGGGCCTTTCGGATTTGATTGCAGCTTCCTGGTCGATTTCGAGTAGTACCCAATACGTGGAAGAGGGAGGGAATGAAATAC
>CALKCC010000196.1 GCA_938082855.1 uncultured Pirellulaceae bacterium | reverse complement strand
CCTGAGAATGTTGCTGTGATCGAAGAAGCTGTAACGACAACAAACACGACACTCGAACGCCTGGGATACTTAAAGGATCCCGCGGGATATTTTGGTCATCGTGGCTGGGGGTTGGGATGGGGGTTAGGCGTTACCTTCGGTGCCCAATTAGCTTGGCCTGATAAGCACGTTATCGGCATTCTTGGCGAAGGTGCGATTATGTACGGAATCCAAGGTTTATGGTCGGCAGTGAAATATCAGATTCCAGCGACCATCGTCGTTGCCAATAACGCTCAGTACAACATTCTCAAAATCTGTGCCCAGGGCATGAATTTACCCGGTGCAATGCAGGGCAACTATGAAGGCATGGATTTAGTTGGTCCGGAGTACGATTTGGTTGCTATTGCCAATTCGATGGGAATGCGAGCAACGCGAGTAAACACAGCAGACGAATTGAGTGATGCCATTCAGGAGTCTCTGGCGATATCGGAGCCTATGTTAATTGACACTCCGATATCACGAGAGACTGGAAAGAAACTGAATTACGGTTAGACAGCCATGTGATGAGGTGGGCTTTACTTAAAGTCGCCTGCCGTCACGATGATGAGTTTTTCCGGCTTAATGTACTTCCGAATGGCAGCATTAACCTGCTCGGGGGTCAACGCTTTCATTTGGTCTTCCAGATCCTTGGTCGATTGGATATCACGATCTGCGGCGAGAAGGCTTCCAAGAATTCCGGCGATTCCACCATCAGTCGATCTGGAAACCGCGCTGCTTTGCAAACGGGAGTCGACAGCCTTCGTGACTTCGTCCTGCGTGACGCCGTCTTTAATCAGCTTTTTGATTTCTTCGTTGATGACACTAACAACCTTATCCGAGTTGGCTGGATTTGAGATGGCATAGATCATGATCCGGCCATGTCCTTCCTTCGTGTAAGTGCGATACATCGAACCGACGGTATAGGACAGGCCTTCCTGTTGTCGTACGCGATCAGCCAGACGAGAGGATAGTGCGCCACCACCGAGAATATGATTACCGACGACTAGAGCGGGATAATCAGGGTGTAAGCGTCCTACAGGAATCTGATGAGCGGAAATGTAAAACGCGTTTTTCTTATCAGGTGTAACAATGGTTTCATGGCCTCCTTTGACGTCCAGGAATGGCGTGTTGCCGATTCGCTGATAAGAAATGTCTGAAGTAAGCGCCTTTACAGAGTCCTGGATCAGAGGGGTGATTTCCTCAATGTCAAAGTCGCCTACGGCTACGAGTTCTCCCGATTGGTTGCCAATCTGTTGTTCGTAGAGTTTTACGACGTCTTCGAGAGTCACACTTTTTAGTTTCTCAATCTGTTGCTCCACGGGTAACGTTGCTCGGATATCGTCCGCAGGGTAAGGCGTCATTTTGCGAGCGAGGAGGTTCATAGCGAGTGTTTGAGGTTCGCTCTTGGATGCTTCCAAGCTTGTAATCCGCTGCTGCAGCATTACCTGCAATTCCTCTTCAGGGAACGAAGGCGATTCAATGATTTCCTTAGCTAACGCGAGTACTTGAGGGAGCGTTTTGCGTTTGGCAAGAATGGCAATGTCGAGTGACCCAGCACTACTTGAAAAGCTCAAGGTAGCTCCCAGACCATCCAATTCGTCCTGGATCTGTTGATGTGTTTTGTCCTTGGTTCCGCGAAGCATAAGCGGTCCGATATAGCTAGCCGCATTATCAAGGCCTTTAAGGCTCTCTTGGTTTCCAAAGTTTAGACTGAGGTTAAGCACGACCTGCTCTCCGCGGCTCTTCTTTGGAAGTAGAGCTGCCTGGACGCCTGTCTTTAGTGTTGTGAGTGAAGTACGTTTTTCGATGTTTTCAAGGGTGGATTCAAAGCGTTCACCCTGAGCAATCGCTTCACGCCCCTTATAACCTTCCACCATAGCGGCAATGCTGCCGGTATCAGGGATGGCGACATAGCTTGGTTTATCGGTCGGGATAAACATACCTATTGTGCGGTTTTCGGCACGTGTGTATTGCTGAGCGACACGCTGAACGTCTTCTGGCGTGACGGCATCGATCCTGTCACGGTACAGGAAGAAGAGTCGCCAATCTCCCTGTGCTGCCCAGTCACTTAAGTCGACAGCAATTTGACTGGTGTCATTGAGTGATTGTTCACGTTGCTTTTGAATCTGCTGAATCACTCGTTTAACTTCCTCTTCGGTGACTCCGTCCTGAGCGACCTTTTCGATTTCGGAAAGCATCACATCGCGGACTTTGCCGATATTCTCCTTCTGAGTGGCCTGGCTGTAGAAAAGCATGACGCCCGGGTCGTGGAGAGCAAACGTTCCACCGGTGATGCTTGATGCGATTTTTGTTTCTACGAGCGCCTTGTAAAGGCGTCCTGCAGGTTCAGTGGAGAGGATGTAGCTGAATACGTCGACTGCAGCGAAGTCCGGATGAGCCGAGGCGGGGACATGGTAGAGGACACCGGCGATTCCGACATCTCCGACACGTCGCAGGTTCACAATGCGTTCACCATCCTGAGGAGGCTCGATGGTATAAGTGCGTTCTAATTCCCGAGTTGGAGCCGGGATTTTCCCGAAGAATTCTTCTAAGTACTCTAGGGCCTTTTCCTTATCGAATCGACCGGCTACGACCACCATGGTGTTATCCGGTTGGTAATACTTTTTATAGAAGGCTCTTAATCGTGGTAGCGGCACAAGTTCAATATCGCTTTTGTTACCGATGGTGGACTTGCCGTAATTGTGCCAATCAAAAGCCGCGGATTGCATTCGTTGCATGAGCACTCGGCTCGGATTGTTTTCTCCACGTTCAAACTCACTTCGGACAACGGAGAATTCTGACTGTAGATCTTCACCTTTGATGTAGCTGTTCATCATGCGATCGGATTCCAACTGCAGTGCAAGCTTTAGATTTTCATCGCTCGCAGGAAGCGTTTCGTAGTAGTTTGTCCGATCGAGCCAGGTCGTGCCGTTAAAGCGAGCTCCCTTCTCATTAAGTAGAGCTGGAATGTTGTTAAAGGTGGGAGTCCCTTTGAAGAGCATATGTTCGAGCAGATGGGCCATTCCGGCTTCGCCGTACCCTTCATGACGGGAGCCTACGAAGACGGTCATGTTGATAGTGACGGTTGAGGCTGAATCGTCTGGATAAAGCAGAACTTGAAGGCCATTATCTAATTGATAGGACGTAATGCCTTCAATCGTAACGAGCTCTTTTATTTCAGCTTTAGCGAATGGGGTTAATGCAAACAGGAGAGCGATGGAAAGGTACGCAGTGTGTTTGATGATGCGATTCATCTCTGGGTTCCTGGGAGGTTAAGGAGAGCCAAATAGTCAATTCAGTAATGAATTGTAATGTATTACAGCGGAATGTGAGGGGGCTTACTACTCGATTGAACTAATATCCAGCCAGAAGAAAAACTCACTATACGGTTGAATTCCGTCGTCCATATCCCGAGTCTCAAATTCGGTTTGGAATCCCAGTTTTTCGAAGAAACGATGGGCTCGCTCGAACCGTGTATCCGACCAAAACTCAACTCGTTTGAAACCTGCATCCCGAGCCCAATGGATTGCCCAAAGCATTAATGCTTTTCCTAGACCTGTGCCACGAAGATTGCTTTGTAGGTAGAGTCGTCGAAACGTGCAAAGTCCCGACTGCAAGTCGAGTGGAACGACGGCATGCGTCGCGACTACACGCCCTTGCGCATCCTGAATTGCAATGAACTCCCCCTGTTTGCCACGATAGTTTTGTTCGATATCAAGCAGATCACTATCGTCGCCTTCAAGTACGACGGTATCCCCATATTCCTGATAGCAGGAATCGATCAACGCAACAATCTGTGATTGTTCAGCGTTCGTAGCAGGGAGAACGGTGAATTGCGGGAATTCAGAGAAAGTCATAGAACAGCAGGTAGAGAATCTCTTAACCGAGTAACTTCAGCATGGGTGATCCTTCGTTGAGCGTTGGTCGCTCTGGTCGCCCCTGATGATGGTAAACGAGTTCCATATTGTCGATACCCAACAGGTAGAGGATTGTGGTGTGTAGATCTTTGATATGCATGCGATCTTCGACTGCATGTAGTCCTACTTCATCGGTCGAACCGATCACTTGTCCGCCCTTGACTCCACCTCCGGCCATGAACATGGTGAAGCCGTATGCGTTATGGTCACGGCCTGTCCCCTTTTCGCTCATCGGAGTTCGGCCAAATTCGCCGCCCCAGATAACGAGAGTATCTTCCAGTAGCCCTCGGCGTTTGAGATCTTTGATCAGCCCGGCAACTGGTTTGTCACTGGCTTTGCAGTTTTTTGTGTGATTGGCTTCGATGTTTTGATGAGCATCCCATTTGCTGCCACAGCCGTGATAAAGTTGCACAAACCGAACACCGCGTTCGACTAATCGCCGAGCTAGTAGGCAATTTTTTCCAAAGTCCTTGGTTGCATCGTCATCCATGCCATAGAGCGATTTCGTTTCCTGCGTTTCAGCCGCAAGATCGACGGCCTCTGGTGCTGCCTGTTGCATCCGATAGGCAAGTTCGAAACTCTCAATCCGAGCTTCTAGCTCGCTTTGTTCTTTACTGAGTTTATCAGCATGCTGTCGATTGATTTGTGACAGCAAGTCGAGCTTGCTCTGCTGTCTGACAGGAGTAATTGCTCCGGCAGGTGTCAGATTTTTGATCGGTGGGTCTTCATTGTAAAGAGCTGTCCCCTGATAGACTGCGGGCATGAATCCTGCACTCCAGTTTCGCGACTTATTGAATACGCGATTGGGCACATCTTCGATAACCACAAATCCGGGAAGATTACTGTTTTCTGTGCCGAGTCCGTAACTGACCCAACTCCCTAACGACGGGCGACCACCACGGATGGAACAGGTGTTCATTTGACAGACGCCATTGGAATGGTTGAGGCCGTTACCATGTAAGGAACGAATCACCGCGATGTCATCGACACAGGTGGCGATGTGTGGAAGCCAGTCCGAAACCCAGGTTCCAGCCTCTCCGTGTTGTTTCCACTTTCGTAGGTCCGCAAGCAGTGGAGCATTGTATTCACCCATTGGAGTGATAATCGGACCGAATGAATCTGGCAGGGGTTGGCCTGCAAGCTCTCGAAGTTTTGGCTTTGGATCAAACAAATCCATCGCGCTGGGGCCACCTTCCATGAAGAGAAAGATGACGTTCTTGGCTGTCGGGACTCGATGAGGTGTTTCCCCGCCGAGAAGCTTCTCCTGATGGAGTAGCCCCGAAAGAGCAATCGAACCAAAGCCAGCTCCCGCGGTAGCAAGCATTTGGCGTCGTGTTTGAAAGAGATTTGGTTTCATAGCTTAAGTATAACTAGATGATCGATATGATTCCTCCCCCATTCGCTGACCGGTGTTTGCCCAGCAGAAGGTGGTTAGTCGACGTAAATAAATTCGTTCGAACAAAGAAGGACATGACAGTAGTCTTTCCAGTGAAGGGCTAACTCACTGGACTGTGTTAAATACTCCGAAGCTATCTGCCATTCCTTGTCGGTGACGTTTCGCCCAAAGAGTCTTAAATAGAGTTGATTCACAGCTGAATTGAGTGATTCCTCTTTGGGCATTGTGGCAGTCGCCAATTTAGCCGCTCGTTGTAATACCCAATCGTTATTGAAGACGAGCAATGCCTGGTTCGGTGTTGTCGTGGTCATGCGTTCGGGAGTACTCAAGATGTTATCCGTACCATCAAATGCCATCAGCAGTGCATGCGGTTTGTTACGAACTACTTTGAGGTAAATCGATCGCCGCGGAGCCGATCCTTCAACAGGGGCGCCGAAGGAATTGCGATTAAGTTCGCCGGAGGCGGCGAGTAGATTGTCTCGAATCTGTTCTGCATCCATTCTGCGAACATTGGCTCGCCACAGCAGTCTGTTGTCTCCATCCACCGATCGTGCTTTCGGAGCAGTTGGATTTAGAGCAGACTGACGGTAGGTACTGGAATTCAGTATCAAGCGGTGGATATGTTTCAAACTCCAATCGTTAACAACGAATTGCGTTGCCAGATGGTCCAGTAAATCCGGATGTGTAGGACGTGATCCTAAGATTCCAAAATCGCTGGGGGTGGCAACGATTCCGTGGCCAAAGTAATGTTGCCAAATCCGATTGACCATGACTCGGCTTGTGAGTGGATTTTCCGGGCTGGCCAGCCAATTGGCTAACGCAGTCCGGCGACCGGTGGTACTACCACGTTCGGAGGGTGAAATCGGAGTATCTTCCGGGTTGAGAATGCTCAACACACCAGGGTTAACCGCCTGTTCTGAATCTTGGATCAAGGTCCGAGGAGGAGTCGCACTTACATCCGTCACGGTAGGAATGACTTCAAGCGGTGAGGGCTTGAGTTCTTCAAATTCCTTGAGTTGAGATTGGAGATTGTCCCATTTTTCCTTTTGGGAATCCTTGAAGTGAGTGTCCCATTTGATTTTGGCAATTAGGTCATTGACCTGTAAATCTGCGAGATAGGCGAGTTGTTGTTGGTAAGGAGTTCTTTCCGAAGCATCCATGAATAGGAAAGGCCGGACATCGAGCGGGAATTTGGAATACTGTGCATCACGCGAAGACTTCAGCTTGGGCCCCTTCATTCTTTCGATTTCCTGCCGGATTTCATGCGTCGCCAATTCCCATTTCTCTAGTTTGGCCTGGTACTCTGCGACTTGCTCCGGAGCGGCTAACGGAACGGAATTGATGGGTAGCAAAGGAGAGAAGAAAGCCTGCAGTCGGAAGTAATCGGCTTGCAGGATCGGATCGAATTTATGGTCGTGACACCGTGCACAGCTCATCCCCATGCCTAAAAATGTGTCACCCGTTACATCGGTGATATCGTTGAGAATGATGGACCATTGAGACTTCGCGTCGCGCTGATTGTATTCGTAGATCCAGTGTCGCAGATAGCCGGTGGCAATTTGTGCCTCGAGATTGTCAGGGTCGATTTCATCACCGGCGATCTGTTCCTTCATGAACTGATCGTAGGGTTTGTCCTGTTGAAAAGCTTTGATTACATAGTCACGGTATCGCCAGGCATTTTTGCGGTAGCCATCAGAGTTGTAACCATCGGATTCGGCGTATCGTACAAGGTCCAGCCAGAACCGAGCCCAACGTTCGCCATATTGTGGACTGTCGAGAAGTCGATTGACTATCGATTGATAATGCTCCTCACTTGGATCCTCCGAAAAAGCTTGAACAACATCCGCGGGAGGTGCTAAGCCGGTTACGTCCAGATAGACTCGTCGCAATAGTTTTTCCGGACTAGCTAACGGGGCAGGTGTGAGTTGCTTTACTTGCAGTCGCTGTAGGATGAATTGGTCGATGTCATTTGCTATCCAGTCTGATTGGATGGTTGGCACAGGAGGTGGTTTTAATTCCTGAAACGACCAAAACTCCTGTTGCTCACTAGTGAAACTCAACGCCCGCTGCTGAGAAAGAGAAATTTCCGTTTTTGGCCAAACCGCGCCTGCCTCGATCCAGACCTTTAGGTTTTGGATGTCTTGAGCAGGCAGTTTTCCTTTTGGTGGCATTTCCAAACCATCGTATTGGACAGCAGCCATCAGAAGACTTTCTTCGGGCTTACCTGGTACAACCGCGGCACCTAAGTCTCCTCCTTTGAGGAGATGTGATAGTGAGTCTACTCGGAGATTGCTTTTTTGTTTTTGTTCACCATGGCATTCATAGCAATTACGAATGAGCAGTGGACGAATCTTCTCTTCAAAGAATTTTGTCTGGTTAGCAGTCGGAGCTTGTGCGGCTAAGTCGACTGTACATAGCATGGCTGCAGAAAAGCAGAGAGCGAAAATAAATTGGTACATACTACGCATATAGGATTCACAGGATAATAGAGAACTCTTTTATTCTATCGCAGATGCGAAGACATTGACCACAGTCGACGGTTAAGAATCCCGCATGCCTGCCTCTCCTCCCAAAAAAAGAAAGGATGCGGTTTACTCACCAACGGCTTTATTTTCTTTCGGGATGACGCCTCCACCCATATAGATTTCGGTTTCGGGGTGAGCTTCTTTCCATTCTCCCCACGTCGTAACGATATAGGGGTAGTCCGGAATGGGCGTGTCTTCCGCCGAGTGTTTGAATTCGTGACTGTCGTAATAAAAGAACATTTCTTTGTCCATCCAGCCGCCGAGTCCCATGTTCAGATATTCACCGTGCAAGGTTGAGGTGAAGACTCGCGCTCGTTCATGAATATCACAATAGGTTACGGTGATGGGCACTTCTTCGATCAAATCATTAACAACCTTGGATCCGAAGGAATCAAAAGCGTTAGCTAAGTAAGCACGATGGTTATCTCCGACGGTGACACCAATCACGCGTTCGCTGTCGCTAAGATTGGCCGCCTCGGCTTTATGAATGACAGGGGAGATTAACCCTGGAAGTACCATCGGAGTATCGGCCGGAGCACGTTTCCCATTGATGATGGTTGGCCCCATGTTTTCAGGGATACGAATTTGTACTTTTTCTCCATCCTGAGCCACAGTGGCAGCAAGGATGATTACCCCAGTGCAGATAACGATGATAAAGAACGCAGCAAAATACCAGACTGCGCGTGATTCTTCATCATCCAGATCGTCGTAATCATAATCGTCATCTTCCGCTTCGTCAGCAAACAGCGGATTGAGCTTCTTGTCATCCTGCTGTTGAGCCTCGGAATTTGAATCAGAATCTTCTTGCGAATCTGTATGACTTCCGGATTCTTCCTCGATTAGTTCTTCATCGAGTTCTGGTTGGTCGTTGGAATCGTTCATGGTGAGTTACTCAGTTGATCGCCATCAGTTTTGTGGCTTGGTTTGAGGTAATACAGGTGTGTTGGGTAGCGTCGATTGCGGGAGAACCGGGGCGGTCCCTGGTGTATTCCCGGTATTAATTGGAAGCACAGGCGTTTGTGGTTTGAGGGGAACTTGGATCGGAGCCTGCTCTTCCACCGTGCCTCCGCTTTGTTCAATGATAATCCGATTAATGTTTTTGGCGGCCTCTTCGTGCATCGGATCCAGTTGGAGTACAGCCTGATACCAGCCAACTGCTAATTGCGGTTTGTCGATTTCTTCAGCAAGTTGCCCCAACTCAAATCTCATTTCGATATTGGTAGGCTCGGCAATGGCATCGGTATTCAATTTCGAAAACCGTTCACGTTTTTGACGTAATTCGTCAGATAGAGCGATGTACTTTTCGGCATTTTCACTGTCACCGACGCCTCGGTAGGCTTCAGCTAACTTATACATCAATTGGTCATCTTTAGGATGCGATTCCAGCCCCTTCAGGATCGTGGCAATCGCCTGATTGTATTGCTTATCCTGTACCTGAATTGTCCCGGTTAGAAGAATCGCATCACGTTGATACGGGTCCATTTCAAGTGACCTTTGAAGTTGCTCCAGAGCAATGCCAAGGTCGCCAAGATTGTAATCGCACTCTGCGCGGAGCGCCAAAACATGTGCTCGCACCGTCACCAATTCAAGATACTGCTTGGCTTCTTGATACTCACGTAATTTGAGACAGATTTTTCCTAGCCCGATAAGAACTTCGTCCCGATATTCAGGCCATGGTTCTTTTTCAAGGCAAGTGAGATATGCCGTTTTGGCATCCTCCCACTGTTCATAGTCCTGTTGAATGGATCCCATGAAGCGATAAATTTGGGCGTTGTCAGGGGCGATTTGAGTGACTTGTTGTGCTGCAGCCATGGCGTGCTGCATATTCCCTTGATCGTAATGCAAGGCTGCCATGAGTTGATAAGCAGGGAGACATTTGACTTCCAGGTTTTCACTGATTTGGATCGCTGTTTGCAGGTAGTCGATTGCCGAGGCATAGTCTTTTTGCTGGAAGGCCATCTCGCCGGCAATGTAATAAATGTAAGCCGTGATCGTTTCGTCGTCAGAATCCTCTAACTGTTGAATCGACTCTGCAGCCGCCTGTGTATCTTCAGCCATCGCCTGAGTGAAGGCTGTCAATAAAGTGATCTGTTCTTCCGGAGCTCCCAATTGTTGCAGTGCATTACGGTGCATTAATACATCCGGAGTATGGCGAGTGTGAATTGCTTCGATTGCCTGACGGAAATGGTCGTTGGCCGACAATTCCCCCTGAGCTCCGACATTAATTCCCTGCGTCCTTTTATCGATGAGTAGTATCGAAGCGACGACTAGAATTAGGATGGCCAGAACGGTCACGAGTGAGGCATTACGTCCGAGTAGGACTTCGGCATCAGTCAATTCAGGTTCCGTTTTTTGATTTTCAGTATTCATTGTTTTAGCTTTATTCGAATTCTCGAAAATGAGGCGTATTAGTTGGTGGCCTGGATGACCGTAAGTGCCTGGTCTGTGGGGATATTGTCTATTTCCTGAGTTTGTCCATCAGGCCATTGGATGACGAGACTATTAATGGAAGTGTCAGCGGGTAAACTCCAGTACATGCGTGGATCACTTTGTGATAAGTAACTTGCGCCTCCTCTGGTAAGACGAACGAAATCACCAGCAGAGGTTTTTAGAGTCAGGATACTGCCGACGCCATCCCGATTGGTAGACCGGCCGATGAGTTTGACTCTGACATTGATGCCAGTTTGTTCGGTAGTGTTTTCTACAATGGCTGCCGGTTCCACATTATTACTGAAGATGAAATCAGCGTCTCCGTCATCATCGAGGTCTCCTAAGGCCAGTCCTCGTCCCATATGGCCGGTTGCCATGTAGCCATGGTCATCGAATTTCTTACGGACCATTTTGCGATAATTGTTGGATTCGTTTTTCTCGTTTACCAATAAGACCGGCAACTGCAACAACCTTCCTGAACGGGGGTAGTTGATAACGTGACCATTGGTCACCAGGATGTCTTCGTCGCCATCGTAATCGAAGTCATAGTAGAGGGATCCGAAGCCAACAAAGAGACCACCGAGTGAAGTGACTCCGGTACGGTCCGAGACGTATGTGAACATTGCTTGCCCGTCATTACGGTAAAGCGCAAATGCTTCTTGTTCATAATTTGCCACCCAGATATCGGGTTTGCCGTCTAGATTGTAGTCGCCTACATCGATACCCATACTTCCGTTTGAGTTTCCAAGTCCGTCGAAGGCGACTGAATGGAGCGTCCCTCGTTCCTCAAACTGGCCGGTTCCGTCATTCACGTAGAGAAAGTTGGCCACCGTATCGTTGGCAACGTAGATGTCCACATCTCCGTCCAGATCATAATCGGCACTCATGACGCCCAAGCCTTTTCCCAGATTGGTGAGATTGGCAAACTCACGAGCGTTATAAAACGTACCGTCCCCGTTGGAATAGTAGATGTTGTCCGGCAGTGGTTCAAATTCCTTGGGTGGGCAGATCTCTCTTTGAGAAGGAGTTGGGGCATCACAATACGGATGATTATCGAACGACCAGTTCACATAATTGCAGACGTACAAATCAAGGAATCCGTCACCGTTGTAGTCCGCCCAGGCTCCGCTACTGCTCCAGAGCGAATTGTCTAATCCTGCCGGCTCATGGATTTCCAAGAAAGTACCATCGCCCTGATTATGAAACAATAATAAGCCGTCCCAACCAGTTAAGACGAAGTCTGGAAATCCATCATTGTCAAAGTCGCCGACCTGACAGCCATGCGTATATAAACTCTGAAGATCCGTGTAGCTCAGCTTGGCAACGTCTTCGAATTGAGTGTCGCCTTGATTGCTATACAATGCTCCGGGAAGCCCCGTGATTTTTTGCTTTTCAGTACCTTCGTATTTTCCTCCCCCAGGGAAGAAAAGATCGAGAGTGCCATTGAGGTCATAGTCTAGTACGGCGACTCCCCCTCCGAGTGACTCCAGAATACTGTTGTTGCCGGCATCCCGCCCATTACGGTAGGTAAAATCGATGCCGGTGTCCTGAGTGATTTCTTCGAGCGTTATATTCTGGCCAACCTGTTCATTTCCAAGGTTTTCTTCGTGACTGAGGTCTGGCAACAGGCCTCCTCCGGCCGAACCTTCACTGACTGGCGTTTCAACGGTGTCAATACTCGTTAGTTTCTCGAACGGATCTTCTTCACTACAACCACTAAGCATGATGAGTGCTGTTGAGACGAAAAGTACTGCGGTAAGAGTGGGGAGTTTGTTAATCATGGAATTCATTGGAAAGTAAATGGATCTGTACGGAAGCAAAGGAGAGCTCAGTTAGACTCCGTTGAATTGGTGTCTGCCGTGTTATTGTTAGCGGGGGGAGTTGGCTGCAGCACGGATTGCGATTCTTGTTCAATGCGTGCTTTGGCTTTGGCTACTTCATTGTTGAACCGATCGAGCTGTTCCTGTAGTGCGGGGTCATCTTTGATTTTGACTTGGTAATACTGTTGCATGAACTCGAGAGTAGGCAAATAAAGTGGATCAAGCTGGTATGCTGAACGCATCCAAATCATTGCTTCCTGTTCGGAACCATAGGTCCAGAATTTTTCTGCAATCACCAGCCTCGTATCGATACTTTCTTTTCCAATTCCGATTTTCTGAGCCAGTTCATTGGCGTCAGCCAAATTCTCTTTTACCTGTTCGACAAAATCGAAGTGTTCCTGCGCTTCATTCAGTTTCCCGATACTTCGTAAGCCAATTGCCATCATGTGACGGGCGTCCGTATTGCGAGGATCTTTTTTGATGACCGGTTCGAGTGTAGAGATTCCTTCCTCGGGACGGTTGGTTTCGACCAGAATTCGCCCAAGTTCGATAGCCGCGGCCTGATGGTTGGGGTATTCACTGGTAACGACCCGTAAGATCTTCTCTGCCTGACTGTCTTTACCAAGCATTCGCAGGCAATGTGCTTGTGCCGTATAAGAGTCGACTCGGAATTCAGGATCGTTTTCGGCCATCTTGAGGTACTGAATCGCCCGTTCGGTATCTTTTAATGTCAGTAATACATCGGCGATGTCGAGCGCCGCCTGGTAATACTCTGGATCGATCTCTAATGCTCGTCGGTATGCCTCTTCAGCGAGTTTGTGATTAAACAGAGATTTTTGAATGACACCTTCGAGGAAGTGAGGACGCGCATCTTCGGGAAAGTCATTTTGCCAGGCGTCGGCTAATTGCAAGGCTGCATCATGCTGTTGGAATTGTAGGTAACCAATAATGTAGGCTTCACAGATTTCCCGCTCATCACCTCGAGGGTCATTGAGTAAGTCGGGGAGTCGAGGTTGGGCTAATTCCAGGTTCGCCGCCTGAGCTGCCGCTAGGATCCGTTCCCGTTGGATCATGACCGGATCAAATCCTGCAGCCTGGGCTTGTTCGAGAAACTGATTCATTTTGTCATAGTCACCACGACGTCGTTCGAGCCGCGCCGTCAGGAAATGAACTTGAGCCTTATTGGTGAATGGAAAAGCTCGCAAAGAATCGACATGTTTACGTGCCAACTTTAAGTCGTGTTCACGCAAGGCAGCCTGCGTCTTATTAATGTGATACTCGGGGTAACCGATGACGATGGCGATGATTCCCAACGCGAGTATGCTCGCAACGATCACTAATTTCGTAAGATTGCGGGGCTCCTTACGAGTTGTGTTACTGGAATGAGTTTGAGTGACTGAGTCGTCTTCGTCGGTCGATATCACTGGCGATACGTTGTCAAGCTCGTCCTGTTCGACTTTTGAATTCTCTTCTGACATGTGGCAATGCGTTTTGATTGGTAGTTGGTCCGTTTGCCGGAATAAATAGGCCTCATAGGTGAAATACCCAGAGCGCATACATCTATCTAAAACATACGCTACTGATATAGGTGTGATACGATTGAAGCTTCGCTTTTGGTCGATTCCTACAGTGGAATAATCGAATTATTCCACCAAATCGATATATCCGAGCGCGGATTAATTGCGGTGTCTTCAAATTGAGCGGTCGCAATATCCAAATCACCATCGCCGTCAAAGTCTGCCACGACGACTGTGGCATGGTTACAGTTTCCCGTTTCGATACTATGTGGCACGAATTCACCTTGTTCAGTTTGTTCGATCCAAATTAATGAATCAAATTGATTCGTAGAAACCCCCTCCAGTGGCCGGCTGATGAGGCTGCTGCAAACAACGTCCTGATCTCCATCGTTGTCCAGGTCTCCAGCTACGGCTCGGTGAATACCCGGTAAGTTTCCTAAAACGTGGGATTGCCATGTTCCGTCGCCAAGGTTTTCAATCCAATGAGCGGAATGGTAGGGAACGATGTAGAAAGTGTCGAAAATATCACCATTGGTGTAAAGGACATCCATGTCACCGTCCCGATCAAAATCAACCAGGTCAATTCCAGTGGATCCCCATGCCGGACTATTGGCGGAAAAGATATTTTGCTGACGGAATGTTCCGTCTCCGCGGTTAATGAATAGCTCGACAGATTCGTGCTCCTGGCTAATGACGGAAACGAAATCAAGATGACCATCATGGTTTATGTCGATTGTTGGAACGTGAATCACCCCATGACGATCGTCAATCCGGTGGCGGTCATATTGCGGTATTCCATTTTCCTGCCCTGACTGGGTCAACATCCAAACGTTACCGGTCGCTCGCCAGCCGAATTCGGCAACGATTAGGTCGATTTGTCCATCTTGATTGAAATCTCCGGTCTGAATGTCGGTCACTCGACCAAGATTGTCGACAAGAATATCCACTTTGAATGACCCATCATCGGAGCCTCGCAGCCAAACAACACTTCCCTTTTGATGATCCTCAGGTAGGAAACTCCCCAAATCAGCAATTAGGAAATCGGCGACACCATCTTGGTCTAAATCGCAAAGGGTGCTATGCGAAGGGTTGATTAGTTGGGCTTGTCTGCCATAGGACATTTGTTGTCCATCAAATGTCATTTCGACTACCAGTCCGCTCTTCATTTCACATGCGAGTAGTAGCGACTCGTCTAATAGTTCTGTACTTGAGGAATCGTACCATGTGAGATTGGCTATACCAGGAGGGGGCTGGTCATAGTTGGGGGGGGCGACGGTATGTTTGGTTTCGATAAACTCCAACCTTGGAGAGTTGTTTGCGGGGATTGGGGAAGGAATGGCGATAGCATCCGGCGCCAGCGTTCTGTAATATTCGACAACCTCCCCCTTTTGAGGAATTCTGAGGTCGTTGCGTCCAGACTCTTCATACATTTGGAACATGAGTTGGATTTCTGAAAACCAACCATCCTTGGGAATTGCAGAGGGCGGCGGAGTGGTGTGGCAGTCACCACAAAAATGCTCGACTTCAGCTTTGACGCGTTTCAGGTCGAACTGCGAGTTTTCCAGTTCGGGGGAATTGGTGGCAAAGTCAATAGATAGAAGAGCGTCGTCTTTGCTATCGCAACCACTCATAAAACCTAAACACAATACGCTGCAAACAACCACCATGTGAATAAATGTGTTGAGCCGACGATTTAATCTAATATGGTCGTGCATGAATTTGAACTATTTGGGTTTAATGACTAAAAAGTTGTGATAAGCCAGCGATGAATCGGAGTGAGTTGTAATGAGTACTGCAATTACTCTAGCAATATTGATTCGTTGGGCAAATGTCAGCCCGTAGGTTTTGCTTCATACGCTATTAAATACGTTAACAATCCGAACGTTGGTTTAAATTTCCCTCCCGGACAAAGAAAAATGCAGACAAAACTACAAATTAGTTATTTTTTACCTGTCTGAGGTGATATGTTTTTGATGAACCTACGCGCCATTCATTTAGTGGTGCTTCTAATTACAGTTTGTTTATAAGAACGATATTTCGCGATGCCTAAAACAATTCAGTCCATCATTATTCTTGCATTCATCAGTACCGGGCTTGTTGCTCAGGACGCGACCTTGAAATATCCGGTAGGAATCGCCGCCACGTCAGCCAAAATCTACGTTGCGGATCGTCAGCTCCCAGGTATTTGGGAAATAGTAGATGGGAAGCCCCAGATATACCACCAAGCGGCGAAGAAATTTGGCACTCCGTTGAATGCAATTCGTTGTTTGGCCATCGACACGAATGGAAATCTACTAGCTGGGGACAGTGCGACACGGGAAGTATATCGATTCAATACGGAGGGCGAAGCGGAGGCTCTAACCGGAGGAAATATTGGGATTCCGATGGGGATAACCGTTGCAGCCGATGGCACGATTTATGTATCGGACTTAGAGCTTCACAGAGTGGTCACAATAGACGCCGAAGGTAAGGTTGCGGAATTCGCCAAAGTTCAAGGTCCTTCAGGACTCAGTTTTGATAAAAGTGGAGTCCTCTATGTAGCCACTCGAAGTGCAGATCGCTTAGTGAAGATTAATGCCGACGGTGAAGTAACCGCTGTCGACGGAGCGAGTGAAATTCGTTTCGCGCAGGACGTAGCCGTTGACGGTGATGGACGAGTTCTTGTCACGGACGGCTACGGGAAATCTGTTTGGAATTTTGCCGGAGGAGCAGACAAGGTATTAGAAGGTGAGCCATTGGTACACCCTGTTGGAATTACCGTGTCGCCTTCAGGCACCTATCTCGTGGATCCTCGCGGATTGGGCGTTCTGAAATTGGATGCCGATATGGCTTCTAAAGTCCTCAGCGAGTAGTAGATTACGCGAATAGGATTAACGCATGTATTAAGGATGGAACGCGGGAATTTCCGCGACTTCTTCCCCGTCGATCATGCCTTGCACAAATGCAGCCACGTTTTTCACGGCTAATTCGATGAGTGCCTCTCCATTCTCCGCTGTGGCATAAAGTGGCTCCTTGTCTTCTTGGTCCTGCATCGCTTCGTGGCGGACATTCTCTGGGAATGCGGCCATTGCAAACGCTGTTTCAAATTCCTGTGCATGACCGGGAAAGCGATTGGTTTCCAGGAAAGGTTCGGCTTCGGCGGGGGAGATAAAGTCCCAGTAGGATTTGAATTGCAGATTGATTTCCAATCGTTGTAGGAATTGTCCCCACATACCCTGGCACGGAGCGATGTTTCCACCATGACCGTTAAGGACCAGGATGTTGGTAAACCCGGCATCGTGCATGGAACGGATGGTGTCAAACAGGACGCTAAGCCAACTGCCGGGCAGAGCTGTAAGCGTTCCAATATGTCGCATGTGGTGCTCGCTAATCCCAATGTTCATGGACGGAGCCACGATGACCTGCGGGGCTAATTGACAGGCGATGGCAGTGCTGAGGTGCATAATGCTGGCATAATCATGCTCCATGGCCAGATGTTCTAAGTGTTGTTCCGTTGCAGCAACTGGAATAATACAGGCCTTTAACTCTCCGGACTGCATGCGTTCACGGAATTCACGACGTGTGTGTTTGCCTAGTAATGCTTTGTTTGGATATTCAAGTGACATGGTACAGGAGTGTATTTGATTGGGAGGAGTTGGTGTCTATTCGACTTCAGTGTCTGCGATAACGGCATCGTCAATAGCATGTGCCATTTGCAGTGTTTCCTTGATCGCTTTACGCATCAGTTCTATTTCATTACTGCCGGTGTACTGGCTGGTAGTCAGGTAAGCACTGTAGAGACGCGATGCGGCGGCAAGCAAGTGCCCCTCTGATTCCTGCAATTGCATGTACGATTTGCTCATCGGTGGGCCTTTGTGGAAAAAATGTGGAATAGAAGAACGGAATATGAAAGGACGTTTTGTATCAGTCGCTGGAAAAGTATCGGTGACTCATCGTGGTCTGGGAGTGGCCATCTCTCTAACGACTTCCATCATTCTAGCGATTAGCCGGACAATTTGCAGAATGCATTGAGCAATCAGCAGGCAATTGCTGGACAATCCCCGGAGACAATCCCCGGAGACAATTACAGACGCCTGCTTTTACACGACTTCTAACACGAGTATCATACCGTGTAGCATGATGGTTGGTTTGTGTTATTACAAAACCGTGGTGTTGAGCTTTGAGAAACGAGATTGATAAGGATTGGTTGTTATGACCGAGATGCGTACAGAACGAGATTCGATGGGGGACGTGCAGGTTCCGGCGAAGGCATATTATGGTGCTCAAACACAACGAGCGGTCGAGAATTTCCCAGTATCGGGGTGGTCGCTTGCACCAGGACTCATTCATGCGATGGGCGTTGTGAAATATGCTTGCGGTATCGCCAACCGAGATCTTGGGAAATTGACCGACACAGGAAAAAATCGTCTCGACGATTCGCAAATTGAAGCGATGCTTGCTGCATGCCGTGAAGTGTCTGAAGGCAAGCTGGACGCGGAATTTCCAGTCGATGTGTTCCAAACAGGGTCTGGAACATCCAGCAATATGAATGTCAACGAAGTCATCGCCAATCGAGCCATTGAGATTCATGGTGGAGATCGGTTTGCGGCAGAGAAAGTCATTCATCCCAACGACCATGTCAATATGGGACAGAGTACCAATGACACGTTTCCCACAGCCATTCATGTTGCGGTGGGTGTCGCGATTGAACAACAGTTGATTCCCGCTTTAACTCGCATGGCGGAAGCATTACGGCAAAAGGCTGAGCAATGGGATCAAATTATCAAAATTGGCCGTACTCATTTAATGGATGCCACGCCGTTGCGTTTGGGGCAGGAAATCGGAGGATTTGCTCGCCAGATTGAATTGTCCATTAAACGGGCGACTCAGGCTCGGGATGCTGTACTTGAATTACCGGTTGGTGGTACAGCGGTAGGTTCGGGGATTAACACACATCCCGAATTTGGCAGCCGAGTGGCAGCCGTGGTGGCTGAAGAGACGGGGCTTGAATTCATTGAAGCTGTTGACCATTTCGAAGCCAATGCACAGAGAGATGGTTTGGTAGACAGTCATGGTGGATTGACGACCATTGCCAACACACTCTTCAATGTGGCTAATAATATCCGCTGGTTAGGCTCCGGACCTCGCTGTGGTTTCTTTGAATTGAAATTGCCTAGTCGTCAACCTGGTAGCTCCATCATGCCTGGGAAAGTAAACCCTGTTATGTGCGAAAGCATGATGCAGGTGGCTGCTCGGGTGATAGGCAATGGGCAGACGATTACCATGAGTGGAGCAGCGGGAGGGAATTTTCAGCTCAATATCATGATGCCAGTCATGGGGCACGTCACGCTTGAGAGTGTGCAGTTATTGAGTTCATCTGTTGAGTCCTTTATCGACTTCCTGATTGAAGATATGGAAGCAAATGAAGAGGCTTGCAACGGTGCGGTGGAACAAAGCCTTTCCATGGTTACAAGCTTGAATCCATATATCGGGTACGAAAAGGCATCTAAGCTGGCAAAGGAAGCATTCGCCAGTGGTGAGACGATTCGTGAGTTGTGTCAATCACAGGAGATTCTCCCTGAGGAGCAGCTGACCGAAGCGCTTGATCCAATGCGTATGACGGAACCTCAAGAATAGATCTGACTCGCCGTTTTTTGTACAGGCTGTACTGATTCGTGGTTGCTATTCACTGGGCTGATAACAAAGACGGCTAACGTCTAAATACTCAGTGAATAGGGGGACGAATGGGGGGGATTTGGCTCTAAAATCCCGCTTTTCTGGTATTTTTTTCAAACACCTGTCATTTGGCCTTTCGTCATAGCTGATTTATTTTATCATTACCAACTTAATCTTAAGATGCGCTAGTTTTATGCGCATTTGCCGCTGGTGAAGTGGTAAGGTTGGACGACAACAAAAGTCGATAATCTGGCGAGTTGCCAGACTATATATAAGAAACATTGACAAGTTTGTTTATACATTAGGTTGGAATCAGCAAATGAAGCTGGAAGATGTCAGAAACATTGGAATCTCGGCGCATATTGACTCGGGAAAAACGACGCTAAGTGAGCGTATCCTTTTTTACAGTGGTCGAATTCACAAAGTACAAGAAGTACGTGGTGAAGGCGATGGTGCAACCATGGACCACATGGAATTGGAAAAGGAACGAGGTATTACGATTACCAGTGCTGCCACCACTGTGGAGTGGGAAGGTAAGACGGTCAATCTGATCGATACCCCTGGTCACGTTGACTTTACAGTGGAAGTTGAGCGAAGTTTGCGTGTGCTCGACGGAGCTGTGCTGGTTCTTTGTGCCGTAGGTGGCGTTCAGGCTCAGTCGCTGACCGTTGACCGTCAGATGAAGCGATACAAAGTGCCACGTCTGGCATTCATCAACAAGATGGACCGCACAGGAGCGGAACCTCATCGCGTTTGTGAAGAGATTGCTGATAAATTGGGCGATTCCCCAATTCTCATGCAGTTGCCAATCGGCGAAGGAGACGATTTTGAAGGGGTCATCGACCTGATCAAAATGAAGGCCTTGTACTTTGATGGTTCCAACGGTGAAACCGTTCGTGAAGAAGACATCCCTGCGGACTTGCAGGATGAAGCCAATAAGTTCCGTGCTGAGATGATCGAAAGCATCTCCATGGGAAGCGAAGAGATGATGGAACTCGTTCTCGAAGGTGAAGAGCCAAGCGAGGACATGATTCACAGCACGCTACGTACGATTGTACTTAACCGTGAAGCGACTCCTGTATTTATGGGGACGGCATTCAAAAACAAAGGGGTTCAGCCTTTGTTAGACGCGGTCAACCGCTACCTTCCATCTCCTAAGGATCGTTCCGTTGAAGCTAATAAAGCTGGTGACGAGGAAGATAAACTGGCTCTCGAGCCCGATCCAAGTAAGCCATTTGTTGGCATGGCCTTCAAGATCGTTGAAGATCCGTTTGGCCAATTGACCTTTACTCGTATCTATCAGGGTACGATTCGTAAGGGCGAAACCTACATTAACCAGCGTACCGGTCGAAAAGATCGTTTCTCTCGAATTGTGCGAATGCACTCGGAAAAGCGAGAAGAGATCGACGAAGCAACGGCGGGTGATATTGTCGCTGTGATGGGAATCGACTGTGCCAGTGGGGATACTTACTGTGATGAACAGAAGTATTGCACTCTGGAAAATATCTTCGTGGCAGACCCTGTGATCACCATGGCCGTCAACGTGCCGAATCGTAGTGATGCAGACAAGCTTGGAAAGGCCTTGCAGCGTTTCCGTAAAGAAGATCCAACATTCCACGTCAGTACAGATGAAGAGACCAATGAAGTCTTGATTGCTGGAATGGGTGAGCTACATCTGGAAGTTTACATCGAACGTATTCGACGTGAATATGGAGTCGAAGTAGAAGTCGGAGCTCCTAAGGTAAGTTACCGTGAAGCCCCAACCGTAGCTCGTGAATTTAACTACAAGCACAAGAAGCAGACGGGTGGTTCAGGTCAGTTTGCTCATATCGTTGGTTCACTCGAGCCGATGGAAGTTGATGGCGACGAGACTTTTGAATTTGAAGAAAATATTGTTGGGGGACGTATTCCTAAACAGTACATTCCTTCGGTTGAAAAAGGATTCCGTGAAGCTTGTACTCGTGGACCTTTGGCTCGTTATCCCGTAGTAGGCGTTAAAGTGACTCTGGATGATGGTTCTTACCACGAAGTGGATAGTTCGGACAAAGCATTCCAGACTGCAGCAGGTGGCTGTTTCCGCGAAACATTTGTTCAAGCGAAACCAGCGATCCTTGAGCCGATGATGAAGATGGAAGTAGAAGTACCTGAAGACTTCCAGGGACCTGTCGTGGGTGACTTGATTAGCCGTCGTGGATTGGTAAACAATACCGAAGCACGTGAAGGCGTATCGACGATTCTGGCGGAAGTACCTCTGGTAGAGACCTTTGGTTATGCAACGGACTTACGTTCGATGACTAAAGGGCAGGGAACATTCTCCATGGAACTTTCCAAGTACATGAAAGTCCCAGCGACTGTTCAGCAGGAAATCATCAAGACTCGTGCTGAAGAGTATGCTAATCGTAAGTAAGCCTCAGGCATTACGATCACAAAGCATTAAAAAACTCCGCTGTATAAAACAGCGGAGTTTTTTTGTTTTTAGAAGGCGGGGTCAATCTGCTTTGTGCGAGTTGGCCTTCCTTTATGTGAAGAGTTTTAGACGTTAAAGATGGTCTCGACATTACCGCGTAGGATGCGTTTTCCAAATTCAACTGCTCGTTCTTCACTCCAGCTACGGTCAATGACGTATCGCTCAGCGAGTACTTTGGCCAAAATACGCTTGTACATAGCGAATTTAGGGAGTGCGAATTCAAGTTTGTACATGTCGCTGTAATAACCAATTTGCTTGGTTTGAGGTACAGCTTCCAGTCGGGCTGCTGTGTCGTGCTCGATGAACGTAGGTGTATTACTGTACCACCAGTGTCCGTTGGTAATCACGTTTGGGAAGATCCACGAATAACTGGCTAGTTCCTGATTGGTTACGCTAGCGAGGACAGAGACGGGGAACTTTACTGCCGGGAAGGCATTGAACAAATCAGCGTACTGAATCAGTGAGACTCGGCTGTCGTATAGATCCATTCCCTGATAGACGCCGCCAGGATAGACCGAGCGATTAACGCCAATCATCAGGTCAAACGGTAGCCTGAATTCGTCGCATAATTCTGCAAGCTTCCAGAAGACCCAACAGGCCATGGATTCTTTATGTTCCGGTGCTGCCTGTTCGCCATGGGACTGAATTTGCTCCAATGCGGTTTCTGCTTCTCCGTAATTCACTTCGCGGGGAACAAACCATGGAGGTAAGGAGATGGCACAGGCCTTAGCATTTTCACGGGTGAAGTGCGTAAACAAGTGTTCTAAACACTGAGTCAAACTTCCCAAGTTCTCAATCGAGATATTGGTACAGACTTCAAGACGTTCTCGGACGGAGTCTTTTGCCAGATGAAATACTAAATCATCAGTTCTTAAACAGGGGATGTAGACAGAGGTATCAAATCCTTCCAACGCATCATCAAAGTCATTGGTAAGGAAAACGGCTTCCAAGCCGGATTGGGCAAGTACCTGTTGAGCCCAGTCAGGTTCGTCCATCTTTGCTTGGGCAGCGTCGTAGACTTGTTCCCAGTTCGAACCATCAATGATGTCGCCTTCAAAACCAAAGAACTGCTGGCACATTTCAATCAGCCAGCTGTATTGGATGGTGTTTTGGATGGGTTCGAGATTATTAAGCAGCAGACCTACTTTTTCCCGGGGAGTAATTTCCGGCGCTTCAATCTGTTGTTGGGGCAGGCCGGCTGAGTGAGCTAATTCCGTGTAGTAATGGTAGCCAAGAATTTCAGACAGATTGGTCGACGCGGGACTCTGGGCGTCGATGTGGGTGTGGGGGTCGATAAGGACTAGACTATCGAGTTGTTCGAATAGTCGATTCCGAAGATCCGTGGACATGGTTTTCTAAACCTCAGTTGAGTGTGATGAAATGGGACTAGCCATTGAGGGTAAATCTCAATGTACCTCAGGAATCCATGCGAAGTAAGGCTAGCAAATCATCGGTTGTGAATTGGATTCAATTTGCCAGCGAGTTAAAATGGATAGCTGTTTGAGAGCTAATTCCAATCAGGATGTTTGAGTTTATGCGAAAGCCTATTTCATTAAAGAGTCCCAGCCTGTACTTGATTCCAGTTTGTGTCTGGCTGACAGTATTGACGGGGTCGATTCGCGGTCAGGAAGAACAAGGTCAGAAGATCGACTTTGCCAAGAATATTCAACCCATTTTGCGTGCGAGTTGTTATTCATGTCATGGGCAGGATGCTCAGGAAGGTGGCTTGCGATTGGATAACCGAGCCAGAGCATTGGCTGGTGGCGATAATGGCAAAGCCATTGTTCCTGGTGATGTGGAGAAAGGCTTACTCCTGACTCTCATCAAAGGGGCGGATGAAGATTTGGGACGGATGCCGCCTGAAGGAGAAGGGACTCCGTTAACGGAAAATCAGATCGCTTTAATTCAAAACTGGATCGCTCAGGGGGCGTCATGGCCCGATTCGGCCGATATCGCAATTGCCTCGAATCATTGGTCATTCCAGACTCTGGAGCAACCGGAATTACCACCTGTGAAACAACAGGATTGGATCAAGACACCTGTTGATCAGTTTGTCCTGGCTCGCTTAGAAGAGAAGGGGATAACCCCCTCAGCCCGAGCATCTCGTAGTACTTTGATACGTCGAGTTTATTTAGATTTGTTGGGTTTGTTACCTTCAGCTCAGGAGGTAGAGGAATATCTGAATGATCAACGCACCGATGCCTATCAGCAAATGGTGGATCGTGCACTGAAATCACCGCACTACGGCGAACGTTGGGGACGTCACTGGCTGGACCTTGCTCGCTATGCCGATAGTGATGGTTATGAAAAAGACCGAGCACGTCCCCACGCCTGGCGATATCGGGACTGGGTAATTAATTCACTGAACGCAGACATGCCCTTCGACAAGTTCACGATTGCACAAATTGCAGGTGACATGTTACCTGAAGCATCCGTCAGTGATCGTGTTGCGAGTGGTTTCCATCGCAATACATTACACAACACGGAAGGTGGAACTGATCGTGAAGAGGATCGAGTAAAGAAAACGGTTGATCGTACGAACACCTTTGGCACAATTTGGCTTGGACTAACGGTTGGTTGTGCTCAGTGTCACAGCCACAAGTACGATCCGATTAGCCATCGGGAATACTATCAGCTGTATTCGTTTTTTAACAGTATCAACGAACAGGATGTATCAGCTCCGACGTTAGCGGAAGCCGCATCTTATGATGCACAAAAGAGCCAACACGATCAGGCCCATGAGAAACTGGTCGCCGCTCGAGTGAAATATGAAGCCGAGCAATTGCCGGCAGCCTTGGAAAAATGGTTGGAAGTTGATGCAAATTTGGTTTACCAATGGCGGCCGATGGATGTCACCGCGATTCAAGGTAAGCATGCAGCGACATTTAAAACACTTGAAGACGGTTCCATATTGGTGGAAGGAGAAAATGTCCGGTCGGATATTTATACGATTGACGGCAAGGCACAGAAGTTGACAGGGATTCGTCTTGAAGTTCTACCCGATGATCGACTTCCCAAGAAAGGGCCAGGACGCGCAGAAAACGGCAATTTCGTTTTGACCGACGTCAAAATTCTGGCTCGAAAGGCCGATAGCGAGGATGAATTCCAACCGTTGAGCATTAGCAGTGCCCTTGCGGATTTTTCACAAGATAACTGGGAGATTGCCAAAGCGATCAATGAGGATCTCGCAGATGGCTGGGCTGTATCTCCAGAAATCGGAAAGCGGCACGTCGCTGTATTCCAGTTGGAAGAAGCGATCACTTTTGAAGGTGGAGTTGAATTCCGAGTGATACTCAATCAGCAGTATGAAACGGGATCC
The DNA here is from genome assembly GCA_938082855.1 of uncultured Pirellulaceae bacterium. Taxonomy (GTDB): domain Bacteria; phylum Planctomycetota; class Planctomycetia; order Pirellulales; family Pirellulaceae; genus UBA721. Next base: position 8,589 of record CALKCC010000196.1, on the reverse strand, counting down.
ACGCATAATCTCGGCCGTTTTAAATTGAGTCATGCTGATTTTGATGGAGTATTGGCACTCGAGGGCACACCTGCGGAGGTACTCGAGGCGATTCAGGCGGAAACCCGCAACGAACAGCAAACAAATACTCTGCTGTCGTACTACAAACAATTGGATGAGCCGTATCAACAATTGGTTTCTGCAGAAAAAGAGCATGCAGCCAAAGCACCGGCCATGCCAGGCACCAAGGCGCAAAGTGTCGTTGAATTAGCAACGCCACGTGAGGCTCACATCCATTTACGAGGAAACTTTCTAACCAAAGGTGAACAGGTCGAGACCAAAGGGCTTGATGTTCTACCTGGGGTCGCTAACGAAGGTGATAGTTTGACTCGATTAGATCTCGCTCATTGGACAGTGTCTCCGGATAATCCTTTGACGGCACGTGTGACCGTTAATCGTGTTTGGCAGCGTTATTTCGGAAGAGGAATCGTTGAAACCAGCGACGATTTTGGAATGCAGGGTGCTGATCCAACGCATCCGCTGTTGCTTGACTGGCTGGCAGTTCACTTCCGTGACAATGGTTGGAGTCTAAAGAATCTGCATCGAATTATTCTGAATAGCTCTGTGTACCAGCAAACATCTGCGCACCGTAAGGAGCTTGCCGAAATTGATCCTGAAAACGAACTACTGGCTCGACAGTATCGTTCTCGAGTGGAAGCCGAGATTATTCGGGATTTGGCATTGGATGCGAGTGGTCTGTTTGTGGAGACCGTCGGTGGCCCGAGTGTCCGTCCTCCACAACCGGCGGAGTATTCGGCATTAACTTATGCCAACAGTGCCAAGTGGCAAACGAGTGAAGGGGATAATCGGTATCGTCGCGGTATGTACACCTTTTTCCAACGTACAAGCCCGTACCCAATGTTGATGACCTTTGATGCACCGGATTCAAATGTGTGTATCGCGAAACGTTCACGAAGTAATACGCCATTGCAGGCTTTGACTATTTGGAATGACGTCGTCTTTACCGAATGTGCTCAGAACTTGGGGAGGCGAATTGTTACCGAAGTTGAAGCGAGTGGAAAGGTAGAAGACGACATTCAGCGTCGTATTTATCATGCCTTCCTGACATGTCTTGCCAGACGTCCTACGCGTCATGAAATGACGATTGTGAGCAAGTTCTATCAGACTCAGTTGGAGCAATTGTCGAAGGATGACCAAGGAGCCAAAGAGGTGCTTGGTGAAAGTCCGATGCCGGAAGCTGCCAGTCTGGCGGAGACTGCCTCATGGGTCGCTGTGGCTCGTGCCCTTTTAAACACAGATGAGTTTATTACCAAAGAGTAAGCTTTTTTTCACACAGTGATGTGGATTGAATTATGAACGTGAATAACGAATTGAAACAACAGAGTCGACGTGATTTCTTTACTTCGTCAGCCAGTGGACTGGGTGGAGTTGCTTTAGCCTCCCTATTGCAAGGTGATGGTGTGGTGAGTGGTGATGAAGCTAACCCGCTGACTCCTAAATTTGGGCATTTTGCCCCAAAGGCCAAGCGATGTGTCTTTGTGTTTCTTGCAGGAGCACCTAGCCATGTGGATCTCTACGATCCTAAACCAGTGTTGCAGGAACGACATGGCCAGGGATTGCCTAAAGAGTTAACCGACAAAGTGCGTTTCGCCTTCATTAAGAAGGAAAGTGCCATCTTGATGGGAAGTGACCGAAAATTCCGTCCGTATGGTGAATGTGGTACGGAATTTTGCGACCTATTACCAAACATCGGTTCTTGTGCGGATGACATCGCTTTGGTTCGTTCGATGCATACTGACGCATTCAATCATCATCCGGCCCAGTTAATGATGACCACAGGCGTTCCAAGGTTTGGTAGGCCTAGTATGGGGTCTTGGCTGACTTATGGACTAGGTTGTGAAACGAACGACCTACCAGCTTATGTCGTTTTGTCAGCTGGTCGGGGAAGCTCAGGCGGGGTTTCGAACTGGACTAGCGGGTTTTTACCTTCGACTTATGAAGGAGTCGTTTTTAGGGGAGATGGAGAGCCTGTCTTAAATCTAAATAATCCCAAAGGTTATACGCGGAATATGCAGCAGGATTCGTTAGGGCTGATTAATTCGCTTAACCGAGTACGTTTAGAAAAGCAGCAGGACACAGAAATTGCGAGTCGAATCAACTCCTACGAACTTGCATTTCGTATGCAAAAAGCCGCTCCGGAATTGATTGATGTGACCTCTGAGAGTCAGGAGACGTTGGATCTGTATGGCGTGGACCGTAAGGAGCCGGCGAATTCGAATTTTCGTGGAGGCGGGGCAAACGTCTACGGTCAGTTCTCACGCAACTGTCTGCTCGCACGTCGATTGCTGGAACGGGGCGTACGTTTTGTAACGCTCATGCATGCTTCCTGGGACCATCACAGTAACTTAAGTGCGGAGATATCCTACAACGCTGGGATGTTAGATCAACCTGTGGCAGGTCTACTGAAAGACCTGAAGAGGCGGGGCATGCTGGATGACACATTGGTTATTTGTGCCGGAGAATTTGGCCGTACGCCGTTAGGTGAAAATCGGGGCGGTAATAAGCAGAATACTGGCCGTGATCATCATCCTTATGCTTATAGCCTTTGGATGGCCGGAGGTGGAATCAAAGGTGGGCAAGTCATCGGTAAGACAGACGACATTGGCTGGGCACCAGTGGAAGATGCCGTCCATGTAAATGACTTCCACGCGACAACTCTGAAGTTATTTGGCTTCGATCACCACCGGTTAATTCATGAATTCAAGGGATTGAATGTTCGGCTGACCGATCAGGGCGGTAAAGTTGTTGAGAAGCTAATCAGTTAAGTTGTCAAAGGCGGCGGTGAAACGATAAAGTTTTCAATCAACGTATCCGCGACAGATCGGGCATCTTCTTCTGTTGCCTTGATCCACCAGCTTTGTAGGCGGGCACGGCGAATGACCCCTTTTTCCAATTGAAGATCCAGCAGGGTGTGCTGCCACTGGATTTTGTCCGGCGTTTGTGAAAAAGACGAGCCGGTGACATCGGTGGGATGAGCAATTTCCAAATAGTATAGCTCGTCGACGATTTCGACGAGCAAGGCTTGCGGAGATTCAAGTGGCTCGGCAGTTTGCCAGTGATTTTCACTACTTCGCATCATTGCCGACTGAAAGTGTGAAATCTCGGTGACGCTATGAATTGGGCAACGGCTGGCCAGTAGATCGGTTTGCAATGAGACGATGGTTTCCAGACCGATGGCCTGTGGATGTTCCTGAACTCGGCGATAAACTTGCGGCGAAGCAGGTCGCTGATCGTTCGACGCATACGAAGTAATTAGATCGTTGCCACGCTGGTAGGACTCGGTTAAGACTTCGGATTCGAGCCCCATTTTTAACAGCGAAAAATTCGCCTCTGAGCAACCGTGTTGATGTGCCGTTACCGCTCGGATCCCTGTCTGAGGCGAACTCAGGTCCACCGAACATTGTAAGGTGTCGGTTGTCAGGAAAGCCTTCGGTTGCTCAAGAGTCCACATGGTGAATTGTTCAATGAATAGAGGGTCGGCTAGAGATGAATTTCAGAATTGAATTATGTTTGAAACGGCGGATCGTATCAAGGAGCCCCTTGTGAGCCTTAAGGGAGTTCTTCCATGGAAGCGTTGAAACTTTCGTGGTCGTATGCACAGTTGGATGCCTGAGTCGAGGCGATCGCATCCATGTGAAATTCGGCTCTGGACTACATGCAATGTCTAGCAGCTAGGAATAGGATGCAGGCAAAAAAATAACCCCGCCGAATGCCAAGGCATTACGGCGGGGCCGGAACAGAGAAGAGGCCAATTGTTATCGCGATTTATAATGGAAGTCATAAGCATGACTGGGGAATTCCATAACTGATTTCACAGTTTCGCATAACAAAGGAATCTAATGTGATAATAACAAGTGCCATTCGAATGTCCAGTTTTTAGTCTGAAAAATGCGTCAGCGGATTTGTGCTTCTGACATCTGGCAACTGACGTGAACATTGGAATAACAGTATTTAGGTGGCAATGTCTGATGAAGGAAACTTGGGGTATATTGGACAGTTAGTTGAAATGCTGAATTGAACATACAGCAGAAACGTTGGATCCAAGATAGGTTTGAGAATGAGTTTAGAAACACTGGCAACCCAAGCGGCAAGAGAAGCAGGCATTCTATTAGCCCAAATGCAAGATGCGATTAATCCCAGAGAAAAGGCGCCGAAGGACTTGGTGACCGAAGCCGATGTTGCGTCTCAAAAGAAGATCTTGGAGATTCTTGCGGAACAACGGCCCACCGACTACTTTCTTGGCGAAGAAGATTTGACCGAGGAGTCCGATTTGCCCGGTCAGGATCGCATTGTAAGTGCTTCGACTGACTTGTCTCAATTGGAGTACTGTTGGGTGATAGACCCGCTAGACGGGACAGCCAATTACGTCCACAAGCTACAAACCTATAGTGTTTCCATAGCTTTGTTGCATTATGGCGATCCGGTTGTGGCAGCGGTTTATGATCCAGTCATGGACGACATGTATAGTGCCACTCAAGGTGAGGGAGCTCGGGTCAACGGTGAGCCCATCTCTCATAGTGGATGTGAACAATTGGACCGCTCCTTAATTGCAGCTAGTTTCTCAGCTGGTGTGGAACGAGGGTCACAGGAAGTTGATCGATGGGTAGAAATGCTTTATGAGTGCCAAGCGTTAAGGAGACTCGGTTCGGCGGCTCTTAATCTTTGCTATGTTGCCCAGGGTGGACTTGATGGTTACTGGGCTACGAGTGTGAAGATCTGGGATATTGCCGCAGGAGTGTTGATAGTTAGGGAAGCTGGGGGAACTATAACGGCTATGGATGGAACTGCGTTGAAGATTCAGGAAGCCAAGTTTATAGCGGGTGCGACTCAGAGCCTGCATGAACAGATGTTTGGAGTCTTAAGTCGCGTATAAACCGCTTGGGATTCAGTATTTCTCATTGATTCGTCGACAGTCCGATTTAAAATAAAAAGGCCCATCTATGGTGGGTCTTTTCTCATATCAATTTATTCGGATCGGCCAATGCAAGATTGGATTGCTCAAAGCGACAGTGCGCTAAAATTTGGCGCACGATCTATGCTTGTCGGGCCGGCAAGTCTTGCCCATCGATGTTCCCGCTTTTGGGCGTGGATGGTTTTGTTTGTCTTTACCCTGCCGATCTATGCTCAGCCAAATGCCGAGACACCGGCGGTGGAAACTGGCGAGATCGGGCAAGTGCGGAAGGCCCCAACGGAGATTGTTCTGCTACGGGACAAGAATGGTAATCTGGTCAAAGTTGCGACCAACCTATCGCTGGAAGAGTATTTACGGATCTATAACCAGCAGAACGATGTGGAGGATCAGAATGCTCCTCCCGCCTTTGCAATCGAACAGGCGGTTTACGCGGGGCGAGCCACTCCAACGCACCTGAACTTTACAGGGGAATTTAGGATTCAACTGGTTCAGGCCACTCAGGATCAATGGGTGAAAATTCCTTTGAGCTTATCAAAATGCGTCATGAACTCTGCGCCGAAGTATTCCGGTAACGGCGAGTTCTTTGTTACCTGGGATAAGCAATTGGGGCATGTGGTTTGGTTGAAGGGGGCTGTTAATAGTCAGCATGTTCTTACGCTGAATCTGACTCGGCCATTGCGACAGTCCGGGCAGATCACCGAGTTGATGCTCTCGCTTCCTGCTGCTCGTAGTCAGTTTCGACAGTTAATTGTGCCGTTGAGTAAGGCTCGACCAGTGGCTGGTGACTTGGATGTCAAAGTTACTTCCCCATCGAATGTCACGACTTCGTTTGCCTTTGATTTTCAAACAAGTGATCTGGTATTCGGTTGGAGCGACTCCAACTTAGCCATGATTCAGCCTCTGAATCGATTAGAGGCGCGGGTCGATACTGCATTTACCGTTCTTCAAAATCGCAATATTAGCGCGACAGCAACGATTACGGTGAATGCGCTGAGTGGTGAAATATCTAACTTTGAAGTGGATTTGCCACCGAGCATGCAGTTGCTGGATCTTCCCAGTCAATCCTATCGTGTCACACGCGTGAGCGGAGCAGAAGCAGAGGATCCGATTGAGCGTCAACGGATCCGAGTTAGTGTCATCCGACCCGAGAACGAGTTTGTGCTGACGCTTCAGGCGGAGATACCTCGAGCATCGATGGATTCCTCTGAATTGGATCAGTCGTTTACGGGGTTTGAAGTCGTCAACGCGATTAAACAGTCAGGAACGTTGACCGTCAGCACCACTTCGAATTGGGATGTGGTTTGGCAAGCCAGTGGCGATATCCGTCGGACGCCAAGAGAATTGGAATCGATGGCTACGAATTCAGGCGTCCGCCAGGTTGCTTTCGAATTCTACAATACTGCTTACACCATCGTTGGAACTTTGCAGGAACGAGAAAACCAGTTTCGTATCGTGCCTCGGTACTTGCTTGAAGTCTCACCGACACAGCTGCGAATGACGACCAGGCTGCGATGTCTATATACCGGTGCGGGGCAGTATCAGATTCAAGGAGACTGGGCCGGATGGGAATTGGATCAGGTTTTTCGCAGCCGAGAAGGCGTCTTGGAATTGGTTGATACTGAATTAGTCGACGGGATTCTACAGTTTCCGTTGGTTAGTTCCGAATCCGAGACACGCGGGGAAGTCGAGCTAGTTATTCGGGCCCGCAGAGAGCTTCCCGATTCTCAAGAGGGTGAATCACAGTTGTTGGATCTTGTGATTCCTCAAGTGAATGTAACCAGTGCCCAGAATGCGAGAATCACCTACGGTACTCAGACCGTCCTGCTACAACCCGCCGATAACGTCGAAATCATTCCCGATCTGGAAGGCAGCGTCGGCCTATTGGCTGCAGCAGTTGGGGACGCAGAGTTACCGGACTTATCCAATTATCAACAACAGCCAATAGTTTACCTCTCTCAACCGAATCTTGAGGAAGGCTCGCCTGTCAAAGTCGCGGGGTCGGTCAAGATTCGAAAGCGAAGTGTCTTGGTTGCTTCAACCACGAAGATCCAATTGGAAGAAAAATATGCTTCGTTTGAACAGCGATTGGATTATCAAGTCGCCTACGAACCTGTTCGGCAGTTGACGCTAACGGTGCCAGGCATTATTCGTCGACCTGAGAATTTGCGTATCTTCCTTGAGGCGACAGCCTTGAAGTCGGAAGATGCCGCAGGAAGTAGTGTGTTGCCATGGAGCATCATTCCTAGTTCAGAGAATGCGGAATCCGGTAGTGAACCACTGGAAATCGAAAACATCTCTGTGGACTTGTTAGCGGAATATACGGGAGCTCTACGCATCATACTTAAGTATCAGGAACAGCTTCCTTTGTTGATGGCGGATTCCTCTCAGCGTGTCAATTTTCTGTTAGTGTCACCAGCGGTTGACGATGTACGACTTGTCCAAAATGACGTCACAATCAATACCCAGGATATCTTCGTCAGTGAACCTGCGGATGATGTGTGGCAGGTTGTCCGTGGTGTTGCTTCAGAGGAATCCAGTGGCGACCGTTTGAGATTGCAGGCGTCCGATGCGACGACAAGTTTACCTGTGCAGATGCGGATGCGACGGGATATCAGTCGTACTTCGACTTTGATTCAGCGTCGGTGGGTGCAAACGGCATTGCTTAATGACCAATGCCGTGAACGACTGGCATTTCAAATGCGGACGAACGAATCCGACTTAAGAATTCAATTCCCACAGCACGGGGTGGACCCGTCGACCTTGATTGTTGCAATTAATAATCAGCGAGTCCCAGTGGATCTGGTTGTGCTGGATTCACAACAGGAATTGACCATCCGGTTGGCTTCCTCCAACGTAGAGTCAGACTATCGAGTTGAGCTTTGGTACATGAGGAGTGGTTTTGATGCACAGCAATTAAGCCTGCCATTGCCAACTGTCGTCAATTCGAAAATGAGCGGTTCAACGTACTGGCAGATAGTTACGACCAATACTCAGCATTTACTTGGTACACCGCAGGGGTGGACTCCGGAGTATGACTGGTCCTGGTCAGGTTTGTATTGGTTCAGAGCATCCGCCTTGGGGCAATCCGATCTAGAACAATGGGTTGGAGCGTCGACTCAATTGGCTTTGCCTGAAAATACGAATCAGTACTTGCTTTCGACGGTTGGAGAGGAGGACACTCTTGCGGCCTCGATCACGAGCCGGTCCACATTATTGCTTTGGATTTCTGGAATGGTACTTGGTATTGGTCTGATTATTTTGAAGCTACCTGTATTGCAGCATCCGATGGTGATTTTTTCAGTTGGTATTGTAAGTGCGTTGGTGGCTGTTTGGGTGCCGGAATTGATGTTGCTGGTAATACAGGCAGCTTTTCTTGGGATAGCACTCGTCGTTGTTGCTCGCATATTGGACTGGATTATTTCCGGTCCCCGAGTCCAAACCACGGCTATTCAACGGGGTAATTCTCCTCAGGACACGAATTCTGCAGCCATTGCATTGCTAAAGCTTGATTCTTCTATGGCCGCCGTTGAGAAGGAAAAGAATCTCGACGACTCCCAACAGCAGCAGGCCTAATCATGCTACGGCTTCCCATTCCCTTTGTTAATCTCTTCTTGATT
>CALKCC010000195.1 GCA_938082855.1 uncultured Pirellulaceae bacterium | reverse complement strand
ATACGAAGAAGTGATGATGGGTAAATCATCTCCGATTGCCATTGGAAACCGTGTTTATTGCTTTGATGACCGTGCCAAGGTGTATATCTATGATTTAGAAACGGGCGAGCAAATCGGCCGTAAGCTGGCGTTAGGTCGAGTTATGCGTGGAAGCCCTCTGTATGCGGATGGAAAAATCTACGCAGTTGGGAATTCAGGTAACTGGGCTATCTTCCAACCTGATGAAGAACAGGGGTTAGTGAAGCTGTCGAGTGGACGACTGCCGAATAGCGAAACAATGAATGCATCCCCGATCGTCTCTCATGGACGCCTTTACCTCGAAACCAGTGGTGGATTGTACTGTATCGAAGATACGGAAAAGACGTCAGCGGTTGCCCAGCAGATTCTACAACCGGAAGAAGCAGCTTCTGATGATCAGGTGGCTGCTCATCTTCAGGTGGTGCCCGCGGATGCATTGATTCGTCCCGGCCAATCGCAGGAGTACAAAGTTCTGCTTTATAACGCTGCCGGTCAATTAATTGGGCCAGCGGAAGGAGCGGAATTATCGGTAGATGGCTATGGAGCTATTGAAGGTAATACATTTAATTCGTCTGCCGATGCTGCTCACGTGGCGGCTTATGTGACTGCCACCGCTGGTGAATTGTCTGGGCGAGCCCGAGTGCGTATTGTGCCGGATCTTCCTTGGAGCTTTGACTTTGATGATCTCACAGCTCCTCCAGTGACTTGGGTGGGTGCACGCTATCGCCATGTGGTTCGTGAAGTCGATGGCAGTAATGCCATGGTTAAAATCACGACCATCCCGAAAGGGACTCGAAGCCGATCCTGGATGGGACATTCAGACTTGTCAAATTACACGATTCAAGCAGATGTCAAAGGTGCTCGCTCGAACGACAAACTGCCTGATATTGGTCTGACAGGTCAGGGGTACTGCTTGGATATGCAGGGCGAAAGCCAACGGCTGCAGATTCGTACCTGGGTTCCACAGGAACGTATGGCCAAGTCTGTGGCTTTTGCCTGGAAAGAAGATCAATGGTACACGCTTAAATTCCGAGTTGCTGTTGAAGATGGCAAAGCTGTCTTGCGGGCCAAAGTGTGGGAAAAGGGAAGCGAAGAGCCAGCCGAGTGGTTGCTCGAAGCGATCGATGATGTCCCCGTTACTTCAGGTAGCCCTGGATTGTACGGTAACGCCAAGGATGCTGAGATTTACCTCGACAATATTACTGTTACTGCAAACGAATAAAACAAACCTATAGATAATACAAAATAGATTGTGACGAGTTGATTAGATTGAGGTCCCGTTCAACTCGGGTAAGAAAACGGACCGGAGATAAGATAATGAAGAATGTAAGAGTTATCGGATTATTAACCCTCTGCTTTTTGCTGGGTTTGTTTACCGTGGCTACGATCTCAGGCTGCTCGGACAAAAAAGAAGAGCCAGTAGAATTTGAAAGCCCTGTGGAAGAACCAGTAGAAGAACCTACTGAAGAACCAGGCGAGGAGCCTGCTGAAGAACCAGCCGAAGAACCAGCAGAAGATCCCGCCGACCTGTTCAGCTTTAAGCTGGACGAAAAAGGCAATCCAGTGATTCAGGCTGGCGATTGGGGACAATGGGGAGGAACTTCTTATCGGAATAACACTCCGGTAGCGACAGGCATTCCAACGAACTGGAATGTTGGCCGTCGTGAACGCGAAACAGGCGAATGGTCCGGTCAGGAAAACATTAAATGGGTTTCCGCTGTCGGTAGTCAAACCTACGGTAATCCCGTGGTAGCCAGTGGCAAGGTGCTTGTAGGTACCAATAATAGCGGTGGCTATCTCGCTCGTTATCCTTCCAGTGTCGACTTAGGCGTACTGCTTTGCTTTGACGAGCAAACTGGTGAATTTCTCTGGCAACACTCCAGCGAGAAACTGCCAACCGGTCGAGTTCATGACTGGCCTCTGCAAGGTATTTGTAGTGCTCCTTATGTAGAAGGTGATCGAATCTGGTTTGTTTCGAGTCAGGGTAAAGTGGTTTGTGTGGATGCCGATGGCTACCACGATGGAACCGATGACGGTGACATCAGCAAGGAACGAGCTCGATTGTTTGATATCCGAGTGAATGAAGATCCCGCAGCGGATCAAGTTGCACCGGCGACTGCGGCTTTGAACGAAGGGACAGTCAACGACACTTTACGGGCTGCTGCGGCCAAGGCTGGATTTGAATTGCCAGAGGAAGTGACTGTAACAGCTGACGACAGTGGTAAGAAATGGACCATTGCTGCGAATATCAATGATGAAGACCGTACAGTGATTGCTCAGATCATGGGCCCTAAACTCAGCGTCTTTAAAGTGGTCACCGCTAGTGACACTCAGGAAGCTGATACTCTGTGGGAATACGACATGATGGGATCCCTGGAAGTTTCACAACACAATATGTGCTCGTGCTCGATTACTGCGATGGGCGACCTGTTGTTTATTAACACTTCCAATGGTCTGGATGAATCTCATGTCAATTTGCCGTCACCAGATGCTCCAAGCTTTATCGCGATGGATAAGAACACTGGTGAAGTGTATTGGACAGATAAATCTCCGATCGACAATATCCTGCACGGACAATGGTCCTCGCCAGCAGTCGGTTTGCTCGGAGGTGTTCCGCAGGCAATCTTTGCTGGAGGAGACGGATGGGTTTACAGCTTCAAAGCAGATAAAGGAACCGATGGGGCTCCTGAGTTACTTTGGAAGTTTGATGCCAATCCTAAAGTCAGTAAATGGATCCTGGGTGGTCGTGGTACGCGAAATAACATTATCGCGACTCCCGTCATCTATGACGGTTACGTGTACGTTGCAGTGGGACAGGACCCAGAGCACGGTGAAGGAGAAGGGCACTTATGGTGCATTGATCCAACCAAGCGAGGTAACGTAGGACCTGAACTTGCTATTAACGTAGAGACCGGTGAAGAAATTGCTCACCAACGTCTGCAGGCAGTCATTGAAGAAGACGGCCAGATCGCAAGAGATAACCCGAATTCAGCCGTCGTCTGGCACTACAGTGTGAATGATGTGGATGGTGACGGAGAATACAACTTCGAAGAAACCATGCACCGAAGCTGTGGAACGGTTTGTATTAAAGATGACTTGCTTTACATTTCTGACTTCAGCGGTTTATTCCATTGCCTGGATGCGAAATCAGGAGAAGTTCACTTTACCTATGACATGTTCGCTGCGGCCTGGGGATCCCCTCTGATCGTTGACGGTCATGTTTATATCGGTGACGAAGATGGCGATATTGCAATCTTCGAATTGAGTAAAGATGCGAAAGACCCGATTGAGGAAATCAATATGGGGAATTCAGTTTACTCGACTCCTATTGTGGCAAACGGAACTCTGTTCATTGCCAATAAGACGCATATCTTTGCGATCGCAACGACAGAAGAAGCTGAGGCAGGAGCTGAGTAATAGCTTCACCTCATAAACGCAAAAAAACGAGGCGTGGTAATCAGAGCAGATTACCACGCCTCGTTTTGCATTGGATTCATAAACAATGGGATAGCGGATTCTCAATACGAAAACCCGTTGTTCGTCTATGAATCTTCGACTTCGATTTCCTCTTTCTTCTTTTGTAGAAAGTGGGGTGATTTTTTGCTGAGCTGTTCTGCTTTGGCCAACGCTTCTTTACGTTCATGGAACTCGAATTTCGCGACCGGTTTCATGGTGGAACTGTAAACGATCCAAAAAACCTTTTTGATCGTTTGCTTGCGTCGTCGACGTGTTCTCTTTTTCGGCGCGGCTGTCGCAACAGCAGCAACGGTCTTTTTCTTTTTGGCTGTCTTCTTTACAGCTTTTTTCTTGGCGGCCTTCTTTTTCTTGACCGGCTTTTTAGGGGCAGCTTTCTTTTTGACGGCCTTCTTTTTAGCCGTCTTCTTTGGAGCAGCTTTCTTCTTAGCTGTCTTTTTGGTAGCTACCTTCTTCTTGGCCGCTTTTTTCTTGGGAGCTGCTTTCTTTTTCACAGCTTTTTTCTTAGCCATTGGTCACTTTGGGATTAAAGCATGGAGGATCCGTAATTCAACGAACCATACGGCAGAAGGGGAATATGCCTCTTACGCTGCCATTAACAGCACTTATGATAGCGAATTAGTATAAAAAAAATCAAAGCCAGATAAGCCGTTCTTTGGGCAATTGGTCAATTGAGAGGCTGAATATCGACTATTTCCGTTGTTTTCTCTGTTTTGCGACGTAATTGACCACAAGCCGCATCAATGTCATCTCCTTTTCGCTGGCGAAATTGAATATTGATGTTGGCTTTAAGCAGGATCGCTCTGAAGTTACTGATGGCTTTAGATGAAGGTGTGCGATAGGGCAAACCAGCCACCGGATTGTAGGGGATGACATTCAATAGTACATTTCGTGCTTTGAGTAGACCGGCTAATTGGTGTGCATGCTCGGGCCGATCGTTAATATCGGCCAGTAACACATATTCAAAGGTCAGGCGTCGACTACTGACTTCGAAATAGTGATCTGCGGCATCGAGGATTTTCTGAATGCCAATATTTGAATTCACAGGGACGATGTCGTTTCGCAATTCATCATTCGGAGCATGTAATGATACAGCCAAGTGATAGCGACTGTTTAACTTGGCGAGCCGATTGATCGCTGGAGGCAAACCAACCGTTGAAATCGTAATCCTGCGTGCGCTGATCCCTAAGCCATCAGGTGAGCTGGCCTGGTCGAGAGCAGGCAGTAGGCGGTCCAAGTTGGCCAGCGGTTCTCCCATTCCCATAACGACGATATGGCTGAGTCGCTCCTGTTCAGGTAGTAAACGCTGCAGGCGGAGCATTTGTTCGACGATTTCCCCTGTGGTTAGATTGCGATCGACGCCGTCGAGTCCACTGGCACAGAAGACACACCCCATCGCACAACCGACCTGAGAACTAATACAGATGGTTCTGCGATTTTCTTCACGTAATAAGACACATTCAATTCGGCCACCATCCTGCAGTTCCAATAATAGCTTTTCTGTACCGTCAGCCGACTTCTGATGCTCAACGACCTTTGTCGTCCAGATTTGAAATTCCTGACTGACCTGGTCTCTCAAGGCCTTAGGAAGATCACTCATATCATCAAACCCTTCGGCACGTCCTTGAAAGAGCCAACGCTGAATCTGTTTGCCGCGGTAGGCAGGAAACTGATGCTGCGTGAGCCATTCACCAACGTGATGGTCTGATTCGAGGATATGCTTCACGGTGACTTATACCTCTAGAGGATTTTCGGAAGGATCGTGTTGGTCGAGTAGATTAAAGATTGTCCCGTCGTTGAGAGCGGCCTGAAAAGCTTCCAGAGACTCTAGAACAAGGTGACTACAAAATTTGACTACCCAATTGTGCGCCATGGGACTGATGGTGATGACTATTTTTCGATTTCTATAGGCTTCCCACATTTCAATGGCTGTTCCCATGGATGCTTCAGGAGCATAAGCGACAAGGACATCGATTTCATTTCCACACATCTGATTGTGATGGTAGAACGTTCGCTTTCCGGTTTGGTCATCGTATTCGATGGAGTCATTATGTCCTGCTAGTGGATCATAAACCTCAGCATCGTCGATGGCAGTGGTGATCCATTGGTGTAACAGAGAACGATAATTTTGCGTATGCAGTTTCGGATCAATTAAAGAACCTTGCATTATTCCGGCAATAAAAAATCTCATTGATTCGTAGCTCAAAGCAGCCTTGTGGTTTTGTTCGTAAAATGGAGTAGCAGTACATCTTTGTAATCGACCCAACTAATATTCAAAAGGTATGAAATCGTGGCTGACGCGCAGATTCCGAAACGAACCAAGCAGGAAAAAGAGCAACTTATCGCTCAGGTCTTGGAGATGATGGCGATCCCTGGTAAGAGCGGTGAAGAACTGGAAATTGCCAATTATATTCGTGAGCAATTACTGGCGGCGGGGGCTTCGGAGAAGTCTATTCGAACCGACTCTGCTCATCGGCGTACCCGAATTAAAGGGCAGGTCGGCAATCTGGTGTTTAAACTGCCAGGCACAATCAAAGCTCCTCGGCGGATGTTAAGTGCTCATTTGGATACAGTCCCAATTTGTGAAGGTTGTCGCCCTCTGCGTCGAGGGATGAAAGTGACTTCGATCGATAGTCATACTGGTTTGGGCGCAGATAATCGTGCAGGCTGCGGAGTGGTTCTTTCGACGGCTTTGGAGATTTTACGACGAGGTCTACCTCATCCGCCCCTGACATTTACCTGGTTTGTACAGGAAGAGGTCGGATTGCAGGGTTCGCGACATGCAACCACGAGCCTGTTTGGGGATCCTAAACTGGCGTTTAACTGGGATGGGGGTTCTCCGGTCAAGATGACGGTTGGGGCCACTGGTGGTTATCGTATGACCATCAATGTCACGGGAATTGCGGCCCATGCAGGTGTTTGTCCTGAACGGGGTGTCAGTGCGATCGCTATTGCCTCGTTGGCAATTGCAGACCTGCAGAGTAATGGTTGGCATGGAGCGATCTCTAAAGGAAAACAAACAGGGACATCCAATGTCGGTATTGTGCAGGGAGGGGATGCCACCAATGTGGTCACGGACCACGTCTATGTCCGTGCCGAAGCCCGTAGTCATAATGCAAGTTTTAGAAAGAGAATCGTACGGGAAATTGAAAAGGCATTTGTTCGAGCGGCTAAGAAAGTGAAGAATGTGCAAGGTGAATGTGGGAGTGTCACTTTCGAAGGATTCCTGGATTATGACTCCTTTAAATTGAGTTCCCGGGAACCATGTGTACGCATTGCCAAAGGGGTCATTGAATCGCTTAATCAAGAGCCGGTGTTTGCTATCGCCAATGGTGGTTTAGATGCGAATTGGATTACCAAACATGGTATTCCTACGGTATCCATGGGATGCGGGCAGTTAAATGCCCATATGGTGACAGAGACATTAAATCTAAAGGAATACTTGACGGCCTGTGATATTGGATTGGCGATCGCCTTAGGGGCTGAGGGATAGAGTGATGCAACCGGACGATGAATTGTGTTTGTGTTTTCACATAACCAAACGTAAGGTCACCAATTACATTCGCGTAGAGAAGCCTCACCGTGCATCACAGATAAGTGAGTGTTTTGGAGCGGGGACAGGATGTGGGTGGTGCCGCCCGTTTTTGCAACGCTTGTTTGAACAAGCGGGCTCGGGTAAAGAGGCAACGGACTCAGTTAATGCCTTGCCTTCTAAGGAGGAATACTCATCCTCTCGCAAAAAATATATGGATGAGAAGAAGCAACAGCGAAACCCTTAATCCTTTTATTGGTTTAATGCAGTACCAAAAGGTAAGGCGCCGTTTTTGTTTTGCCATTGCCGTTCAAGTAAACTGAACTCCGGACTCAACCTAAGTTTAGATCCGGTCATAGAATTTGAAAAAACCTGAAGCTTCCAACATCGATTACGCTGAATTGGATCCGGATGTCCGGTTAATGCTTCAGGTGCGCGAGGACAACGCGGCTGCTTTTGAAGAATTGGTTTCACGTTACCAAGTGAGACTGGTTACTGTATTCGAGAATATGGTAGGGCGGCGTAGTATGGCAGAAGATTTAGCACAGGAAGTGTTTCTTAGAATCTACCGAGCTCGTAAACGCTATGTTGCTGGTTCCCGTTTTTCTACCTGGCTCTACCGCATCGCTCATAACGTAGCCAGTAACGCTCGACGCAGTCTGGCACGCCGCAAAGAAGTAAACGTTGTGGCTCAGTCGAACGGAGAATTGTCGGCTCAACCCTTAACCCATATGGTGCAGGAAGCCAGTGGCTTGATGCCAACTCGGCAAGTCGATCAATTGGAACGAGCGAAGATCGTACGTGCCGCCATGGAATCTCTCAATGAACGGCAACGCATGGCATTGTTGCTTTCGAAATTTGAAGGCATGAGTTATGAGGAAATTGCGAGTTCGATGGAGCTAAGCGTATCGGCCATTAAAAGTTTACTGTCACGAGCACGCGTGAATTTGAAAGATATACTAGCTCCCTATTTTCAGGAGGGAGTATTGCCAGAGTCGGTTGGTGAGGCCTTAGAGCACGACTCGCAAGAAGCAACGAAGCAGGAAGGAGGAGAACGATAATGTCAAACCAAGATGATCTGGCCGCGGCAGACGCCGACGTGGAAACAGAAGAACTTAATCAGGATAACCAACAGTTAGTGGCCTATCTTGACGGTGAACTTGATGACGTCGAGAGTCAGGATATAGAGCGACGACTGAGCGATGATCCTGAATTCCGTCTCCGCCTGCAGCAATTGCAACAGGCCTGGGATTTACTGGATGAGCTCCCTCAGGCAAACCGAGACGAGGACTTTACTCGCAGTACCGTTGAATTCGTGGCCTTAAATGCCCGCCAGCATCTGGCAGAAACGAAGCAGTGGTCGCAGGCCAGTTCTACAAAGTCCGTTATTTGGCGAGTGCTGGCATTAGTCGTTGTAACATTGCTCGGCTGGTATTTAGGTGATTGGTACTTTGGCCAACAACATCGTCAGCTGCTTGAAGACATTGAAGTCATCTCAGAATTCGATCAGTATCGCCTGACGGAAGATTTTGAGTTTTTACAGCAGTTAGAGGCATCAGGCGTCTTTCATACAGAAGGAGAATCTGATGAAGATTAAGCCTCTCACAATGCTCGGCTTGTTTGTGACTCTGTTTGGTTCAATGGCTTGCTCACTGGTGGCACAATCACCACTTCCTCGATCTGTTCAGGAACTTAATCAGCTAGCTCCGGAACAACGCAATGATCTCCAACAGAAGAAGGTGCGGTTTGAACAATTAACCGACGAACAAAAACAGGCCCATCGATCCTTCAACACCCGACTGAATTCAGTCGACAATTCTCAGCAATTGCGAAAAGTAATGCTGTCCTATACTCAGTGGTTATTGGATTTAGATTCTGCAGAACGTCAAAGAATTCTGGCTTTGCCAGTTGATCAGCGGCTTGCCGAAGTGATCATGCTGGTAAAGCAGGAAAAGGAACGACGATTTAAAGAACTACTTGATACCAATTTGAGTGGTGAGGATTTGACTGCAGTTGGAGCGTGGTATGACCGTTGGTTAGTAGAAAAATCTTCCGTGATTGAAGAGCTGGGGAAACAGATTGACGAACCGGTAACTCAGACGTTGATGGCCAATATGGAGAATAAGAAGCAACGCAATACGATCATTGTGGTTGCCTTGCTGAGGCAATACGGCGATTCGATGTGGCAGGATTGGTTTGAGGACTGGGAATCAGATTTAACTGGTTTGATCGGCTCCATGTCGGAAACAGCTCAGATTCTTTATGCCTCCGCTGAAAATGATCAACAACGGCTACAACTCGTCCTGCGTTGGGGGTATTACTCTTTTGTGGCACAAAGCATGCAGGATGTGTCTGAGGAGCAACTACTTGAATTCTATAACTCTGAATTGACTCAGGAACATCGGGAGATTCTCGATCGACAATCTCCAACCCAGGTGCTTCCTATGCTCCGCAGGTTCTACTTCCAATATCGAATGCCCGAGATGATTCGCAGGATGCTCGGGCCTCAAAAACCCTCTCAAGAGTAAATTTCCAGCGTTGGGGTTTCTTGACTTAAAACCAACCGAAAACAGTCGTAAATTTGCTTTGTGAGCGGGCTTCGGTGTTGTCTCAGGAGGCCGGTAATTCGTATTCTATAGCAGAATATTAACCGAAATTAAACAACTCCCCATGAAACGAATTCAGGGAGAAGGAGCGACGTTTTGATCGTAGCCGCGACTACAGCAAGTTTTCCAAATCTATCTTTGAGCGATGCATTGCAGCGGATAGCGGACCTGGAATATACGGCCGTGGAAATTGCCATTACTGATGATAGTAACCACATTACTCCGGCGGATGTAAGCCGAGACCGTAATGACGCCCATGCAATCCTGCGTAAGTCTCATCGGTTGGAAGTTACCAGCTTTGAATTGGGAATTCAGGCGACAGGCGAAGAACACTATAAGCAATTTGAAGACATCTGTGAGCTTGCCAGAATCTCGAAAGTCGTCACCTTAAATGTGCCTTCTGCGGAACTGGGAACTCCTTTTAACGAAGAAGTAGAACACCTGCGTCGTCTTGTTCAAATTGCAGATGATTATGGAGCCAAAGTTTGCATTCGTAACCAAAGCGGTCGACAAGCCTCGGATCCTGACACCATTAAAGTACTCTGTGACAATGTCGATAATCTCGGGTTGGCATATGATCCCAGCATTTATATTTGTGGACCGGATGCAGGTAAAGATACGGATAAAGTACAGCCTTACGTAGGCCACGTCTATTTACGTGATACCAGTCCATCGGAATTCCAAGTGAAAGTGGGGCAGGGAGAAGTTGATTACGGTCGAGTTCTGTCTCAGCTCATTGCCACAGGTTACCGTCGTGCCTTGTGCGTGGATGTTGCGGAAACCCCAGACACAGAACACTTCGCAGAAATGCGAAAAATGAGGCTCTTGCTAGAAAGCCTGCTATAGGTCTCCGCTATTTCTAAATTGAGACCACACCGAACTATCCTCAATCCTCCATTATTGGAGGATTGATTATGCGTGTCGGGCTACCGATAATACATCTATTCATTGCTCCGAAGGTTTTCGAAGGCAGATTTCAGTAGAAGTTTTTCTAATTGCCTCTTGGGTGCGACCATTAGTTTTAAGGATTTTATAGATGCGACAGAATTCACTTTGGTTCATGCTGACCACTCTGGTTTGTTTAACCATGACCGGTATGCTTCAGGCGGCAGATAAGACAGGCGTTCAAGTCGAATCCTGGGGTAAAACTCCGGATGGACAAGAAGTTTACCTGTACTCATTTAGTAATAAAAATGGCCTACGTGCCAAAATGACCAACTACGGTGCGATTGTCGTATCGCTGGAAACTCCTGACCGTAATGGCAAACTAACAAATATCACAGCAGGTTTTGATAATCTTGAGAGCTATCTGGCGGGACATCCTTACTTTGGTTCCACTGTAGGACGATTCTGCAACCGAATTGCTCTAGGGAAATTCTCGATCGGCAAACAGGAATATACGCTGGCAACAAATAATGGCGATCATCACCTCCACGGTGGAGAGAAAGGCTATGACAAAGTAGTCTGGACCGGTACACCAGTGAAGCGAGCCGGGGCACGTGGCGTTGAATTTAGTTATCTCAGTGCTGATGGTGAAGAAGGATATCCAGGCAACCTAGCAATCAAAGCGACCTATTGGCTTACCAATAATGACGAGTTGATTGTTGATCTACAGGCCGAAACCGACAAGGCTACGCCAGTCAATCTGACCAATCACAATTACTGGAACCTCGGTGGTGTTGGAAGTGGGTCCATTCATGACCATCAGTTGAAAGTCGAAGCAGATCAAGCATTGGATGTGGATGAAGGATTGATCCCGACTGGTAAACTCAACGATGTCAAAGGAACGCCCTTGGATTTCCGAGCCTTCCATAAGATCGGTGAGAGAATCGAAGAGAACAACCTCGACCCCAATGGTTATGACCACTGCTTCGCTCTGCGAAATCAGTCCGGCAAAATGGCATTGGCCGCTACAGTGAAAGAAGAGAAATCAGGTCGGGTTATGAAGATTTTCACTGATCAGATCGGGCTTCAGTTTTACTCCGGAAACTTTCTGACCGGGGATGAGAGTAGTGGCGGTAATGAGTACCAGACACTGTTTTGTCTGGAGACTCAACACTATCCGAATTCACCGAACATCAAATCCTTCCCTTCTACGATTTTGCAACCGGGGAAAAAGTACCACCATGTTACGGTGCATGCGTTCAGCGTAGAGAACTAAATAAGCTTAATAAACCAACTCTTAAGCACAGGATTCACAGCGAATTCATGCCGAGTATCAACCAACGTTGATGCTCGGCTTTTTTTGTTTTGGATTAGGAATTCCCGATTTCGCCTTTTGTTAGTGTACAAGCGTGCACTATAATTCCGATATCTATAACATTGGTAGTGACAGGACTGTTCACCACAGAATCGAAACTACTGAAACGACTTTGATCCAACCAAACTGGGCAAGGAGTGCCTTTCACTATGGCTCCGACAGACACACTCACGCAACGGCAGTTGTCGGTTTATGAATTCATTCGGGATAAGATTACTCTGCGCGGCTATGGGCCCACGGTTCGTGAGATTGCCGATGCATTTGGAATCAAGTCACCCAATGGTGTGATGGGGCACCTCAGAGCGTTGGAGAAGAAAGGGCTTATTATTCGAGACAAGAATAAGTCCCGGGCGATCGAGTTGACACCAGAGGCCCTAGAAGAGCAGCGAGGGCTACCACTGGCAGGAGTCGTTGCCGCGGGGCCAACGCACCTCGCTTTTGAACAAAATGAACGGATTGATTTTAGTGACTTATTTAGTGGTTCAGAACAATTCGTACTGCAGGTCAGCGGAGAGTCGATGATCGACGCTCATATCTCCGATGGGGATTTTGTTGTGGTCAAAAGACAGACAAATGCGAGTGAAGGAGAGATGGTAGTGGCCCAGACAGACGAAGGTGAGGCGACACTTAAATTTTGGCATCCGGAGAAAAACCACATTCGACTTCAGCCGGCCAACTCATCGATGGACCCGATCTACGTGAAGCATGCGAGTGTCTTGGGGATTGTCGTGGGTGTGATTCGTCAGGTGTGACGCAGTTCACGCTGACTTGTCGAGTTGATTATTCAGTTTGTTGTAGAGCGTTTTCAAAGACACTCCCAGCTCTTTTGCCGCTTCCGGTTTATTCCCTTCATGGCGTTCTAATGCCTGATTGATGGCCCACATTTCTAATTCACGCAGTGTCTTGCCAGAGAAGTCGATTGCTCCGACTGAAGGAGCCGGTGTCTGGCTACCAGTTCCCGTAAGTCGCTGAGGAAGGTGATGAACATCAATGGGGAGCTGATCGCAAAGTATGGATGCATGCTCAATAACGTTGGCCAGCTCCCGTACGTTCCCCTTCCACGATGCAGATTCCAAAGTGGCCAGCGCGGCCGCTGTGAACACATCTCCACCACCCTTAGTAGCAGGTTGTTTCCGTTGATAGAGATGGGTGGCAAGTAGCGAAATGTCAGCGATACGGTCTCGTAATGGTGGAATTCCAATTTCAAAAGGGTTGATTCTAAATAGCAAGTCCTCTCGGAATTCACCGTGCTGCACCATTGATTCCAGATCGCGATGCGTGGCACAAATGACTCGGACATCAACATGAAATGTCTGATTGTCTCCCACTCGGCGGATCTCACCACTCTCCAGAACTCGTAACAAGATTGCCTGCACGTTTTTGGGAAGCTCTCCGATTTCATCCAGCATAATGGTGCCATGATTGGCCATCTCGAACAGTCCGGTACGTTGTGAGTCGGCGCCTGTGAAGGCCCCTTTGCAATGGCCGAATAACTCACTCTCAATTAGGTTTTCCGGCAGAGCGCCGCAATTAACCGCCACGAATGGCTGGTCAGCTCGCTCACTTTGGTTGTGAATCTCTCTCGCCACGAGTTCTTTCCCGGTGCCCGTTTCTCCGCGAACTAACACGGTAGACGTGGTTGGCGCCACGCGTTGAATCAACGCCTGAACCTGCTGCATAAGCGGATGATTCCCCACGAGCTGGTTATGCCCTTCGACACGTTGGAGTTGATGGCTGACCGCTTTTATTTTCCGGGTCAACTGTTGTTGGCTTTGAACACGTTGCAACAGAGATTCAAGTTCGATCAGCTTGCATGGCTTTGTCAGGTAATCAAAAGCACCGTAGCGTAATGCTGCGATGGCGGATTCCACTGTGCTTTTCCCCGTTAAGACGACACATTCAATTTCATCGGACAATTCCCGTGCCTCGCCCAGAAGATCGATGCCGGACATGCCAGGCATATCCAGGTCGGTTATCAGGCAGTCGTAGTGATCCTGTTGTAGCGCAGCCAGAGCGGTTTCCCCGTTAGGGCAAACCGTGACAGTATGTCCCATGCGTGGAAGTTCGAAGCGTATTAGTTCCTGTAACGATTCTTCATCGTCCGCGAACAATACGTGTAACCCTTTAGGCGACTTGGTTTTGTTTTCCGTCATGAAGATCGTTTTCCTGAATTTGTTCCTGAACGGGGAGGGTGACGATAAATTGGGAGCCCTGGCCCGGGCCATCACTCGATGCGGTTATGGTGCCGCCATGCTCACTTACGATCCGGTAAGTGATAGAAAGCCCCAGGCCTGTTCCACGCCCGTCCCGACGACGCGTAAAGAATGGCTGAAATAATTGCTGCAATACCTCGGAGGACATGCCACAGCCATCATCTGTAATCGTGATTTGGCATTCTCGCTCGTCTCCATCAAGCTGCACTGTGACGATTCCACTTTGATCGAGACTGTCGAGTGCATTAGTAAGCAGGTTCAGCATGACCTGCTTTATTTCCTGAGCGTGAATAACCGCTCGGATATCTCCACGGTTAGATTGAAACTGAATCACCTTGTCTTTATATTTGCCAACGTGTTTAATCAGTTCCAAAGTGTCTTCAATGATGGGCTGCACTGGCGTGGATTGCCTTTGGGATTCACCGACCCGCGAGAAGTCCAGCAACCGCTCGGTGATTCCTTTACATCGAAAAGCTTCTTTCTGAATGCGTTGAAGGTATCTCTGAATGACCTCTAGATTCTCAGAGACTTCCTCATCTTGATCGACACCGGTCGTGTTAACGATTTCAGTCATGCGGGATTCCAATGATTCGGCACACATAGCGATCGAAGCTAGAGGATTGTTAATTTCATGAGAGACTCCGGCAGCTAGAAATCCAACACTCGCTAACTGTTCACTGCGAATGGCTTCCTTAGTACGTACCTGAACCTGCTCGTCCAAATCATTACGTATCAGGCGGAAATTCCGAGTCATATTATTCATTGCATCAGCGAGTTCAGCCATGTCATCATCGGTGTCTGTGGTGATTTGAAACTCTAAATCCCCATGAGCCACACGACGACTTCCTGAAATCAACTTGTTGAAAGGCTTTAGAATCCAGGCATGTCCCAGACGGATGAGCTGAATTAATAAGGCCGTTGCCGTGATGGTGGTAATCCAAGTGATGACAATCCAGGTTCGGTATTCCAGCCGAACCTCATCGACGAACGAGCCCATCCGTTGCTGTAGAATCTGTGGGATCAGATTGGTCTTTCCCGCTAAACTGGTGATCGACGCTTCCAGTGACTCAATATTTTGCGGTGTTAATGAACCTCGATCTGTATCCAATAATGAGTCGATCTGCGCCAATTCCGAGCGGATATCCCGGACTACTTCACGTTCGCGATGGGTATCATTAATGGCCAAATCGCTATCTTCTGCATTGGGTAATACAGCTTCATAGCGTTCAACCGTATTGCTAATCAGTCTCGTATAGTCAGATAGCGTGGCGGCTTCTATCGAAGCATCCATTGCGGCTTCTGTTTGATACTGAACGAAAGAATCGTTGAGTTGTTTGGTTTGACGAATCAGATCTTCGGTGATGGGGATTTCTTCCGCCCGTTGACTGATACTTCGAGCTAATCGACGGTACGAGTAAACACCCTGAAACCCACTGAAGGCCAGAGTACCAATAATCGTCATGAGCAGACCGAGGCAGATGATGACCTTATTTCGGATTGTCCATTTCA
This sequence comes from uncultured Pirellulaceae bacterium, assembly GCA_938082855.1. GTDB lineage: Bacteria > Planctomycetota > Planctomycetia > Pirellulales > Pirellulaceae > UBA721. The sequence continues at coordinate 17,095 of CALKCC010000195.1, read as the reverse complement.
TGAGGCGCTCCTGGTTACTTTCTGATCAATCGCTGGATGAGCCATAACCCAAGAGCGAAGAAGAAAATATTACCCATCCAGACACTGTAAGGAGGCAGGTTACCAGCCTTGGCTTGATTGACTCCGAATTGAAAGATCGGGTAATAAGCAACCACGACAGGGAAAAAGACAGTCGCAAAGCAGGTCCAAAAGTCGGCCACACGTCTGCGGATAGAATAAGTGGCTCCGATAAGCACAAACGCGAGACAGCAAAATCCGTTTGCCCAGCGTCGGTAAGGCTCAGCTTCATAACGATTGAGGGTGAAGTGAGCCAATCGCAAATCGTCATTATTGGTTTGCCATGCCTTTCCAGTCAGCTCCATTAAGTCGCCGGTTAAGAGCTGGAATCCGGCTTGAGCTGCTAGATTCTGTTTGAGATCTAAAATCGTACTTTGCTGAGAAGTAATGCGTGATTCGATTTCCCTCAAGGCAGTGTCAGATGGCCGATTCGTTGCGTGCTTGGGACCGGCTAAAGAGGTCAATGGAATTTCATATTCGAATTTATCAGGCCACTCACCATAGAAGTTAGAGCCCACATCAAACTGAGTATCCTGTAAGACGATTTTGAGCTGATTGGTTTCCGTATTGAGATTCAGATGTGCCTTTTGTGCCACGAGCGTGATTGGCGATGAATTCTCTTTCGTATGTATGGAGATCGTAGGTCGGACGAGTGTATCACCCTGAACGTCTTTGACATGAATGGACAATGAGGAAGTGGAAAATGACCGTTGCGTTCGTAACATGCCGTAGGCGATATCTTCAAAGCTCTGTAAGACGACTCGATCCACACCGCGACGCCCCCAGGTCACGGCGACATCGTTGAGCCAAACAGAAACTAGAGAAACGATGAAAGCCAGAAAAATGACAGGCCAAATCGCTACCATCGGGGAAGTTCCATTGGCTTTGAGAGCGACAATTTCGTTCGCACCAGACATGCGACCGAAAACGAGACAGGTGGCCATCAGCATCGTTAATGGGATGGCCATACGAAGTACATCGGGTAGCAAGTAGGGAATCAGGCGCAGCACGGGAACCGGGCCCAAGCCTTCCTGAATCGCTCGTTGGGTAAGGAGGATGATCAGCAGAAAAAGTGTTAGCCCAAACAGAGCCAATACAAATGCTTTAATCAGTTCCCACCCGATGTATCGAGATACTAGTCTCAACGGTTAAGACTCCGATGGATTGTAAAACTTACAAAATCGCATCGGAAATGTACCAGTTTTTAGAATCTAAGAGAAGCGAAGTTTTTCCATTTAACCATTTAGCCATTTAGCCAGTTGGACAATTAGACAATTAGACAGTTGGGCAGTTAGACAGTTAGACAGTTGGGTTAGATAGTCTATTTACGGAATTCACTCATGATGAACGTAATTGCTTTAGCGATGTTCCGAAAGGCGTTGGTGTAGTCTTGAGCCTGAGTTTGTTCGTTGCTTTCCAGAAATGCTTCGTCAAAGGGAGCCCAATTGAATTTGTCAGGATGCTCCTGAGCCAGGTGGCGAATTTCATTGGCAGTTGCTAGAAGTTCTTTCAGAATCGGTTCATTGGGAAGGCAATTACTTCTCGTGTGAGGACCGGAACCAAAGCGATGCTCACGGGCAAGCGTTTCTCCTGATTCAATACCTGCTCGACCTAGTGCAAAGCCAACTAAGGCAGTGACGAGTCCCGCGGCGGATACACCAATCCCAATCCACTTAGGGTCGGCCGCCAGTAAGAGTAGGCCGAGCAACACTAAGACAATGCTGGCACCAAGCACGGCTGGGTGCAGAGGCTTAACTGGAGTTACCGTTTTTCCAATGACCAGCGGTTCCATTTGCTGAACGTCCGTCGTGAACTCTGGTCCCTGAACTTTGACGATGATGATGGTGATGTTGTCCGGACCACCTCGCAGATTTGCCAGATCCAGTAGGAATAACGCCGCTTGCTCAGGAGGTAACGTCGCCATTGCTGCGCCAATTTCACTATCACTGACTTCGCCACTGAGGCCATCACTACAAATGAGGAAGCTGTCGCCCGATTCGACTGGGAAAGGACCTTCCAAGTCTACTTCGACTTCTTCATTAGGCCCTAGCGATCGTGTGATAACGTTGGATGGAACATTTTCGATATCACCACCTTTCGCTTTTAATTCCCACTGGAGACTATGGTCGAATGTCAGTTGCTCGATGGCGTTACCGCGCTGGCGATAGACTCGGCTATCTCCAACATGACCACAAATGATCCCTTGAGGAATTAAAAGGATAGAGCTGCAAGTGGTCCCCATATTATGGAAATCCGGGTTCTCTTGGCCCTTGCGATGGATTTCAGAGTTGGCCTTAATGATCGCCTTTTCCAAGGCTTCCGGCGGGGAGAGATTTTGATAAACCAGATAATGGTGAGGGATATGGTCAACGGCATCGCCACTGGCTAATTCACCGGCAGCGTGAGCTCCCATGCCATCACATACGACGAATAAATGCCCCCGTTGTTGATAGGATTCTTCATCCGATTGAAGAACGACTACCGAACTATCTTGATTCGTGGCACGGCGCATACCTTTATCGGTTACCTCGACGACTGTGAGGGAATCGTTCCACTTATGCTCGTGTTTAACCATGGAGGCTTAGTCTGTATCAGGAGTAAATCGTGATTTGTTGATAATAAACTATACTACGTTTTTGTGCCTAAACGCACGAGGAAGATTTGAAAAAGCCGATCGGTTTGTATTGGTAGTGACTACAGATTCTGTAACCGTTACACTTTCCCCACTAAATTCTCACAGGGATCAGGAAGTTATGTTACGTAGTATCTTACCAGTCATGATTGCTAGTTCGATGTTGGTGTTGCTCTATGACACTTCAGACGCTGCTGTTCGACGTCGAATTACCATAAAAACAGATCCTCCTGGTGCTCTCGTCTATATCGATGACCAGGAAATCGGTGTGACTCCCGTGTCGACATCGTTTACCTACTATGGGACGCGGAAAATTCAGATTGTCAAAGACGGGTATGAAACAGTAACGGTTTTACGAGAGATCAAGCCACCGTGGTATCAGATCCCAGGCATTGATTTTGTAACGGAAAACCTGATTCGACGTGAATTCCGAGATGAACGGCTCATCCAATTTAAACTGGTTCCTCTTAAGATTCGCACCACCAATGAATTAATTCAGCGAGGATTGGAGTTGAAACAACGAGCCAGACAAGGAGTCGTGGCACCTACCGGCGTTCAGCCTCGTTCCCTGCGACAGAATTACCCAGCTGTCCCCGTGAATCCGGCAGCCAATCTCAATGGGCGTCGACCGCCGGCTCAGCCTGTAAGACGATTACCACAACGGTGATTTGACACCCACTCCCACCGGCCTACGATCTAACATCCCACTGACTCCTAACTGTCTGGGATCGGTAGCGATCTTATCCGAGAACACTCTCAGGTCATTTAAGATCGGTCGCATCCGTTTCGTCGCTTCCTCAATATTCGTCGTCGTTCTTTTGAGACTGTAGTAGAGTTCATCATCATGAACGATTTTGTGTAAGCTGCCTTCGGCATTATTCAACGTCGTTACCAACTCGTTCATCTGGGAAACCGTGCTATCGAAGTTTTCAACACTGGAGGTGATTGATTCGACCAACATCTCGCCGCGTTCACCGAGGGGCCGCGTGAATTTTTCGAGGTTGTTTAAATTGGTTTCTGCCTTTTCGCCGACCTTTTCAAAATACTGCATCGTCTGTTGGGCTGAAGCCAGAGTTAAGGTGGCCTGACGAAGTACCTTGGGGATCTCATTCACCGAGGCTTTCAACTTGATTTGGGTTTCCTCATCCCCCACGATCGAATCAAGCGAATCCATGGCTTGTTCAAACCGTTGCATGGCAATATTGGTCTGTTGAACCGCCTGCTTCAAATCAGCTTCGTTGTCTGCGAAGGTCCGATTGACGTTTTCTAACAAAGTCTTAAATTCGACCGACGCTTCTGTGACGCCGCCGCCGGCTCCCTGAATAGAATTAAAAGTCTCGGACATGTTTTGTTGCATATTGACCAATAGCGTCAAAGGATCATCGACGACTAATCCATTGCTGATCAGTGAACCAGGAGTCACCGGAGCCTGACTCAGAGCGAGTTCTTCGTCATCCAGTATTCCATCCTGATTGGCATCAAATTCGGCTAAGAGGAATTCCTGTGGCTTGGGAGTAAACTCCAGAATGGCGGCTCCAGTGAGTAATGAGCCCATCTTAATACGACAGGATTCGTGATTACGGATTATCACATCGTCGTCAACGGCGATCGTAAGGACAACGCCTCCGTCGGGTTTGAGTTCCACATCAGTGACGCGTCCAATTTCGATGCCGCTTTTTCTCACCGTCGTACTTTCACGTACTCCGGGCGCCGTCGGAAATTGAATCATGATTTCATAACCACTCGCTCGCAGATTGGGAAAGGCCTCAAACATGATTAGTAATGAGACTGCGATCACGCCGGCCAGTACGATAACACTGCCGAGTCGGGTTTTTAAGGTGCGATCATTCATGAGTTTTAATCGTTGCAATGCGTGCTGAAACTTAGAGGAGATTTAGTTCATGCATTCGATTGCCTGCTTCTCCTTGAATGAATTGTTGAACACGAGTGTCCTGGCAATGTTCCAGCTCACTCGGCGGACCATCGAAAATAACTTGAGATTCGGTTGGAGACAGGCGTTCAAGCGGATAGAGCATGAGCACGCGGTCGGCAACCTTTCTGGCGGTCTTCATATCATGCGTCACCAAAATGCTAGTCACACGGTGCTTGAGTCGACTGCGCATAATCAGCTCATTGATGATGTCGCTGACGATTGGATCTAAGCCTGTTGTTGGTTCGTCATAGAGCATGAGTTCTGGTTGAAGGATAAGGGCACGGGCTAAGCCAACCCGTTTTCTCATACCTCCGGATAGATCCGCAGGGTACTGATGCATCGTAGATTCTGAGAGCCCAACTTCTCTTAACGCGTGTAGTACAAGTTGCTGCAACTCCTCCTCGGCGGTGGATGCGGTTCGGCGGTGAGATGCTGTATGTATGACTGGGAAGGCGACATTTTCACCGACCGTCAGGCTGTCGAACAGAGCTGCTTGCTGGAAGACAAAACCCGTCCGCGTTCTAAGTTGTGCGATCTCCTTTTCACGGAGGGCTCCCAGATCCTGTTGGTCAAACAATACGAAACCCGATGTCGGTTGGAGCAATCCAACTAACGATTTCAGTAAGACGGTCTTACCACAACCGCTTTCACCAATGATCGCGACGGTTTGTCCATGCCGGATTTGTAGGGTCAGGTCTCGAATGACTTCCTGTGACCCGAACTGAATATTCAACGCATGAGTTTCCACTAGATAAGGTGAAAACGGTTGAGATGACGTTTCGGTAGATGAGGTGGCAGATGGATTCAAAACAGAGACGCTCCTGCCGGATTGAAGTGGAAGTAGACTTTATCCAATCCAATGCCGATCATTAGGTCCAATGCCAGAATCAGTACAAAGCTCGTAACGAAAGCCGCCGTGGCTGCATTACCAACGCCCTGAGCTCCGGCCTGACTATGAAATCCGAAATAGCAACTGACGATGCCGATACACGCCCCAAAAAACAAACTCTTGATAATCCCAGTTAACAGGTCATAACCGGTTACGTACTGGCTGGAGAATTCGAAGTATTGATGAGGGTCAATTTGTAACAGGTAGTGGCTATATGCAAACCCTCCCAAAATGCCCATAAAGTCCGCCATCAGAGTGAGAACAGGAATTAATAGCAAAGCGGCCAATACACGCGGAACGACCAGAAAATGTATGGGATTGACTCCCATACTTTTCAAGGCATCGATTTGCTCGGTCACTCGCATCGTCCCCAACTCTGCGGCCATAGAACTTCCAACTCGACCGGCCAACATGGTTGCGGCCAGCACGGGACCTAGCTCTCGTACCAGCGTCAAGTTGATCACAGCTCCCATACGGCTTTCCATGCCGATCTGACTGAATTGGAAGAAACTCTGTACTGCCAGGACCATGCCAATAAACATACCTGTCAGACCAACCACGGGAACGCTAAGGACTCCGATCTGATAGGCGGCTTTTATGAGCGTTCCTCGGCAGAGACGGCGGCTGAACATCCAGGAGAAAATTCGTATCACAAATAGGCTCAGGTCACCAACCACGTAGGTGGCCTGATCTATTTTTGTCCACAGCACCGAAAGCATCGATTCCTGCCTGGGCAGAGTCGAGCTAATCATCTTTTCAGAATTATCCGGAATGGATGCCATGGAATCATCTCACAGGAGCGGACTGTTGCTACACCAAGTGCGCAGCATTGGACACAGAACCTGTTAATGATTTCGGGACGTTAAGCTGGAGAACTTAAGAGAAGAATAAGGATTTTAACAATTATCCGGTTAACTCTCCGGGTCGGTAGACCCTGCGAGGGCAGCCTCAATTGCTTTTTCCCGTTCCTTGGCTACCTTCTTACAGAATTCACCTTGGAAATCGAGACGTTCAATGCGTTCATGGTCACTGTCCCATTTGGCATCTACCACGATCTTATTCTTTCCGGAGAATTCGCCCTTAAGCAATTCTTCTGAAAGTGGATCTTCTACCAGACTTTCGATGGCACGACGCAAAGGCCGGGCTCCATAGTCTGTGTTGGAACCAGCATTGACGATGAATTCACGGGCGTCATCGGTGAGTTCCAGAACCATTTCCAGATCCGCCAGACGTTCTCGGACTTTGGCAAGCTCGAGATCAACGATTTCTTTCAAGTCGTTGACATCCAGATGTCGGAAGATGATCGTGTCATCGAGACGGTTGAGGAATTCAGGACGGAAGACTCGTTCAATCTGCTCCATCACCCGCGACTTCATCGCTTCGTAGGAAGCATCATTGTCGGGAGCCTGAAAACCGAATGAAGATTCATTCTTAATCGCTTCGGCACCAGCATTGGTGGTGAGGATTAAAATCACATTACGGAAATCAACATTCCGTCCAAAGCTGTCAGTCAATCGCCCTTCTTCCATGACCTGCAGGAGCATATTGAAAACGTCCGGATGGGCTTTTTCAATTTCATCCAGCAACACAACGGCATAGGGACGACGACGGATTTTCTCGGTCAGTTGCCCACCTTCTTCGAAGCCAACATACCCCGGAGGGGCACCGATGAGTCGGCTGACGTTATGCTTTTCCATGTACTCACTCATGTCGATATGAATCAACGCGTCGGAGTCACCAAACATATACTCAGCGAGTGCCTTGGCTAGTAAGGTTTTCCCTACACCGGTGGGACCAGCAAAGATAAAACACCCTGTTGGTCGGCGGGGGTCTTTCAGACCACTTCGACTTCTTCGGACGGCTTTGGAAATGGCCGTGACGGCAGCGTCCTGACTGACGACGCGTTCATGCAATTCGTCTTCCATTTGCATCAGTCGTTCGCCGTCTTCAGTGGAAACACGCGTCAGTGGAATGCCGGTCATCTTAGACACAACTTCTGCGATGACATCTTCATCAACAACTCCGAGTGTTTCCTCGGACTTCTCACGCCATTCCTGCGTAATCGACTCTTTCTTTTTGCGAAGCTTGTCAGCTTTGTCTCGCAAAGAGGCTGCCTTTTCGAAGTCCTGATTGGCAACCGCTTCTTCTTTCTCGTTATTTAATTCTTCGACCTGTTCATCAATTTCTTTCAGATTAGGCGGTCGTGTCATCGTCTTCAGACGGATACGGGCTCCGGCCTCATCAATGACGTCAATGGCTTTGTCCGGTAAGCATCGGGCTGTGATATAGCGTTCAGACATTTCCACAGCCGCTTTAAGCGCTTCATCGGTAATCTTGACTCGGTGGTGTTCTTCATACCGTTCCCGTAATCCCTTCAGGATCTCAATCGTTTCTTCCTTATTGGTCGGATTGACGATGATTTCCTGGAATCGACGAGCAAGTGCATTATCCTTCTCAATGTACTTACGGTATTCATCGAGTGTGGTGGCTCCAATGCATTGGATTTCACCACGAGCCAGAGCTGGTTTGAGGACATTGGCGGCATCAATGGCGCCTTCAGCACCACCCGCGCCTACTAATGTGTGCAATTCATCAATGAACAGGATAGTGTTCTTCGCACGACGCACTTCGTTCATGACTGCTTTGATACGTTCTTCGAACTGCCCTCGATATTTAGTACCGGCGACCATCATAGCCAAATCCAGTACGACAATTCTCTTGTCGGTCAACAGATCAGGTACATCGCCATCAATGACACGTTGAGCAAAGCCTTCAATGATGGCGGTCTTACCGACACCTGCTTCACCCAGCAGGACAGGGTTGTTTTTGGTACGACGACACAGCACCTGGATCGCTCGCTCGATTTCCTTGGCACGACCGATAACCGGGTCCAGTTTTTTATTCTTGGCTAATGCGGTTAGATCTCGCCCAAAGCTGTCTAACGCAGGCGTCTTTGATTTGGAGCCTTTGCTTCCGGATTCCGATGAGCCGGACTCACTGCGTGACCGCTCTTCACCTTCTTCACTATCAAGGCCATGTCCCAGAAGATTTAAGACTTCTTCACGAACTTCCTCGAGCTTGAGCCCCAGGTTCATTAATACCTGAGCCGCGACTCCTTCCTGTTCACGTAGAAGCCCCAACAAGATGTGCTCAGTACCGACGTAATTGTGATTGAGATTCCGAGCCTCTTCCATCGAATATTCGATCACTTTTTTGGCGCGGGGAGTCTGAGGTAGCTTGCCCATGGTTACCATTTCCGGGCCGCTTTGAACTAACTTCTCTACTTCCAGACGGATCTTACGAAGATCAACATCCAGATTCTTAAGAACGTTGGCTGCAACGCCACTGCCTTCTTTAACTAATCCCAGCAGGACGTGCTCCGTTCCGATGTACTCATGATTGAAACGCTGAGCTTCCTGGTTGGCCAATTGCATGACCTTGCGTGCGCGATCAGTAAAGCGTTCGTACATTGGTGACTCCTAAACTCTTTCTTACGGCTAACGTGAATCATTGACTAATTAATTCTTCACTCGCCGGCAGTTTCTATCTTTCTCTAAGGATAACCCTATTTCCCGGTTTCAGGGATACCACACCACCTCACAGAGGGGCAATGATTTACTACTTTTCTACATCAAGCTGCATGGGTAATTTCCGAATCTTCCTGGTTGGATAAGATCCGTTCCAGCAATTCAACTTCCCGATTAATCTCAAAACTCCATTTTTCTGCACCATCCCAGCGTTGGAATTGAGTTATTTCCACTAAGGCTTCCTCAAATCGTTTCGTCACTCGAAGTAGGGATATCTGCAATAAGCGAGTTTCTAAATCTCCGGGATATTCCTCCAATGCACTGTCAATGAGTGTTTCACACTCAATCCAGTTGCCCTTTAAGTATTGGTTTCGAGCCTGTATGAACAAGTCATCTCCGACTGATTGTTCCGACTCCCGACAGATTTCTTGCCCCGAGACCGTAGAATCATCATCCTTTGGCCGATCGTTAATTTCTTCCAGGGCAGGTTGTTCTGTCGAATCAATGGCTGTTGTATCGACGACGGCACTATTGCGTTTGAGTTGCAATTGTTGCTGCCGGCGAAAGTCACGGGTTGTCAGGATGCCTTCAATGCACCCTCCAACCCAAAATATTGCTGCTAGTAACCAAATCGACTGCTGAGCGGTTTCAGGCACCTCGCCGGAAAGCTTTAACTGCATCACAACGGCCAAGTTAAAAATAACTCCGAACCCTGCAGCAACGGCTAATCCAGTCCATTGGCCGTGAAGCCAAAGCCGGGATAATCCTGGCCAGCCACATGTGATCCACTGCATCCGTTTCATCAGCCTTTGGTGAACCTTTCTAGTAAGTCGATTAAGAGAATACCGCTGGATTTTAAGGGTTTTCCAACGATTTGGACAAGCACAGTTATCACTTACCCAGTTTTCACCTCTTCGTCTGCTTACTGGTGTTACTACATATCTGGTGTTACTACATATATAGAACGGTTGATCTGTCTGACAAATTGGCAGTTCACTCCCATTCCCGACCATTATTTGACAGAATCTGGCAAACCGGCATGACTTGCTAAAAGGCAAACCAGTCGAAAAACACTGGCAGAATGGTCAAAAGGTTGTTTCGTCACTAGACTAGAACTAACAGGGGTAACTACAAGCAAATGGTGTTCCAAACATGGCCGGAACACGGGCAGGTTTAGAAAGCAAGTACGTCAGTAACGTCCAGTACGGTTAGAAATTAGACTTTCATGCACGACCAACAATTTCAGGTATTGAGGATCCTTGATGCAAACTTGAACCGCTCGATGGAAGCGCTGCGTTCGGTTGAAGAATACGTGCGTTTTATTCTGGATGACACTCTATTAACCACCACCACCAAATCATTACGCCATCGAATCCAGCAGCTTGCCGAACAAATTCCTCTTGAGGAGCGTGTGATGGCCAGAGACGTTACAGGCGACGTCGGAGGAGCTGTCTCAACGCAGTCCGAATATGAGCGTCACACAGCGAGGGATGTCCTACAGGCAGCTCTGGAGCGGCTTAAGCAGTCACTAAGAGTGCTTGAGGAATACAGTAAGCTCATTCAAGTGGCTGTGGCAGTCGAGTTCGAGAAAATTCGCTACGAAGTTTACACGTTGGAGAAGCGGCTTGTGATTCAGGATTCGTCCTGCCAACGACTTAAACTCGCTTCGATCTATGCTTTGGTCGACGGAGCTGATGATGAGGCTACTTTTGAATCTCACATTAGGTCGTTACTCGCTGCAGGTGTCGATGTCATTCAACTGCGTGACAAACAATTAAATGACCAACAGCTACTCGGTCGAGCGAAGCAGCTGCGAAGACTAATTGATGAGTTCGTCATCGATTCGGAATCCGAGGTGTTGATGATCATCAATGATCGCCCGGACCTTGCCAGGCTTTGTCATGCGGACGGTGTCCATGTTGGCCAAACGGAATTGAGTGTGCGCGATGCACGCACGATTATGGGGACTCAATGCATCGTCGGAGTTTCTACGCATTCACCTGAGCAGGTAGAGCGAGCAGTGTCCGAGGGTGCTGATTACATTGGTTGTGGGCCGACATTTCCTTCAACGACCAAAGCGTTTGATGAATATCCGGGACTGGAGTTTTTAGGCTGGGTGTCAAAGCATTGTGGGATACCCGCGTTTGCCATCGGTGGGATATCTGAGAGTAACGTGGATCAGGTAGCTGAAGCAGGGATTGGCCGTGTGGCCGTTTCGGCATGCCTACAGCTCAATCAGGATCATACAGCCGTCATCCGGTCACTAAGAGAGACGTTGGCCGTCAGTGACTCACAACAAGGGTCATGCTAACAATGCAATATGAAGTCGAACAAAAGTTTTCTGTGCCGGATGCTCAGCTATTGCTTACGCGATTAGAGGCGTTGGATATCTGTTGGGGGGAAACCGTTCGCCAAGAAGATGCGTACTTCAATCATCCTTCTCAGGATCGGGACTTTGCTGAAACGGATGAAGCATTGCGTGTCAGACTTGATGGTGATCAGGCAATGTTTACGTATAAGGGGCCTCGTGTTGATTCTGTGACGAAGACCCGACAGGAATTAGAGCTACAGGTAGCAAATCCAGGTGACTCCGGCGAGTCCATGAAACAATTCCTGCAAACACTTGGCTTCGTCTATGTTCACAGCGTGGTGAAGCAACGCCGAAAGGGCAAGCTGGTTTTTCAAAATCAAACGGTGGAAGTGGCTTTAGATGAAGTGGATGGGCTTGGCCTCTTCATCGAGTTTGAAATTGTCACGGGTGAAGAAGAGTTAAAAGCTGCCACCGACTTACTCGTCAGTCTTTCTGAGTCGCTTAATCTTGGCGTTGGAATTACGGTGGGCTATCTGGATTTACTTTTGCGGTAACGTCTCTCCATACCTTGGTTCAGGCAAGCGAAAAGTTAATAGCCAGGCGATGGCTAAGAGAATCGCGACTGCTGAGAACAGAGGCGTCGGGGAGCCAAAAAAGTCCATGGAGTAACTGACTAAGGGAGATAGTGCTGCAGGAATGGCAACGACCAGTCCCAGCGTTGCAAGATATCGAGGGTGATTCGAAGCTTCTGTCAGTTCGAGGGTGTAATTAAATAGAATGCCGATCGAAAACGGCGTCATGCCAACCAGGACAAACACGATCCAGTAGGCTTTCCCGCCCCAGGGCTGATGAATCAGAAACAAAGCCAGTAGCGGCGTCGCGATCATAACAATGAGTAATAGCCGAATGACGGCTCGGTTTCCCTTCAGGTCAGCAATCGGGCCTAGCACCAAACTAAAGGCGGCCATACCAAGATTTTGAGCAATAACCCATGGCATGAGATTATCAAGCGATAGGTGGAGATATTCCTTGGCGATGGGTTGGTAATGAGGAAAAAGCATAATGGAAGTATTGGTTAAAGCTCCCACCAAAGCGATACGCCGAAATCGAGCGTCTTGCTGAAATGTCAATTTCGCGTCTTGAATCGCTTTCGAGATTCTTTGTGTCGGCTTCTTGCTTGGGTCGGCCGGTTCAATGACTAACAGAGCGATAAACGCGGAGACCATGAACATCACGGCGGCAAAGGCAAACATTCCAAAAAAGTCATGAGGCCCATCAGCAGGTAACCATTTCGGGAAAAGAAAGTAGGCCAACGCCACCGAGGCAATAGCTCCACCGACATTCCCGGCCAGCATCAGACGGCCTCTGCGATTAGCGCGGATGAGTTTTCCCTGAACGGATCGAGCGGCTAGATTATGAACGCCTACGACCATGAAGAATAAAGCATAGATCAATAGGAACAAAGCTGGCATCCAGCTTTCCTGAGCATACAGATTCCAGAGAAAGCCGATCGCGAAAAAGGAGACTGAAAACAACAGCATGGTAGACATGACGATTGATTTCTTTTGTTTTGTGCCTGCAACAGTTGAAGCTAAAAGCATCGGTGGAACACTCTGTCCAAATCGATTGAATAGAGGCAAAAACCCTCGCACCCAGGCGGACACGCCAAGTGCGTCTAGAAAAGCCGGCATGACGATACTCTCGGTCTTAAAGATCCATCCGCATCGCAGAGAGATTTGGTAGAGCGCCATGATCACAAAATTGTGACGTTGCACCTGAGGTTCAGCAGCGGCTTCTGGAATATCGTGGATTTCTACTTGCTTGCTTGCGGAAGTGCTCATGCAGGCTGAGCCTCGTCCACGGCTTCTTCTGGTGAGTCCTGCACGTGTTTCGAGCTCCAGTACCAGGCCAGGATGGTGCCGGTAAACATACAAAAGAACGTGTAAAAGGCGGGGGCGATGGAGACCAGAGAATCGGGACTGGTGAACAATTCGGTGGCAAGTGTAGCGCCCAATCCTGCATTTTGCATTCCCACCTCCAGTGTTAACGCTCGCTTCATTGGATGAGGCAATTTCATCAAGGTTCCGCCAGTGAATCCGCCAAGATAGCCAAAGAGATTGATTAGTAGCAGGCAGGTGAAAACCAGCAGCGGTAAGGTTGCGAGGTTCTCCCGGGATGCTCCGACCACAGTCGCAATAATCAGCAGGATGGCGAGATTTGCGACATTAGACCCGATGACTTTGGCCTGTTGTTCATACTGCGGTAGCAACCGCCCCATCAGAAATCCAGCGATCACTGGGATGACGACCCATTTAAGTAGTTTAATACCGGACGTTAGATAGACACTGCCGGAATCATCGTTGGCGCCTTCAAGCACTTCCAGAGTACTGGCGTCAACGAAACTAGCTGAGATCGCCAGCATCGTGGGCACGGCAATTGGAGAAAGCAGGGTGGCCAGCGACGTTAAACTAACGCTGTAACTTGCATTGCCTTTAGAGACGATTGTGAGCACATTCGAAGCCATAGCACCGGGGACACATCCAACCAGGATGACTCCGACGAGCATTTCTCCTTGAAGGCCAAAAGCGATTCCGATGCCGAGTGCTAACAACGGCATGACCAAGAATTGAGTAAGCGTGCCTCCGATAATCGTTGGCCATCGAGAAGCAACTTTCTTGATCTCGTCAATCGGTAGCATCCAGCCAACGCCAAACATCGTAACGATGATTAGATATGGCAACTGGGATTTATGAACCCACGGATCAAAGGCAATGCCCGTTTGCGGCCAGTAGTAAGCGGCAAGTGATAGTAATGACAACCAAACCAATAGATATCTTTGAATGAGTTTGGTCATAGTCCGGGCAGATCAATTCGAAGGGTTTTTAGCAAACAGGCATCTTAACATTGATGTCCGGACTAACGGTACTCCAAACTCGTGGTGAATACTAAATCTGCTCTACCGCCAGAAGGGTGGATTGTTGATAATTCTTCATTGTTGTCAGGGTGATGGAGAATCACCTTTTGGAGAGGAATAGTAATTGTCATGAAGATATTCTTTTCAGTTGGTGAGCCGAGTGGAGATCTGCACGGTTCCAATCTGATTCAGGAATTGAAACAGTACGATCCCGACATTGAATGTGTTGGGTTCGGTGGCCCGCTCATGCAAAAAGCAGGCTGTGAACTGCTGTTTGATTTGACACAATTCGCGGTGATGTTTTTTGTCCGCGTTCTCATGAATTTACATCGCTTCATCGGATTTGCTCGTCAGGCGGAAAGATACTTTAAAGAGAACGAAATCGACGCAGTGGTGTTGATAGACTACCCGGGGTTCAATTGGGCGATTGCTAAACGAGCACGCCGTCATGGCATTCCGGTTTACTACTATGGCGTCCCTCAGCTTTGGGCCTGGGCGCCTTGGCGAATTCGAAAAATGCGACGTAATGTATCGCATGCCTTGTGCAAGCTCCCATTTGAAGAGAAGTGGTATCGGGATCGCGGTTGTGATGCTAAGTATGTTGGTCACCCGTTTTTTGATGAACTTGTCACTCATCAGGCAGATCAGAATTTCCTGACAAAGCTACGCTCAGATACGCGCCCGCTCGTTACGATCCTCCCAGGTTCGAGAACACAGGAAGTGGAATCTCAATTACCCTGGTTCCTTAGTGCTGCCGCTCAGATCCAAAAGCAGATACCGGACGTCCGATTTGCGATTGCTGCATTTAAAGAATCACAGGCAGAGTTTGCTCGGACTCTGATCCAGCCGTTGTCATTGGATATCGAAGTTTCTACTGGCAGGACTCCTGAATTGATGCAGGCTGCAACTTGTTGCATGGCTTGTTCCGGGAGTGTTTCACTGGAGTTGATGTATCACGGGAAGCCGACCGTGATTCTGTATCACATGAGTAAGCTGATGCATCGTTATGCTCGGCTCATGGTAAACGTACGCTATATCACACTGGTCAATCTGATTGCTTCTTCGAAACCCTTCGAACCTTTGAAGGAAGCCTGGCGTCCGGATGACCCCGATTGTGAAGATATTCCCATGCCAGAGTATCCTACCTGCACCGATAAGTCAGGCGAAGTAGCTCAACACATCGTTGACTGGCTGACCGATGAGCAGCAGTATCAGGAAACGGTATCTCAATTAGCGACATTGTCAGAAATGTATGGTCATCCCGGAGCGTCGCAGCGTGCCGCTACTTTCATTCTGGAATCTCTGACCGGACAATCACGACGAACAAGTAAAACTGCGGCATAATAAGATAGAACGTGTCGCCAGACGTGTTCCATGTGTGCCGACGTCTTTGTCGGTTTATGAGTGAAAAGTGGTGCAAGTGTGTTATTAGGTGAACCCAAACAAACCGACTTTGATTTGAATTTCCTATGTCTGGGAATTCCTGTTCGGATCCATCCAGGATTTTGGGCTATCGCTGCGTTACTTAGTTTGCCGATTGGCCGCGAACCATTGCCAGTCCTTGGATTTGCGAGTGCCATCTTTCTTTCCATTCTGATTCACGAATTAGGCCACGCCTTAGCATTTCGCAAGTGCGGAATCCGGTCTCACATTGTCCTCTATCACTTTGGAGGATTAGCAGCACCGGACTCGATTTCCAACTACGTCGGATTTGGAAAGGATTATTCGTCACGGTCTAAGATCTTTGTCACTGCCATGGGACCGGGTGTACAGCTGTTGTCAGCCATGCTGCTGGTCATTCTTCTTCGGGGAATTGGCAAGACCGACGGATTCGTTACTCGTTTCATTGGAGTACCAGCCCATTGGACCGCGGATCCCATGGGTGTTCTGAATGAGATCGAACAGGTGGAAGGAAGCTTGCTTCCCTTTCGAGCGATATCTGAATTTGGCACAGCCTTTCAGGCTCGTTTACATTCGGCCGACGCGAATCAGGACGGCTTGATCACGCAACAGGAACTCAGCGAATACGAGAGCCAGGTTGATGCGCCGGAGCCGTTGGCAGTTCCCGCCTGGGAGTCTCTCGAGCCATTACCGGAAATGGTGCAGCCGTTACGAAAGTATGTTCCCAGAGACATGGTAGAGCACTTTACCGGAGCGGCGCAAGAAGCTTTATTGCGAGCAGATGATGGTGAGGGCAAGCTGATTCTGTGGTCGAACGTAAATCTTCGGCATCAGGCTTCCGTGCAGATTGAAAATGAATTTCTACGGGTGTTTGTTTTCGGCTTCGTGCAGGTGGGATTGTTTTGGGCCGTGATGAATCTGATTCCGGTTTATCCTCTCGATGGCGGACAAATCACTCGGGAATTATTCGTGCTTAGTGGTACTCCGAATGCTGTGGTCAAGTCACTCAAAGTTTCGATTGTCTGTGGAGTGATCTCTGGTTTGATTGGCCTGCAAATGCAAATGATGTTCATTGCAATTATGTTTTTGATGTTGGCTTACTCGTCGTATCAAACACTGCAAAGAATGGCCGGACGCTACTTTTAAGAAACTACCATTGCGTCGATGACCTGTTGTACCGTCTAATACTCGCTCAACAAATAGAGTTAGAAATTTAGCACGATGGAAATAATGTTAAAAAACCATTGCATTAATTCCGATGATGCTTACAAATACTATTGTTGATTTTTAACTTGTTAAGCGAGTCTATAACGAGTCGTAAAACAAGAGTGAATGACTTTGGGGTTGTTTGCATAATGTTGATACAGAAGAAGACTTCAACCACTTGCGAATAGAGCAACCTGTAGAACATTTTCGGAGGACATAAACGTG
>CALKCC010000194.1 GCA_938082855.1 uncultured Pirellulaceae bacterium | reverse complement strand
TTTTCAAATGCATGCATCGGCCAATGTGCACTGGTGTAAGAAACATATAAGAAGAAGGGGGTATCGTCATCCTGAGTCTCGAAGTGGTCGGCAACATAGGTTACTGCGTTGTCACTAATCGCGTCGGTGTAGTAATAAGTTTCAGGTTGATACTGGCTGTCATTCACCGGAGTGATAAATGCATTGTCTCTACATAACGTCGCCGGATCCCAAAAACTACCAGCTCCGATAATCGTCCCATAGAACCGATCAAACCCTCGCTGCAACGGCCAATTATGACATGGGCCTTCAGGACGAGTGTGTTTGGTAACGTGCCACTTTCCAGATATATACGTCCGATAGCCAGAACTGCCTAACACTTCCGCCAGAGTCACACATTTAGTATTCAGATCCCCTCGATAGGCATCGTATCCGTTGTCCCCGGTCATCAAGCCAATGCCAGCCTGATGAGAATAGAGTCCGGTTAACAACGCGGCTCGAGTAGGACAGCAACGTGACGTGTTATAGAACTGAGTGAACCGAACACCGCCAGCTGCCAGCCTGTCTAATTCGGGAGTCTTAATTTCACTTCCATAGCATCCGATATCGGTGTAGCCCATATCATCTGCCATGACCAACACGATATTGGGGCGTCCTGACGTGGAGTCTGCTGCCATCAGGTCAAACGGAGAAACCTGGACCGCTAACATAACGAAAAACAGCCGAACTAACTTCATGGCTAGACCTGCTATCAAAACTGGAGTTGGAAGAGCACCTGGCTTCTCGGCAGAAGCCGGAACCGAAGGCAAATTAAGAAGGAATGCCTAGACGTAAGTATCGAAAATATCTACCTGAGCCCAGTTATCCTTGTTCTCTGCAATAAATTGCAAATGACGCTCGTGCGATTGATACTGATCATGTGCGGCCTTGTCTGCAAACACGACATGGAGCCCAACATGATATGTTTGATTGTTGACTTCGCGTGTAAACTCACTTCCTCGCACACCAGCACTGTAGTAAACAGTACCGTCATGATCGGTTAAGTATTTGTTGCAAGCGTCTACTAACGATGCAACAGCTTCTTCACTAGCATCTGCAAGAGTAAAGAAAACCATGTGTGCCACTTGTTTGTCTGACATTGCTAATCCTTTGTCTTTTTCTATTGATAATCAGGTCTCTTGATAATCAGGCATGACCGCCTCATCGCTTCAAGTGTCCTGAGAGGATGGTTAATTCTTCGATTTTAGCGGAAATCCAACGGTTCTGTAGTCCCCGACAGCTTTCCCTTCACGGCGTTGATAAAGGACCGTTGCTTCGGTACCGGCCAAGCTTTCGATTAATTTGAGTCCGGCCCGAGGGCCCAATACAGCCACAGCGCTGGCCAATGCATCCGACCGCAAACCAGAATTGGCCAGGACGCTTACACTACTACGCCCTCTAACCGGTGAGCCGTTGCGAGGGTCAATGATATGAGAGTAGCGGCGACCATCTATTTCAAGGTGCTGGTAGGCGTCCCCACTGGTCGCAATCGCAGTATTAGCCTGAGGCTCGAGCAGTCTCGGAGGACCGTTCGGATCCAATCCACTGACAGCTGCTGGCCAGCCACTTTTTCCTGGTGGCGGATCGCCAAACAGGACATCTCCACTGGCATTGATGACCGCTGAACCAATGCCCAGCGAACGCAAAACTAACATTGCCTGATCTGCAGCATAGCCTTTCCCTATGGCTCCCAAATCAATCAATACGCCGGGCTTGAGTACAGCAACCGTCTGATCCTTGGGATTGAGCAACAGATACTGCGAACCAACATACAGCGATTCCTCTCTGAGTCTTTCCGCAGCCGGAAGTTGTTTCATACGACGGGCTCTTCGCCACAACCTGGTAAGGCGTCCCACCGTAACGTCAAATGCCCCTTCAGAAACCTTCCAGTAAAAGACCGATTCCTGCAATACAAACCACAAGTCATCGCTTACCAGAACAGGTTTATCGGATTGACAAAGCATGTTGACTTCACTGTCTGCCTGATAATTACTAAGTCGGGATTCAATTTGCGAAATTCTGGCAAACGCCTTTTCACATGCCTCGGTTGCCCGTGCTTCTGAATCAGAATACAGCGATATCCTGAACTCCACGCCCATCAACTCTGCTGATCTGGAATAAAGCTGTGGAGGCTCGTTTTCTTGTTGCGCGAAAACTGCCGAATGGAGCCCCAAAAGCACTCCAATCGCAGAGAGCAGGCTGTTTTTTCGTAGTAGTGGGTTCATTAAATGCCTTCGTACCTATCTGGCTACGCCATCGTCCAATGCTGATGGAGGTCAATGCTTCTCATTGTACTTTGTCATATTTGTAAGTATGCTAAACAGACGGGTTTTGGCTAGATTTCCCTGTAGTACACAGTGGTTCGAAGCCCCCAGTCCAACATGCAAATCAACATTCTTCAATTCGAAGTGGAGCTTATAGATGAGTAACGAGCCTAAATCGTCAACAAAGTCTCGACGTGACTTCATCAAAAAATCAACGATCCTAGTTGCAGGTAGTACTGTGGCAGGAAACCTACAAATCGCCCGTGCCGCTCATGCCTATGGTGACGAAGTCATCAAAATCGGCTTGGTAGGCTGTGGTGGCCGGGGTACGGGAGCTGCCGTTCAGGCCATGAACACCAATGGCGATGTACACCTCGTGGCAATGGCAGATGTCTTCGAAGACCGCCTGCAGGGTGCGTACCGAGCGATCAAAAGCAAGCACAACGAAAAAGTCAAAGTAACGCCAGACACGATGTTCGTTGGACTGGATGCTTACAAAAAGGTGATGGAGTCCGATTGCGATCTCGTAATTCTGGCAACACCTCCTGGCTTCCGCCCGCTACATTTCGAAGCTGGTGTTAATGCTGGAAAACATGTATTCATGGAAAAACCTGTTGCCACCGATGCTCCAGGTGTCCGCCGAGTACTGGATGCAAACAAAATTGCCAAAGAGAAAAACCTTTGCGTTCAAGTTGGCCTCCAACGTCGACACGAAGAAGCATACATCGAAACCATGAAACGTCTTCACGACGGTGCCATCGGGAATATCGTCCTTAGCCGAGCCTATTGGAATAGCGGCGGAGTATGGGTTCGTCCTCGTCAGGCTGATCAATCCGAACTTGAATACCAAATGCGGAATTGGTACTACTTCAATTGGCTCTGTGGTGACCACATCAACGAACAGCACATTCACAACATCGATGTCATTAACTGGCTCGCCAATGACTTCCCAGTTTCTGCTCAAGGGCAGGGAGGACGTGAAGTTCGTAATGGCAAAGATCATGGTGAAATCTTCGACCATCACCTGATCGAATTCACTTATGCCAGTGGTATGAAAATGTTCAGCCAATGCCGACACATCCAAGGTTGCTGGAACAGCGTTTCAGAGCATGCTCATGGAACCGCCGGAACCTGTGACATTGCTGCTGGACGCATCTGGGATGCCGACGGCAAAGAGCTCTTCAATGCCCGAGGACTGGGACGTGGTGGCCATCAACAGGAACATCACGACATGTTCGCTGACTTGCGGGAAGGCAAACGCCCCAATGAAGGTGATTACGGTGCCAAGAGCACGATGACGGCAATCCTTGGACGTATGGCAACATACTCTGGAAAAATGATCCAGTGGGACGATGCCATCAATTCCGACCTGTCACTTTGCAACGTCGATGAACTTTCATCCCTAGATGACGACGCACCTTTAACCCCTGATGCTGACGGCAACTACAATGTTGCAGTACCAGGAAATAAGAACACCGTCGTACTCTAAGATCTCAACTCACCAAACAAAGGGGCTGCGGCAACGTAGCCCCTTTTTTTTACACCGACATGAGCACCATGAAGCACTTAATCACGCTATTGGTCATCTTCTTCAGCCTCAGCACTGCAGGGTGTCTGCCTGATCAAAATGACTCTCAACCCGAGCCAACACCAACGGTCCCAGATTCCTCTGACACATCAAACGCCACAGCAGATTCCGCGTCGGATGGGCCAGCACCGAACAGGGAGGCTGCGACTAGGGAATTTAAATTTACCTATGCAGGCGCAATAGCAGAATTAAATGCGGGGGACGAAGTCTCCGTTTGGCTTCCTGTCGCTGGCGATACACACGAACAGCAGATTTTAGACCGAGAGATTGACGTACCCGGCGAATTCACCATCGAGGAAGAGAAGGTTTATGGAAACCAAATCCTTCACTTCACGGCCAAAGCCAATGAACAAGGCGAAGTACCGTTTCAGATCGTCTACCATTTGACACGAAGTGAAGCAATCCAAGCCCAAGGTGAAAAAATCACCGAAGAGCAGGCAACTGCCTTTACGCTTCCTTCTAAATTGGTTCCTGTCGACCAAAATCTCTCAGAGCAAGTCTTAGGTGACACAACGTTAGCTGAGAATCGCCTTACCGCAGGGCGACAGATTTATGACGCGGTCAATAATCGCATGAAGTATGACAAGCCAGAAGGCGGTGATTGGGGACGAGGTGATAGTGTCTGGGCCTGCGGCAACGGCTTTGGCAACTGCACGGACTTCCACAGCCTGTTCATTTCGGTTTGCCGCGAACAGAAGATCCCAGCCAGATTTGAAATTGGATTCCCAATTGCCTCAGAACGAGGGCAGGGAGAAGTCGGAGGATATCACTGCTGGGCCAAATTCGTCGCCAATGAAACCTGGATCCCCGTAGACATCTCTGAAGCTGACAAAGACCCCAGCCTCAATGACTATTACTACGGGAATTTAACAGAAAATCGTGTGACCTTTTCAGTCGGCCGAGATTTAACGCTTACACCGGAACAGCAGGGTGGTCCCGTAAACTTTCTCGTCTACCCTTACGCTGAAGTGGCTGGTAAGCCACACATGACTTTCAGAAAAGGTTTTCGCTACGAAGATATTCAATAGCATTACCCAATTCTCATACCAGGACAATTTGCTTTGACGGACAACTCTCAGGACTATGAACAGCTTGATGTGATCGCGGTAGGCGCACATCCGGACGATGTTGAAATTGCTTGCGGTGGTACACTCGCCAAATTAGTTCAGCTGGGGTACAAAGTCGGCATCATTGACCTGACCGATGGAGAGCCGACCCCACTGAGCCCAGGCCCCGAAGTCCGACTCGAAGAGGCCCGTCAAGCAGCCACGGCGTTGGGAATTACCAAACGCATTACTCTGGACATGCCCAACCGCGCCTTGTTTGACTGCTTTGAACACAGAGTCACACTCGCTAAAGAATTCCGTAAATATCGTCCCAGTATCGTCATCGGATTCGGCGACAAAACACCCATGGCATCCCCAGACCACTATCAGGCGATGCAGATCACGGATGCCGCTGTTTTCTACTCGCGGCTTTGCAAATGGCCGGAACATTTCGGTGATCTCCCAAGACACATCATTTCTAAACAACTTTATTTCCGTCTAGCGTTTGAACCAATGCACCATGCAAGCCCAAGCGGCCATATCACCATGGACATAAGCGACACGCTGGAAATGAAACTCGAATCGATACGCTGCTATCAAACACAGTTTCCGCCCGAGAAGGAGTATGTCTACGACCGAGTGCGTTCCTTTGCCATGCAGGTCGGGGCTGAAGCGGGGTTTCGAGCCGGCGAAATCTTTTACCCCACGCGTTCACTAGGTACCACAGACCTAGTAAAGACAATTCAAGGTTAACAGCGTACCAACTCGCCTCTGCCTGCAAACGTCTGCTATTGCTCTCAAGAGCTCATCTTCATTATTCTTGACCGCAAATGTAATCCTGCGCGAGAGTTTTTGACACCCAATAGCATGAACCATCTATTACTTTTTGCTGAAGAAGCCACCAGTACAGTCACTGACGAGATCAATCTATGGGAAATGGAATGGTCTCAAATTGCCGAGACGACGGGTTTAAGCCTGCTTACATTTCTCGGGTTTTATATCGTTGCCAAAATTCTACAGAAGCTGGCTGAACGAATTGGGAAGTCGCAACACATCGATGACGATCTAGCGATTTTTCTAGGGCGAGTGGTAAAGACTGCCGTGATCATCCTGGGGCTTGTCACTGCTCTGTCTGCCTTAGGCGTCGACGTATCCGCGTTGGTCGCCGGACTCGGGCTAACCGGCTTTGCACTTGGATTTGCTCTAAAAGATGTCATTTCCAACGTACTGGCTGGCGTATTGATTCTGATTTACAAACCGTTCGAGAAGAAAAACTACATCTCTGTCAAAGGCTATCAGGGAACCGTCCTGAGTACCGACTTACGCTACACGGTGCTGCAAGCAGATGACAACACGAAGCTGTTTGTCCCCAACTCGCTTCTATTTGTGG